>CAZFUQ010000017.1:0-33026 GCA_964521905.1 uncultured Cellulosimicrobium sp.
CATGACTCTCACCCTTCCGTGGAATGAGAGCCTCCATCAGACCCGGGGCGCAACACTCTCACCCGAGACTCCGGCCAAGACAGACCGCGGCGACCCGGGAAGTGTCCCGCCACGTGGCGGTCGACCTCCCGGGTCGGGCGTGGTCAGCCGCAGGCCGGGACGACGACGTCCCGCGCGACCTCCTGCGTCGCGCCACTCGTGGCGCTCGCCGTGACGGTCACGGGCAGCTCGGTCGCCTCGCCGCGCACGGCGAACGACTGGTACGCGTTGGCACCCGCCGCGACGGCGTCGAAGGCCTTCGAGCCCGCGCTCGTGACGAGGGCGACCGCGAGCGCGCCGTCGGACACGTTGTGCGCGCGCACGGCGACGTAGGGCGTGCCGGCGAGGCAGCGCGCGGACGTCTCGACCGCGACCAGCGGGTCGGCGGGCTCGGTCGGCTCGCCGACGACCTCGCCGTCGACGGTGAGCGTGCCGTCCGGGTTGACGACGACGTCGGCGGCCATCGCGGCCGCGAGATCGACGCGCTGCCATTCCGCGGGGCCTTCGACGTCCAGCGCGTAGCCGGAGTCGATCGCGGTCGCGGCGAGGACGAGCCGCCGCTGGTCTCCGGTGAGAGTCGGGAACGCGGTGCGCAGCAGGTCCTCGGCGCCGGACGGGACGTCGACCGCACGGCCCGGCTCGCCGACCTGCGGGAAGCCGTAGGTGAGCCGCTCGTCGTAGACCGCGAGCGCCTGGTCCGTGGGCAGGTACTGCTCCTGCTGCTGCGCGCAGACCTCGATCTCGTCGCCGCACCCGCGCTCGAGGACGGCGACCAGCTCGGCGCGCGCCTGCTCGAGCAGGACGCGGAACTCGGGGTCGGACCAGCGCAGCTGAGCGACGTTCTGCCCGGCCATGCGCCCGCCCATGACGTCGAGCGGGTAGTGGAACCCGAGCACGAGGCGGTTGTCGCCGTACTCCGAGGCGCGCGCGAGGATCTGCGGGCCCAGCTCGGGCAGGAGCGTCGCGAGCACGGTGCCCTGCGCGTAGCCGTGGTTCGTGTGCCCGCTCGGGAACGAGCCGTTGCCGCGCAGGCCCTCGTAGCTGCCGGACGAGTCGAACGCGTTGACGTGGCCGCCCGCGGACGTGAAGCCGAGCCGGACGAACGGCCGCTTGTAGTTGTACGCGGCCTTCGCGGGCTCGTGGTTGCCGACCGACCTCTCCACGCGCCCGGACAGCAGCGCCTTCGTCTTGGGCAGCTGACCGGCCGCGAGCGCGTCGCGGTAGATCGGGCCGAGGTCGCTCCCGAGCGCGTCCGACATGGTCTCGTAGGTGGCTCCGTGGCCGTCGGCGAGCGCGCGCTGCACCTGCTCGTCCCCGGGGGCGTAGGCGTTGTTGCGCGCGAGCGAGCCGAGGTCGTTGGCGCTCGTCGGCTCGCCGGGCTCGTTCGGCGAGAGGATCTCGGGGTGGTTGTCGCGCAGGTCGGCGAAGCCGCGCAGCATCCACGTGAACCAGTCCTGCCCGCCGGGGGCGGACGGCGTCGCGTCGGACGCGTAGGTGCGGTCGAGGACGTCCTGCGGGAAGGGCATCGAGGGGTCGTCGGTCGTCGACAGCGTGAGGGAGAAGAAGGCGTCGGAGCTCGTCTCGTTGCATTGGTGGATCTCGACGGCGATCGTGTTCTCGCCGGGGACGAGGGCGTCGGCCGGGATCACGAGCGTCTCGCTCAGGGGTGCCGTCGCACCGGCGCGGTCCTGGTACTGGAGGTTCTGCGTGATCATCGAGTCGCCCCACCCGGCGACGCGCTCGCCGTTGACGTACACCGTGGCGGAGTCGTCGTACACGAGCGTGCCGCGCAGGCCCGTGATCCCGTCGAGCGTGGCCGCGTCGAGCTGGACCGTCGTGCGGAAGAAGTACCCCGGGACGACCTTCTTGGGCGTCTGCGTGATCCAGTAGTTCAGCAGCGACGTGATGGTGTGGCCACCACCGATGCCGGACGCGGTCCCGTTCACCGCGCCGAAGCCGGGCTTCCCGGTCTTCCAGGCCGAGTCGTCGAACGCCGGGTCGGCCCACACGGTCCGGTCCGCGGCTCCCCCGGCGGGGTCGGTGTTGTCGTCCAGGTAGCGCCACGTCGTGCCCGCCCCGACCACCTCGGTCGGGGTGAAGCCGTCGTCCGCGCGCGCTGTCGGCGCCTGCAGCGCTCCCGCGAGCAGGAGCGCGAGCGTCGTCACGGCGGCGAGCACCGCGGCCGTCACCTCTCGCCGTCGGGTGGGTGCGGCCTCGTCGCCGCGCGGTCGGAACGTCGTCGTCCCTGTCATGGTCGTCTCCTTCATACGTTTTCGGTCCTGACGTTGAGCAGGCGGGCCTGCGTCGCGGTAGTCCCGCGACGCAGGCCCGCGGTTCACGAGCAGCTCGGGATCGTGGCGGCTTGTTCCACGGTCTGCGACCCGTCCGGCCCTGTGGCGATCACCGTCACGCTGACGTCGCCTGAGGTGCCGCGTGCAGCGAACGACTGGTACGCGTTCGCCCCCGGTGGGACGGCGTCGAACGACCGTCCGCCGAGTCCGGTCGCGAGCTCGACGTCCACGGCGGCGTCGGCGACGTTGAGCGCGCGGACCGCGAGGTAGGGCTTCCCGGCGAGACACCTCACCTCCACCTGCGTCTCCACGAGGACGACCGGCTCCCGCGCGGTCTGCGCCTCGGGCCCGTAGACCTCGAGCGCATGCAGCGAGTACGCCCACTTCGTGAGGCGCTGCGTGGCAGCGACACGCACGTAGCGGCCCTCGGTCCCCTCGTCCAGGACCAGCGTCTGGGTGCCGCCCGGCCCGTCGTCCTCGCGCGCGACGGTGCGCCACGACGAGCCGTCGTCGGAGACCTCGATGTCGAAGGCCTTGCCCGCCGCGGCCTCCCAGCGCAGCACGACGGACCCGAGCGGCTGCACCGACCCGAGGTCGACCTGCACCCATTGCGGATCTCTGGAGACCGACTCCCAGCGGGTCCACCGCGAGTCGTCCGTGAGATGGGCGACGACGTTCACGTCGTTGGCCGTGCTGCTCGCCGACGCGGGGGCGCCCCGTGCGAGGTCGCGCGATCGGACCTCGAGTGCGGCGAGCGACTGCTCTACCGCGTCGCTGGCCGCCACGGTCACGCGGACGTGCCGGGCGTCGCGAGGTACGACGGCGAACGTGCCGGACGCGTGCGTGCCGTCCGCGTCCACAGCCGTCGACCACGTCGAACCGTCGGGCGACGTCTCGACGCGTACTCCCGCGCCGGGCCGGTGAGTCCAGTCGAGCGTCAGCTCGCTCACGACACGCACCGAGCCCAGGTCGACGTCGAGCACACGATCCACGGAGCCGTCCGTCGTCCACGCGGTCGTGGGGTCGCCGTCCACCGCCGACGCGGGGTCGGAGCCCTCGGCGCCGGACGCGGAGCCGGTGAGCGCGACGTCGCGCTGCGGGTCGGTGTCGTAGCGCACCGGCACTCCGTCGAGCGTGGTCCTTGCCCCCGCCACGCCGACGTCGGCGTCGACCGGTGCCTCGACGAGCACGAGGGAAGAATCCGCCGGCACCGTGACGTGCGCGGTGCCCTCGGCCGCTCGCACGACGACGCTGCCGGTGACGGAGTCGTACAGGTCCCGCGGGCCGTCCGACTCGAGGACGACGTCGACCTGGGCGTCCTCGTCGAGCGGGTTGTGGAACAGTGCCGTCGGGTACGGGCTCGGCGCGTAGAGGTCGAGCGCGTCGAGGTCCGTGCGCAGCACGCGCTCGACGTTCGTCGCGCTCACCGTGCCACCGAGGAACCCGACCCAGCTCGACCCGTACATGCCCAACTGTGTCGTCTCGGGATTGATGCCCCAGCTGCCTGCCCGGTCGTAGGTGTCCGCCGTGGCGATCAGCCCTGCGGGACCCTGGTGCCGCAGCCCCTCGTACGCGATGACGTGCGCCGGATCGTCGACGAACCGGCCACCGTGCTGCTGAGCGTCGACCGGCATCTGGTCGGCGTAGAAGAACCGGCTCGCGTTGTAGACCTGGAGCATCCACCGGCCGACGGCGTCAGCGTAGCGCGTGTCGTAGCGCGCGGTCGCCGCGAGCCAGGGCGTGGCGAAACTGTTCATCGCGAACGCGTACCCCTGCAGGTCGGTGCGCGACCCGCTCAGCCCGGAGACGTCGTACCCGCCCCACGTGCCCTCGATCGTGCCCCAGCCCTTGCGGACGTCGGAGCCCGCGCGCAGCATCGCGAACGTCTTCGACACGTCGTAGTCCGTGCCGGCCTCGGCGTTCAGGCGTGCGGCGACGTACGGCGCGAGCATCGGCAGCATCTCGTAGTAGAGGTTCTTGCTGCGCTCCAGGTAGTCCATCGCCCAGATCGCTCCGTCGAGATACTTCTCGTCGCCGAACGCGTCGTGTGCCCACAGGAGGATGGCTGCCGTGCCCGCGGCGGCGTCCCCGCCCTCGTTGCGCCCGGTGACCTTCTTCATCGTCGCGAAGTCGAAGTCCTGCATCGTGAGGTCGGCATTCTCGCCGCCCAGCGCGACGACCATCTCGTAGTAGCGGTCCGCGATGGATCGCTGCATCACGGTCATGTCCGTGGCGTCGGGGTACTGCGCGGCAAGCATCGAGTACAGGACGTTGGCCGTCGTGGCGTACCAGATGCTGGTGCCTCCCGGCGCCTTTGCGTCGGACGCGGGGGTGTTCTTCGCGACCCCGAGGTCAGGGTGGTAGAACGTCCGCAGCATGTCGACGTAGTCATGCCCGTCCTGGCCGGACTTGTCGATGCCGACGAGCGTCGCGCCGACTACCGACGCGATGAGCGTGACCGCTTCCTGGTGCCCGACGCCGCTCACGGTGCGCGTGTCGCCGTAGTAGGCAGGCATCGAGTAGGTCGTCGAGCCCTCGGGCATGTTGAGGGCGTGCGGGTCCTCGCGGATCGTCGTGTAGACGCCGCGGTCGACCCAGTCGTAGACGTATGCGTCGTAGTCGAGCGCTCTCTGATGCCAGCCGAGATCTCCCCATGGCTCCGGCGACGAGGGGAAGTCGTCGACTCCTGCGACGACCGCGCTGCCGGACGTGCTGCCCTCGCCCCCCTGCACCGAGGCGGTCATCGGGTCGTGCGGCAGCGGCCAGGCTGAGGCCGGCGCGGCGGCGACCGCGGCGAGCGCCGCCAGCGCCGTCGTCGTGACGGCGCGATGGAACGTAGTCCTTCTCCTGCTCGTACTCATGCTCTCTCCTCGTCGAGAGCGGCCGGGGGCGCGCGTGCGCGCCCCCGAACCGTCTGGGGTCTGTGTCAGCTGCAGCTCGTCGCGTCGTACGCGACGTCCCATGTCCGTCCCGAACCGCCCGCGAGCGATCCGAGGACAGTTCCCGATCCGGCGTCGACGTCCGACGCGCGAACGGCGAACGACTGGTACGCGCTCGCTCCGGGTACGACGGCGGCGACTGTCCGTGAGCCGAACGGGGTCTCGAGGCTGACGTCGACCGCCTCGGCGCCCACGTTCGTCGCCCGGACCACGACGTAGGCCTTGCCCGCGAGGCACCTCGTCTGCGCCTGCGTCTCCAGCTCGACATGGGGAGTGGCGGGGACGCAGTCCTCCCAGGTCGCCGTCTGCCCCTCGGCCAGGTCGATGGCGTCGCAGACGCCCTCGGCGGCTGGTCCCGAGAACGTGGCCCGGGCACCGTCGAGATCAAGGTCGTAGGTCTGGCCGAGGTGCTGCAGTCCCGCGATCCCGCCGACCGCACCGGACAGCTGCACGAACGAAGGATTGCCCCGGTCCTGCCGGTAGCCGTTCGTGATCCACACGTTCTCGATGAGGTTGGAGATCCCGAAGAGCGAAGGACGGACGCCCCGGGCGATCGGGGTGCCCTCGAGCCCGTCCGGCGAGGCCTGGTACACCTCGGCGAACCACCCGCTGCGCACCATGTCACGTGTGAGCGCGTCGACCAGGACGCCGGCCGCCGTAGCCCGGTCCCGGTCGAGGAGCCCGTAGGCCATGAGCTGGGCGTCGGGTGCCTTGATCGCATACTCTGCCAGGCCCGCGAACTGCGCTGCAGCGTCGAAGTCGGCGTCGAACCGCTCGTCGATCTTTGCGACGTACTCGTCGTCGAGACCATCCATGACCAGTGCCGTCGTGGTGTACATCGTCAAGCCAGGGTCGGTCCATCGCCCGGTCGCCGTGTCCAGGAACGGACCGGAGTGATGATCCGAACCCACCGGGGCGGACGTTCGAGACGTGTCCAGGTAGACCTTCTGGACCGTCGAGAAGCCGCCCGTCTGGGGGAAGAACCACTCCTCGTAGTTGTCGGTGACCTGCGCGGCACGCTCCTGCCACTCCGCTGCATCGCCCGGACGGTCGAGCTCGTTCGCGATGTGCACGGCGCTCTCCAGGTCGAGCTCCAGCGATGCGACGAACTCGGAGTCACGTTCGTCGGCGAAGTCGTGCCCAGGAAAGATCCAGCGCATGTGATCCTGCGCCCAGCGCAGGTGCTGGGCAAGAGGCTCGTAGGACGCCTCGAGCTGATCACGGTCCCCGGTGACCTGGTAGAGGACCCATGCTGTCTGTGCCTTCCGCGACGGCAGGGACTCGCCGCCGAGCTTGCCATCCCCCTCCACCAGCGCCATCTGTCCGCGGAAGGCCTCCCAAGCGTTCTCAGGGTCGGTGTAGACGAGATTCTGCATCCCGAGCAGCGAGTCCCAGCTCGCGACGTTCTTCGTCCCGGGTGTGCCGTGCATGTACATCGACGGCTTGCCGGTACCGACCTGGGCGAAGTGGTTGCCGGTCTCGGGCGTTGCCGGGAGCACGTTCTGCTCCAGGCCGATCCAGGCCTTGTAGTAGAAGCGTTCGACGTCCTCGGGCGTGACGTCCAACGGCTCGACCGCTCGCAGCGAGAAGTCCTGTGGAACGGGGACCTTCCCGAGGTACTCGTCCCAGAAGGCGCGCCAGTGCTCACGGTCCATGGCTGCGCCTTGCGCTGCGGCGAGCGCGCGCTCACGGGCGCTGACGGGCGGGTCGTCGCTCACGCGCGAGTCGTTGACCGCGAATCCGACACCGACGACGCCGGGCACACCCTGTGTCAGCTCGGCCAACCACGCACCCGTCGTGCCCGACGGCTGGTCCGCTCCGCCCACCGTGCCGAGCTCGGCGGTTGAAGACCCGAAGCTGACGTCGGCTCCTTCAGGCAGAGCGACCGCATACGTCTGCAGGCGGTCCTGAACCGTGATCACGCGGTCGGTCGGATCCCAGGTCGCCGAGCCCTGGTAGGTGCCCGCGACGACACCTGAGCCGTCGATGCGTGCGTCGACCGTGCGCGAGAACGAGTCCGTGTCGTGAAAGACGTCCCTCACGTCGATGGAGCCGTCTGCGAACCGACCGCTGGAGTCGAGCGCCTCGGGGCTCCACGTGTGGTCGACGGCCTCAGCGGTTCTCAGCCACCAGTCGCCGTCGTAGATCGACAAGCGCTCGAACGTCGTCCATCCCCCGTTGCCGATGTGGAACAGCTTGACCGTGAAGGTCCGGGTACCGGTCCATCCGGTGATGCCCGCGAGGTCGTAGGTGAAGACGCCCGTCGCGGAGGTGTCCGGCTGGACCGTGATGTCCCCGGCCGTGCCCGTGGACAGCTTCAGCGACCACTGCCCGGACGTCTCCGGCACGACCACGGACAGCAGGTCGCTCGCCGTGACATCCGTCGTCACGGTACGCTCCACGGCACCAAAGCTGCTGTTGCCCAGTCGCACCGTGCCCTGGGAGCCGTCGGAGGTCATCGACGCGGTCCCCCCGTAGGACTGAGCACGAGGCCACTCGGACACCGAGGACGCGGTCATGTCGTCCGCAAGTGCCGAGGGGCGATCCTGGTCGGGGAGGTCGGCACCGTTGTGCAGCGTCAGTGAACGGATGGCGACCGTTCCCTTCACCGGCTGGGAACTGGTCTTGTTGACGGCGTAGATCTTCAGCCGGACCGTCTTGGGGCCCTGCTCCCAGCCGTATGCCTCACCGAGGTCGAACGTCACGAGGCCCGACTCGCTCGAGTCCGGCTGAAGATCAGGCAGGTCGGTACCGCCCCCGGCGTTGATCTTCACGTTCCACTGTGCGCCACCGCTCAGCGCTCCGACGTCGATCGTCAGGTACCGAGCCGTGGCGACGTCGTCGATCGAGATCTCGCGTTCCAGGTGGCCCCACGCCGCACCCTTGTCGAGGGTCAAGGCAGCAGCACCCGACGACGCGGCGGCCGACAGGCTGTTGGCCGTCCAGCCCGCAAGGTCGTCGAAGGAGTCTGCGAGAGCCGCGCGATAGCTCACGCCGGACGGGCCCTGCGCGGAGGCCGCGTATGTCCGCAGGAAGCCGGGAATTCGGACCGCCTCGTCGTTCGCGTAGTAGCCGACGTGCAGGGGCAGGCTGGGACCGGTGGTCTGTTCGACCTCGCTGCCCTCGCGGTCGTAGTCGTACGGGTTGAGCACGATGCGTGACTCGGGGACGGACGACCAGCGCTGCTGCGCAGCGGAGTCGTCGGCGAGGTCCTCGGTCGTGATCCCCTGCTCGCTGAACTCCTCTGCGGCAGCAGGGGCGAGGATGCTCGCACCGATCAGGGTCGGTCCCGCGACGAGCGCCATGGAGACGGCACCTGCCACGCTGCGTCGGGTGCTTCTTCTGTGCCTTGTCATGTCGATCTCCCTCGATCCATGTCGGTCTTCTTCGAGCTGTGATGCGGGTCAGCAGCCGGTGGTGGCCACGTCGTCACGGACTACCTGCTGGTTCCCGGTGGGGGTGCTGGCGGTGACCGTCACCGTGACGATGCTCACGGAGCCGCGGACCCGGAACGCCTGGTAGGCGTTCGTCCCGGGGGCGACGTCGGTGAACGTCCGCGACCCGACGTCCGTGGCGACTTCGACGGTCACGTTGTGGCCCGACGTGTTCCTGGCGCGGACCGCGACGTACGGCGTGCCGGCGACGCAGCGGTGCACCGCCTCGACGTTCACGAGGGCGGTCTCAGGCCGTGGGAGCACGGTCTGGCCCACGGTCGTCAGGTCTGCGGACGTCGGCATGCTGCCGCCGTCGACGGCAGGGCCGACGAGACGCAGCGTCGTCCCGTCGACATCCGCGTCGTACCGGAGCCCGAGATGGCTCAGTCCCGAGACGCCGCCTGTCGTTGAAGGCAACCGCACGAAGGCCGGGTCGCCCTGGTCCATACGCACCCCGTTCGCCATCCACACGTTGTCGATGAAGTGGATGTTCCCGAAGATCGACGGCGCGACCGACCCGCCGCGCGGGCCGTCGTCGCTCACCGAGTAGACCTCGGCGAATACCCCGGAGCGTGCGATGTCGCGGGTGAGTACGTGCAGGAGCTGCTCCGCCTCGGTCGCCATGCCTTGGTCGAGCAAACCGTAGGTGATGAACTGCGCGTCGGGAGCCTTGATCGCCGACGGGTCGTCGTTCGCAAGTCCCGCGAGCTGGTCGGTCACGTCGAACGCGGAGCCGAACCTCACCTGGAGCGCCGCTGCCGTCTCGGGAGCCAGGCCGGGTACGTGCAGGCCGGTCGCGACGTACTGCGTCAGTCCCGTCTCGTCCGGGTGCGAGCCGTCGACCCAGTGCTTGTAGAGCGTGCGGCCGTCGGCGGGGAAGAACAGATCCTGGTACTCGCCCCGAAGGGCATCGGCCCTCTCGTGCCAGCGCTGCGCGTCCTCGGGGTGGCCGAGGCGCTCGGCGATCTGCTGCGCGTACCCGAGGTCGACGATCATCGACACGTAGAACTCGGCATCACGCTCCGCCTCGCCCTTGCCGGAGAAGCTCCACCGCATGTTCTCCGACCGCGCCGCCCAGTCGAGGTACGCGACCATCGCGTCGTACGACTCCTCGAGCGGGGCGCGTTGTCCGGTGACCTGGTACAGCACCCACGCCGTCTGGGCCTTGCGCGACGGGAGCGTCTCGTACTCCCCGTAGTGCCCCTCGGACGGCACCGCGTTCTCCATGTTGCCGAAGAACGCCTCCCAGGCCAGGTCCGGGTCGATGTAGGCGAGGAACTGCATGCCGAACAGGGAGTCCCACGCCGCCGACGCCTCGGCACCCTTCGGGCCTGACGCGTACGTCGACGGTTTGCCGGTCGCGATCTGGCGGTAGTGGCCGCCGGTCTCCGGGGTCGCCGCCATGACATTGGCCTGCAGCCCGACCCACGCGGTGTAGTACAGCCGAGCGACCTGCTCCGCCGTGACCCCGAGCGGGTCGACGCCCTCGCCGTGCAGGGCGAAGTCCTGCGGCACCGGCACCCTCGCGAGGAAGTCTCCCCAGTACGTGGACCAGGCGTCCCGTTGGGCGGCGAGCTCGGCAGGGCTGTCGGCCGAGCGCGCCGCGTCGAGAGCGGCAGAACGCGCCGCACCGTCGTCCCCGAGCGCGAAGCCCACGCCCACCGCGGTCGGTGCGTCGCCCGGAAGGGTGACCACCCAGTAGCCCTGCCCCGACGGCGGCGCGTCCAGCGCGCGGTCCCCCCGCACCATGTCCGTCTGGTTCGAGAAGTAGACCGGGCTCGTGCCCTGCGGGTACGACACAGCCCACGTGTAGGCGCCAGATCCCAGCCTCGAGGTGACGACAAGCGCACGCTCGGCGGCGTCCCACGCAGCGGTGCCGCCGTACCGCCCTGCCAGTGCGACCGCACCGTCGGAGAGGTCTGGATCCACGAGCCGTCCGAGCGCGGACTCTCCCACAGGTAGGTCGTAGCCGACGACGGTGCCCGCGTCTTCGTGGGTCGCCATGAAGTCGATCGCCTCGGGGCGCCACGTCGAGGTGGAGTCGTCCGCCGTGGAGAGCCACCGGTTCTCGCCGTGCACCGACAGCCGCTCGTAGACGGTCGAGCTCTCCGTTCCGACCTGGTAGAGCAGCACCTCGAACGTCCGGGTCCCGCTCCAGCCCGTCGTCCCCTGGAGGTCGTACGTCCGGGTTCCCGTGACAGAGCTGTCGTGCTGCAGCTCGACGTCCCCGCCGCCGGGCTCTCGTACCTTGAGCGCCCAGCGTCCGGTCGTCGATGCGACGCGCACCGTCAGTGCCGGATTGGCGTCGACGTCGACGGTCGCGATGCGCCGCACCGCGCCCCAGTCGCCGGAGCGCAGCGTCACGGTGCCGTCCGTCCCGTCGGACGCGTAGGTCAGGTCCCTGCCGTCGGCGGGCGCCCACTCGTCACCGGAGGCCGTGTCCATGTCGTCCGCGAACCCGACGGTGTGACCGGCCTCGGGGTCTGCACCCCCGTGCTCTCCCCAGAAGCGCAGGCCCTGGAAGTCGATCGTGCGGTTCGTCCCTCCCGACACGAACAGGTAGACCTGGAGCGTCGCGTCGGAGCGCACGAGGTCTGAGGTCCCCGACAGGCGCGAGAGGTCGTAGGTGAAGGAGCCGGTGTCCGGAGTGTCCAGCTGGACGACCCGGTCGTTCCCGGTCGCGGGCTGGATCTTCAGTGCCCAGTTCCCGGTGTTGCCGATCGGGGACCCACCGACGTCGACGGTGAGGAGCGGGTTCGTGGCCAGGTCGACCGTCAACCAGCCCGACCCGATCTTGCCCCAGTCGCCGCGCGTGGTGACGCGCGCGACGCCGTCCACGCCCTCGAGGACCACGTTGTCCGCCGTCCACCCGCGGGACGTCACGTCGTCGAAGGTCTCCTCGAGGCCGACGGTCGTGTCGCCACCACCGGTACCGTCCTGCGGTGGCATCACGTCGGACGCCCAGAACTGTCTCAGCAACGGGTCCTGGTAGCCCTCGGCCCCGTAGCCGAAGAACTCCGTCGACAACGGAACGTCGGCCCCCTTCAGCCCGGGGTATCGCGGATTCCCGGGGTTGAGCGTGACGCGAGAGCCCGGTGCGGACAGCCACCCCTGCTGCTGCGGCGTCGCGTCCGCCAGCTCCGCCGTCGTGACCGGGCCGGGGGCCACCTCGGTCCTCGCCGTGCCTCCGTCCTCGCGTGGCGTCGCGGCAGCCGAGCCGATGGGCATCGCGGCGAGCAGGAGAGTCGCGGCGAGGATCCCTGCTGCAGTGTGGGGGGAACGACGGATGTGTCGTCGTCTCATGGGAACGTGCTCCTCACGTCATCGTGGGGTCTTGTCTCCGACCGGCGGTCGGAGAGGGGCAGATCACCAGGTGGCTCGCGCGTCGTCGGACAGCGCGCGAGCCACCGCTCCCGGGTCAGCCGCTGCAGACGCCCTCCGGGTAAGGCGTGGTGACGACCGTCGCCGGGCCGACGCCGCGCTCCACCGCGACCCGCACCTCGCCGGCGACGACGCTCGTGGAACGCGTTGCGAACGACTGGTAGACCGACGCCCCCGGCTCCGCGTTGCCGGTGTGTGATCCGAAGAGGGTGTCCAGCCGGATCATCGCCGCATCGGCACCGCTGTTCGTCGCGCGGACCGCGACGTACGTCTTGCCTGCGAGGCAGCGCGTCTGCGCGGTGACCTCGACCTGGGTGTCCGGGGCGCACGTCGCCTCCGCCCACCGCACCGTCTCGCCCTCGTCGATCGCAACATCGGTGCACAACGCGTCGGCGCCGGGCCCGGACAACGTCACGCCGGACGTCGTGAGGTCGACGTCCACGCGCCGACCACCGTGGCTCATCCCGGTGATGCCGCCTTCACGGCCGGGCATGCGCAGCGCCGCCGGCTGGCCCTGGTCGACGCGGAAGCCGTTGGCCATCCACACGTTGTCGACGAGCTGCGCGATCCCGAACAGGGACGGCCGCACGCCGCGAGCGATCGGACGGCTCTCCAGCCCTTCGCCGGAGTTCTGGTACACCTCGGCGAACCAGCCGCTGCGCACCATGTCGCGGGTGATCGCGTTGGTGAGCACATCGGCCTTGCCGATCTCGCCCTCGTCCAGCAGGCCGTAGATCACGAGCTGGGCGTCGGGCGCTTTGATCGCCTCAGCCGCGAGGCCCGCGAACTGCTCCTGCGGGTCGTACTCGGAGTCGAACCGCGCCATGAGCCGGTCGACCGTCACCTCCTCGAGACCATCCACGTGCAGACCGGTCGCGACGTACTGCGTCAGGCCCGCCTCGGGTGCCCTGCTGCCGTCGAGCCACACCTTCTGGTGCGTGGCGCCGTCGTCCTCGAAGAACCAGTCCTGGTACTTCGGTAGCAGGTCGTCGATGATCACCTGCCACTCGGCCACGTCGGCCTCGCGTCCCACGAGGGTCGATACGGTCTTGGCATATTCGAGGTCGACGAGGAGGGACACGACGAACTCTGCGTCGCGCTCGTGCACGTTCGACGTCGTGCCCGGGTTCTTCCACGCGAGGTTCTCGCTCTCCCAGCGCAGGTGCCGGGCCAGGTCGTCGTACACCGCCGTGAGCCGCTCGGTCTCGCCCGTGGCTTGCTGCAGGACGAGCGCGGTCTGCGCCTTGCGCGACGGCAACGACTCCCCGCCGAGGCCGCCTTCGTCGTCGACGAGCGCCATCATGCCCTCGAATGCCCCCCACGCGGTCTCCGGGTCGACGAAGACGAGGTGCTGCATCCCGAGGAGCGAGTCCCAGCTCGCGACGTTCTTCGTCCCCGGGGTTCCCTTCATCCACATTGACGGCTTGCCCGTGCCGAGCTGGACGAAGTGGTTGCCGGTCTCCGGCGTCGCCGGGAGGACGTTCTGCTCGAGGTTGACGAAACCCCGGTAGTAGAAGCGTTCGACGGCCCCTGGTTCGACCCCGAGCGTGTCGACGCCTTGGACCGAGAAGTCCTCGGGCACGGGAACCTTGGCGAGATAGTCGTCCCACTCGTCCGTCCACCGGTCCCGATCGGCGCCGGGGTCGGTCGTGGCGGACCGCGCACGCTCCCCCGCCGCCGTCGCGGGCTCTGCGTCGACGCGATCGTCGTTCACGGCGAAGCCGACCCCGATGATGGACCGACCACCCGGGACGGTCGCGACCCAGGCCCGCGATGCGCTCGTCGGCGCGCTGTTGGTCACGCCGGCCTCGACGTCCGTCAGGCTCGCGGCGAAGCGCACGTGCGCACCGTCCGGGAGGTCGACCACGTAGGTGTCGTGCTCCGCGGCGACCGTGACGCGCGACTTCTCGGCGTCGAAGGACACCCTCCCCTCGTAGGCGCCCGCGAGCGCCACGGACGCGGTGCCGCCCGCGTCGACCGTGCGGGAGAACGACGTCTCGTCGTGGAAGATGTCCGCCGTGCGCAGCTCCGCGCCCGAGGCATAGTCCGCGTCGGCCGTCAGGACCGCCGGGTGCCACGTGTGTCTGATGTCGGTGGCGCGTTCCAGCCAGCCCGGGCCGCTGTGGATCGCGAGCCGGTCGACGGCGGTCCACCCGTTCTTGCCCACGTGGAAGAGCTTCACCGCGAAGGTGCGGGTACCGGTCCAGCCGGTCGCGTCCGCGAGGTCGTAGGTAAGGACACCGGTCCGGCCGGTGTCCGCCTGGACCGGGACGTCCTGGCCACCAGGCTCGGTGACCTTGAGCGCCCACTCTCCGGAGGTCTGCGGGACGTCGACGGTGAGCAGGGGTGCGGCGTCCAGGTCGACGGTGAGGGTGCGCTCGACGGCGCCATAGGAGGCGTCGCCGAGGCGAACGGTGCCCTGCGAGCCGTCTGAGCCGAGGATTGCGCCGTTCTTCGAGGTGGTCCAGCCCGACGTCCCGGCGAAGTCGTCCGAGAAGGCCGCCTCGACCGAGGCGTCAGCGGTCCGGCCGCCGTTGTCGAGGGTGAGCGAACGCACGTCGACCGCCCCAGTGGCCTGGCCGGCGGGGTTCGTCGCGTAGATCTTGACGCTGAAGGTCTGCGGCCCGGTACCCCACCCGTAGGCGTCGGCGAGGTCGAACGTGACCTTGCCGCTCTGGGTGCTGTCCGCCTGCAGGGCGGGGAGGTCGGCGCCGCCGTCCACGTTGATCTTCACGTTCCATGCGGCTCCGGCGGTGAGGGATGCGACGTCGACCGTGAGGTAGCGCGCTTGCGACGCGTCGGGCACCGTGATCTCGCGGGCGACGTGCCCCCACGCCTTGCCCTTGTCGAGCGTGAGTCGCGCCCGCCCGTTGCTCAGGGCGGTCGACACGTCTTTGGCGGTCCAGCCGCCAAGCGTGTCGAACGAGGTGGCGTAGGCGCGCACGTAGCCCTCGCCGGTCGGTTCGAGACCGACGACGGGAAGCACCTGCAGGAGGTTGCGCCGCAGCAGCGCCTCGTCCGCCGCGTAGTAGCCGACGTGCAACGGGAGGGTCGGCCCAGCATTCTGGTCGAGCTGGTCGCCCGCCCGGTCGCGGTCGAACGGATTCAGGACGATCCGGGAACCGGGGACGGACGACCAGTGCTGTTGGTACTCGCCCGTGTCGACGAGGTCCTGCGACGTGACGGTGCCGGTCGGCACGTCCGGCGCGGCCTGCTCGGTGCCCGCGGCAGTGGCGGCGAACGGAAGGATCAGGGCGAGTGCCAGGGCGCCCGCTCCGGTGGTTCGGGTGAGCCGGCCCGGGCGGGCGGCGGGAACTTCTCTCGACATCGAAAGTCACTCCTGGGTGGGGTCTGCGACGGATGGGTGGATCCCGGGGTGGTCGGCGTGCCGGCGTGCGCGACACGGGGCGGCTCAGGCGTGCGCGACCACCGCCGTCCCGTTGCCCGAGAACTTCACCGGCCCGTCGACGTGCGGGACGAAAACGGACTCTCCAGGGAGCAGACGGCGAGTGTCGCCCGCCCCGACGCGGATCTCTCCCTCTACGCAGACCGCGATCCGCGGACCGTCCTCGGGGCCCGGCAGCTCGTCCCCCGCGCGAGGCGTCACGACGCGCAGACCGAGCTCCGCCGCAGGTGCGACGAAGTCCACGACCCCGGGCGCGACGCGGACGGGACGCAGGAACCCGGTCAGCCGAGGTGTGAAGTCGGTGATCGCCAGGACCTCGTCGACGTCGACGTGCTTGGGGGTCAGTCCGGCGCGCAGGACGTTGTCGGACGCCGCCATGACTTCGACCGCCATGCCGCTGAGGTAGGCGTGCAGCGTGCCCGGAGCCGTGTACAGGGCCTGCCCGGGTTCGAGCCGCTCGTGGTTGAGCAGCAACGGCGCGACCAGCCCGGGGTCGCCCGGGAACTGCCGCGCGAGGTCGTGCACGACCGCCAGCTCTGGGCGGGCACCCACGGCGGCACGCGCGGTCTCGGCCACCGTCTCGATCCACGAGGCGCCGGTGCCTCGTTGCGAGAGGAGCCACGTGAGCGCGCCGCGGTGCGCGTCGGCCGCACCGTCCCGCAGGAGCGCGATCAAGGGGTCGAGCGCCGGCACGTCGAGCTCGGCCACGAGCTTCGCGGACTGCTCCGGCTCGCGCAGCCCGCTGAGGAGCTCGAAGGGCGTCAGCGCGTACACGATCTCCGGCTTGTGGAAGCGGTCGCGGTAGGTGCGGGCAGGGTCGTCGAGCGAGACGCCGTGCGCCTCCTGCGCGGCGTACCCCGTCTCGGCCTGCGCCGTGCTGGGGTGCACCTGGATCGACAGGGCGTGCGCAGCGGCGAGGATCTTGGCGAGGAAGGGCAGCCGGGGCCCGACGCTCGTGAGCACACGTCGGCCCAGCATGGCCTCGGGCTGGGCAGCGACGAGTGCGTCGAGCCGGACGCGGCGTCCGCCGCCGTCCGCGACTGACGGGTCATCGGGATGCGTGCCCATCCAGACCTCGGCGACCGGCCTGCCGTCGACAGGCTGGCCGAGGAGCTGCTGCACGAGCGTCGTCGATCCCCAGGGGTAGCGACGCACCGGGTTGTCGAGAAAGTACACGTCACGCCGTCCCGTCAGGCGCGGCGTGGTGCCGCTCGGCGTCGGCGCCATCGGTCCCGTCGAACGTGGCAGCGCTGTCAGGGCGCAGCGCACCATCCTGTCTCTCTGGAGTCTCGGCGTGGAGCACGCCGAGCACCCGGTCCCGGACCGCGCGCATGGTCTCGACGCCCGCAGCCTCGACGTTGAGCCGAAGCAGCGGCTCGGTGTTGGACGCGCGCACATTGAGCCACCACGGGTCCTGCGCTGACCAGTGCGAGACGGTGACCCCGTCGAGACGGTCGACCTCCAGCGTCGCAGGACCAAACGTCGCGAAGAGCGCGTCGAGCACTGCCTCCTGGGCCTGGGCCGGATGCGCAACCTGCACGTCCACCTCGCCCGAGCGGACGTAGGGGTCGAGATCCCCCACGAGCTCCGACAGCGGCCGCTCCTGCTCGGCCAGCACGGACAGGACGTGCATGGCGGCGAGCAGCCCCGAGTCGGCCCCGAAGAAGTCGCGGAAGTAGAAGTGCCCGCTGTGCTCGCCCCCGAACACCGCGCCGTCGTCAGCCATGATCGCCTTGATGAAGGAGTGGCCGACGCGCGTACGCACTGTCCGCACCCCGTGGGTACCCAGGATCTCAGGTACCGCGCGCGACGTGATCGCGTTGTGCAGGACGACGGCCGACTCGCCCTTCTCCCGGACCTTTCGCGCCTCGCGCAGCCCGACGAGCGTCGTCAGCACCGATGGGTCGATCCGGCGCCCACGTTCGTCGACGACGAAGCACCGGTCCGCGTCGCCGTCGAAGGCCAACCCCACGTCGGCCTGGCGGCGTACGACCTCCGCCTGCAAGGTAGCCGTGTTGGTGGGCACGATCGGGTTCGCCTCGTGGTTCGGAAAGGACCCGTCGAGCTCGAAGAACAGCGGGACGATCCCGAGCGGGAGCGCCGGGAGGCCCGCAGCCATCCCGAGGACCGCAGGGACCGTGAACCCCGCCATACCGTTACCGGCGTCGACGACCACCCGCAGTCGTCGGCCACCGGTCAGGTCGACGAGTGCGCGAAGCCGCTCCGCATAGGGGCGGAGTACGTCGACCGCTTCGTAGCCGCCTCGATGCGCGTGCTCGAGCGTGTCACCGCCGAGGAGCTCGGCCGCCCGGTCCTCGAGCGCGCGCAGACCCGTGTCCTGACCGACCGGACGTGCGCCCGGCAGGCACAGCTTGATCCCGTTGTACCGGGCGGGGTTGTGGCTCGCGGTGAACATGGCTCCGGCCGCGTCGAGATGACCGGAGGCGAAGTAGAGCTCGTCGGTCGAGCACAGCCCGGCATCGAGCACGTGAGCCCCGGCGGCGCGGGCGCCGTCGACGAATGCCCCGACGAGTCCGGGGCCGCTGTCGCGCATGTCGCGCGCGACCACGACTCGGGGATTGGCGCCGTCGGCCGCGGGGCGCACGACCTCCTCGACGAACGCCGCGCCGAGAGCTCGCACGAGGTCCGGCCCGAGCTCGTCAGGAACGATGCCACGCACGTCGTAGGCCTTGACGACCCTCCGCAGCGCGTCGCGGACAGCCACCGGCACGGCCGAGACGGTCTCAGCCATCGTTCCGCTCCAGCTCGGCGACGCCGATCTTGGAGTCGGCCATACCGTAGAACACGAACCGGCGGCCCTCGATCTCCTCGACAGCTGTGGGGAAAACGACGTTGCCGAGGGTGCCCTGCAGCTCGTCGTCGGTCTCGGGCACGAGCAGCGGCTCGGGGGTGCGGGCGAGCACACGGCGCGGATCCTGCGCGTCGAGCAGGATCGCCCCCGCCGTGTAGCGAGCGCCGTACGCGAGCTCGAAGCCCTTCGTGTTGGCACCGGTCACGCCGTGGTGCAGCACGAGCCAGCCTTCCGGGACGCGCAGCGGCGCCGGGCCGCCACCGATCTTGGACTCCTCGAACGGCATCTCGGGTGCCACGATCATCCTCGACGCCTGCACGTGGGTGAGCGCGGACAGGTCACGGGACGCCGCGTCGAGGTCGACATACCCGATCCAGATCGAGGGCCGGTCGTCGTCGACGCCCGCGGGCGTCGGAGCGCCCTCCCCCGGACGCAGCCAGTCGAGGTCCCACATCGGCCGGTGCAGCAGCGCGAGCGCCGGTCGGCCGTCGGGGCCGGGTACGGCCTCGGGGAAGAAGACGATGTCCTTGTTCGGGAAGAGATTGAGATCGGTGTCCAGCTCCGGCTGGTAGGCGAACCGGATCGGGCCGAGGCGCCGCCACGCGACGGTGTCGCGCGAGACGGCGAGCGCCGGCCGTGGGCCGAGTGGGCCGTAGGCCACGTACGTCATGACGTGGAGCCCCAGCGGCTCGACGAACGTGATGCGAGGGTCCTCGACCCCTGCGTTCTGCGCCCCGTGCTCCCAGCCCTCGTCGGGGGCGAGCACGACACCGAGCCGCTCCACACCGACCGGCACGCCGTCCTCGACGACGACTCGGGCACGCCCGACTCGCGAGACGTTCCCCGCGGACACGAGACGCGGGTAGAGATAGAGGTGCCCGTCGGGCCCCCACGCCGTTCCGGGGTTGAGCACGCCCTCGACCTCGAGCGGTTCGCCCGGCTCGGGGGTCATGATCGTGCCGAGCCTGCGCAGTGCGTAGGGGACGGTCGAGACGTGGGAGATCTGGTTCACCTGGGTCATTACCTAGCCTTGCGGGTGGGTGCGGACGGGCCTGGTCTGGGCACCGAACGTCGCGACGGGCGGGGAAGCGGTCAGCCCTTGATGGCCGAGCCGAGGTTCGCGGACGTGAAGTGCCGCTGGAACAGGAGGAACAGGGCCACCGCGGGCACCGCCAGGACGCAGGCCCCGGCGAGGACCGCGCCCATGGGGTTGGCCTGGAAGGTCGAGTTGGCCTGGGAGAAGTTCGCGAGGCTCACGGCGAGCGGCTGCATGGTCGCGTCCTTGGTGACGAGAAACGGCCAGAGGAACTCGTTCCAGGGGCCGATAAAGGTCACGAGCATCGCGGTGAGGATCGCCGGGCGGACGAGCGGCACGGCGATCGAGCGCAGGATCCGCAGCTCGCTCGCGCCGTCGATGCGCGCGGCGTCGAAGATGTCGCGCGGGATCTGCAGGAAGTACTGGCGGAAGATCAGGACCGCTACCGAGTTGATCGCGAACGGCAGGATCATCCCGAGGTAGTTGTCCGCGAGATCGAAATAGCGCACGACCATGACGTACAGCGGGATCATGAGCAGCTGGAACGGGATCGCCTGGACCAGCAGGACGAGCGCGAAGACGAGTCCCTGTCCGCGGAACGACAGGACCGCGAGCGCGTACCCGACGAGGAGCCCGAGGACGAGCGTGCACCCGACGACGCCGGCCGTCATGATCAGCGAGTTCAGCAGGGAGCGCGCGAGGTCGATCGACCGGTTGACCCCCGCGAAGTTGTCGAGCGTCAGGTTGCCCGGTAGCGGGAGGAGGCCGAGGACGCTGGTGTCCCGCTCCTTCTGCAGCGCGCCGATGATCATGTAGTAGAACGGCACGAGCGCGAGCACGGCACCGACGAGCAGGGCTGAGAACCGCAGCGCAGGGAGCACACCACGTCGTGGCCGGTCCGCCCGCCGGGTAGCGGTCGTCGTGGGGTCGTCGGTGGTCGGGCGGTCGGTGGTGGTCGACATGTCAGCCCTTCCTCTCGGTGAGGCGGCGGGACACGAGGGACAGGATCATCACGGCGAGCACGAGGATCATGCCGATCGCCGCCGCGATGTCGGGCTGCCCCTGCTGGATGCCCTTCTGGTACATGAGCAGGGCCGGTGTCATCGACGCACCGTTCGGCCCGCCTCCGGTGAGGAGGTACGGCTCGGTGAAGATCTGGCCCGTCATGATGATCGACAGCAGGACCACGAGAGATGTGACGGGCCGCACGGCTGGCAGCGTGACGGTACGGAACCTGCGCCACGCACCGGCTCCGTCCATCTCCGCGGCCTCGTGCAGCTCCTTGGGCACGCTCTGCAGCCCGGCGAGGTAGAGCAGGATGTAGAACCCGAGGTTCTTCCACGTCACGTACACCGCGATGAGCGGCATGATCAGACCCTGGTTCGCGAGCCACGTGGGGTCGGGAGCGAGGTCCCCGAGCAATCTGTTGACGACGCCGTTCCCGTTGAACATGAAGATCCATACGGCGAGCGTGGCGACCGAAGCAGTCACGTACGGCACGTAGTAGGAGACTCGGAAGAAGCCCTTCCAGTGCACGACGCTGTCGAGCCCCACCGCGAGCAGCATCGCGAGCACCACCGTCAGCGGAACGTTGACGACGAGGAAGACCCCAAGGTTTCGGAACGCCTGACGGACCGTGGGGTCGCCGAGCACCTGCTGAAAGTTGTCGAGACCCACGAACGGGTGCGGCACCCGCACCCCCGGTGCCGTGAAGAAGAAGTCGTGGAACGCCATCCATACCCCGAACCCGAACGGGATCAGGAAGACGACCAGGACGAACGCCGTGTACGGGGCGCTGAGCAGTAGCCCGAGGGGGTGCTCTCCGAGCCAGTGCTGCAGGCGCCGCCCGCGGTGGTGAGGGCGGGCCGCCCGCGGGCCACGGTGCTCCGTGGCCCGAGTCGACGACCGTACGTCCTCGTCGTGGAGCATGGTCATGAGTGCTTCGCCTCGTCGTCCCTGGTCAGCTCGACAGGCCGTCGATGGTCGTCGCGGCTTCGTCGAACGTGCTCTGGAGGTCACCCGTCCCGGACTGCACGGCTCCGCTCCACGCGTCGCGGAAGACCTGCATCTTCTCAGCGAGCCCGTCGACCGTCGGGACGTCCACAGCGAGCGGGACCGACGCCGCGAACGGCTCGAAGAACTCGTTCTCCGCGAGGAAGTCAGCGGCGAGCTCCGGCACGTCTGTGCGCGTCGGGAACTGGCCGGTGGTCTCGAGCAGTGCGAGGTCGTTCTCGTCGTCCGTCGCGAACTTGAGGAACTCCCATGCGGTCTGCTGGTTCTCGCACGACGAGTACAGGCCGATGTTCTTGGAGTCGGCGAACGTCGACGTCCCGTCGGCGTTCGTCCCCGCGGAGGTCGGGACCGGCACGACGCCGTAGTCCACCTTGCCGTCGAACTGCGCCTTCCCCCACGGCCCCGCGACACCCATCGCCGCCACGCCGTCCGCGAACGGGCCCGCCCACATGTCGCCGCTGTACGCCTCGGCAGACGAGTAGCCCTCCGCGTAGAGCGTCTGCCAGAACTCGAGCGTCTCGAGCCCTTCGTCGCTCGTGAACGTCGCCTTCCCGTCCTCGATGAGCTGCGTGCCACCGGAGTTCGCGAGGTAGAAGGGGTAGAAGTCGAAGTTGACGTTCGTGTAGTCGGCGGTCGCCGGCGGGTAGATGGCGAAGTCCGCCGCTCCGGCTTCCTTGATCGCCTTCGCCGCGGCGAGCACGTCGTCGTAGGTCTCGAGCTGGGGGTTCTCGGCGTCGAGGCCGGCGGCAGCGAACACGTCCTTGTTGTAGTAGAGCATGAACGGGTTCGTCTTCCAGGGGAGCTGGTAGAGGTCTCCGTCCGTGCTGCGGAACCCGTCCGCCGCAGCGCCCGAGCGCCCGGTGACGTAGTCCTCGGCATCCTCGAAGGTCGTCGAGAGATTCACCAGACCGCCCTGCTTCTGGAACGCGGGGACGGCCGCAGGAGCGGTGTTGAACACCAGGCAGGGGGTGTTCCCCGCGGTGATCGATGCCGCGATGACGTCCTCCGACGAGCTGCCCGCAGGGATCGCCTGAGCGGTCACCTGCTCGTCGGGGTGCTCGGCGTTCCATGCCTCGACGACCTGCTCGCCCCAAGCGATCTCCTGCTCGTTCGTCGAGTACCAGATATCGATCGGCCCGCTCGTGAGCTCGCCGGAGCCTCCACCGGTGCCCTCCGACCCACCCGACCCACAGGCCGCGAGCGGCAGCGCCACCGCGGCCGTCGCTGCCAGCGCTGTCAACCGTGCGCCACGCTTCATTGCGCCCAACTCCTCATCCGGGCATCGCAGCCCGCTCGTCATCGAGCCCCGCTCGCGATCGCCACGGTGGCTCATCGACGCCGTCGTCCTGGACGTGTCGACCTGTTGAGTAAACCGGTTTGAGCCGAACCCGTCAACCCCTACGGGATGGTGCTCACGAGACCAGGACGAAAGACCCATCGAACCATGTCCAGAAGTATCGCCTACGCGTGTATTTTCAACGCCTCTCGCCATCCGGCGGGCTTCTCGTCCGCGCGCATTGGCGTCGTGCCGACCGTGCCGACTGGCGAGGTCGTTTGCTAAACATCGCCTAAACGATGCGCTATGATCGTCTTGTGAGCGCATCGAAGCACGAGCACGGGGACCCACCCGCCGGCCAGAGCAGCCCGGAGGCGCCGGCCTCGCCACCCCGTCGACGCTCGACGATCGGCGACGTCGCGGCACTGGCAGGAGTCTCCAAGAGCGCGGTCTCGTTCGTCTTCAACAATCGTCCGGGCGTGAGCGCGGCCTCGCGGGAACGCATCTTGCGTGCCGCCGACGAGCTCGGCTGGCAGCCGAGCGCGCGTGCTCGCGCCCTGTCTCGCAGCCGCACCCAAGCCGTGGGGCTCGTCATCCGGCGAGAGCCGGAGCTCCTGAGCACCGATCCCTTCTTCCCCCAGTTCGTCGCCGGGGTCGAGATCGGTCTCTCCACCCACGGCTACGCGCTCGTCCTGCAGGTGGTCGGCGACGCCGCCACGGAGCGCGCGGCGTACGAGCGCTTCGCCCGCGAGTCACGCGTGGACGGTGTCTTCCTCACGGACGTCCGTGTCGGGGACGAACGCCCCGCCGAGGTCGCGGCGCTCGGCCTCGCGACCGTCGTTGTTGCACCTCCGGCGTCTGCCGCTGATCAGTCCACCGTCGTGGTCGGCATGGACGACGACACGGGCGTCCGGCGCGCCGTCCACCACCTCTACTCGCTCGGGCACCGCCGCATCGGCCACGTCATGGGAGCCGAAGGGTACGTCCACACCGAGGCCCGGCGCCGCGCGTGGGAGGAGTCCCTGCTCGAGCTCGGTCTGCCGATGGGCCCCGTCGTCACTGCCGACTTCACCGGAGGTTCGGGGACACGGGCCACGCACGAGCTCCTCGACCTGCGGGTGCCGCCCAGCGCCATCATCTACGGCAACGACCTCATGGCCATCGCGGGGATCTCCGCCGCAACCGACCGAGGCATCCGCGTCCCCGACGACCTCTCGGTGATCGGGTTCGACGACATCCCGCTTGCTCCCTACATCGTCCCTCCCCTGACGACCGTCCGGCAGAATGTCGTCGCCTGGGGCACGGCCGCGGCCGGGACCCTCGTGGCCAGCGTCGAGGGCCGTGAGGCCTCGACTCCCGCCCTGCCTCCCGTCGAGTTCGTGATCCGCGGAAGCACGGCCCGGGCGAGACACACGAGTCGCCCATAGCCGGTCGACTGGCCGCTGGCCCATCACCCCACCAGCGGGCACGCACGCTGGGCTACCTCGCCGACCCGCGTGCTGCGGCTCGCCGCGTCCGCCCGCACGCTTCCTGCTCGCCCGGTGGCATCGGTCACATCGCACCGTCCCCAGAGGCGACGGCGCGCGATCGGCCTACCGTCGAAGAGAGGTCACGCACACGAGGAGGAGAACGCGCATGAGCGAGAAGACCACTGTGGCTGTGCTGGGGACGGGCACGATGGGTTCCGGGATCGCGACGGCGCTGCTGCGCGGAGGGTTCGACGTGACGGTCTGGAACCGTACGGCGGCGCGGGCTGCGCCGTTGGCGCGCCACGGTGCGACGGTCGCGGACGATCCCGCCGATGCGGTGCGGAACGCTGACGTCGTCCTCACGATGCTTTTCGACGCCGACGCCGTGATCTCGGTTCTCGGGTCGTTCGCCGACGCGTTGCGCCCCGGTGCGGTCTGGTTGCAGGCCGGCACCGTCGGACCGGACGGCATCGCTGAGATCGGTCGTGCCGCGGACCGAGCCGGGCTGCACGAGAAGGACGTGACGCTCCTCGACACCCCGGTGCTGGGGACGAAGGGTCCCGCCGCCGAAGGAACGCTCGTGGTGCTCGTCGCGGGTCCAGAGTCCGCGAGCTCGCGGGTCGCTCCGGTGCTCGACGCCATCGGGAGCCGGACGATCCGCGTCGCCGACCACCTCGGGCCCGCCTCCGCGCTCAAGCTCGTCGCCAACGGATGGCTCGGCGTCCTCACGGCAGGGGTCGCGCAATCACTGACCCTCGCGCGGTCGTGGGGCATCGATCCCCACCTCTTCCTCGAAGCCATCCAGGGCGGTCCCAACGACAGCCCGCTCGCTCACGTCAAGGGGCAAGCAATGCTCGAGGAAGACTTCACCCCGCAGTTCTCGCTCGCGGGGCTGCACAAGGACCTCGGGCTGATCGTCGAGACGGCGCACACGACCGGTACGCCGACGCCCCTCGTCGACGCCGTCCGCACCGAGTTCGACGCCGCGGTCGAGGCAGGGCTCGGGTCGCAGGACATCGCGACGGTCGTCGAGGCGTTCCGTCCCGGCGCGGCCGACCCGTCGTTGCCATGGGGGGTCAACCACGTGGGCCTGACCGTTCCCGACCTCGACGAGGCGACCGAGTTTCTCCGCGCCGCACTCGGTGCCGAGGTCGCCTACGACTCGCTGACGGAGCACGACGAACCTCGGCACGGAGCCGAGACGGAGCGCCAGCTGGGCCTGCCCGCCGGTGCGTCGATCGTCCGCCAGCGCTATCTGCAGATCGGCACGGGACCCGGTCTCGAGATGTTCGAGACGCGCGGGGCCGAGCACCAACGCGCCGCCCTACTCACGGACGTCGGCCTCGAGCAC
Source organism: uncultured Cellulosimicrobium sp. (assembly GCA_964521905.1). Lineage (GTDB taxonomy): Bacteria > Actinomycetota > Actinomycetes > Actinomycetales > Cellulomonadaceae > Cellulosimicrobium. Next base: position 25,448 of record CAZFUQ010000017.1, read on the forward strand.
CTGTCGGTGTATGTCGCGGACATCGCCGCCGCCGTGGACCGTGTCGCGGCCGCCGGGGGCGAGGTGCTCTCGGAAGTCCATGGGAACTCTCGGTACGAGGACACCCCGGGCAACGGCAGCGTCTACGTCCGGGCGCCGTGGGGGACCCTCATCGAGCTGCAGACCTATCCCCACGGGATCGACCCGCCGGCAGGTGACCACGTTCGCCGCTGGTCCCCACCACCCCCTGTCGCCGCGACGACCCCGGCGCGCGGCACGAAGAAGAAGGAGGAGCCGCGATGAAGAGCACCACGCTGTTCGAGGAGAACGGCCTACGGACGTTCCTGCTCGTGATGGACAAGGGCGACGAGGCGTTCTCGCAGATCACCGCTTTCGCCGAGCAGCACGAGGTCACCGGAGCGAGCCTCACGGCGATCGGCGCGTGCAACGGCGCGACGCTGGGCTACTTCGACCCGGAGCTCGTCGACTATCGCTCGACGCGCTTCGACGAGCAGATGGAGATCTGCTCGGTCGTCGGAGACATCGCGACCAAGGACGACAAGCCGGTCCTCCACGCGCACGTCGTGCTCGGACGCAAGGACTCCAGCACCGTCGGAGGGCACCTGCAGAAGGTCCACGTCTTCCCCACCATGGAGATCGTGCTGACCGAGACCCCGTCGCACCTGCGCAAGCGAGTGGACCCGCAGACGGGCATGGCACTGATCTCCGTGGCGGACAGCAGCGCGGGTTGAGGCGCACGGACCCTGGTGCTCTGCGACAACCCATCCCCGGATGTGTGAATCAAAGAATGGGCGCAACCTCGAGATATGACACGTTTCGGATACACCCTGATGACCGAGCAGTCCGGCCCGCTCCAGCTGGTCGACTACGCCGTCGCTGCGGAGGAGGTCGGCTTCGACTTCGAGGTCTCCAGCGACCACTACTTTCCCTGGCTCAGCTCCCAAGGTCATGCACCCTACGCCTGGACGGTGCTCGGCGCGGTCGCCCATGCGACCCGGCGGGTCGGGCTCATGACCTACGTGACCTGCCCGACGGTGCGTTACCACCCGGCCGTCGTCGCGCAGAAGGCCGCGACTCTCGGCCTGCTGTCCCGAGGCAGGTTCACGCTGGGCCTGGGGGCGGGCGAGAACCTGAACGAGCACGTGGTGGGCAAGGGCTGGCCCGCGGTCGACGAGCGCCACGAGCTGTTGGTGGAGGCGGTCGACATCATCACCGAGCTGTTCACGGGCGAGTACCTGACGTACCGCGGTAACCACTTCCAGGTCGACTCCGCGCGACTGTGGGACGTGCCGGACACACCGGTCGAGATCGGTGTGGCGGTCTCCGGCGAGCAGTCCGTGGCGAACTTCGCGCCGGTGGCCGACCATCTGGTCGCGACCGAGCCGAAGGGCGACCTGATCCGCCGGTGGGACGCGCTGCGGGCCGACGCGTCGTTGCCGCCGTCGCGCAAGATCGGTCAGATCCCGATCTCCTGGGACACCGATGCCGAAGCCGCCGTCCGCCGCGCACACGAGCAGTTCCGCTGGTTCGGCCTCGGCTGGCCCGTGAACTCCAACCTGCCCACCACCGAGGCCTTCACCCACGCCTCGTCCTTCGTCACGCCCGAGGACGTCGCGTCGGCCATCCCCTGCGGACCGGACCTGGACGCGATCGTCGAGGCCGTGTCCGCCTACTGGGAGGCGGGATTCACCGATGTGGCTCTGGTTCAGATCGGTGACGAGAGGCAGCAGGAGTTCCTCGACACGGCCGCGGCCCCGCTGCTGGAAAAGCTGCGCAGCGCCGCACCCGCGACTCCATGAGCACGGCGCAGAGACGCCAAGGCCACCGCCCACGATCGGCACCCCATGGACCAGGTCTCGACGGACACGACCCGGCCTTCCTCGGTCACGCCACGTCCGGCGTGCGCACCGTGTTCTTCGAGGACCGTAGCCACGCCCCGTGTCTCGACGAGCCCGTGAGGCCGTCAACGAGTTCCTTCAGGAGAGACCCTCATGACCGAGAACCTCCCGACACCCGGGTCCGTCCTCCTCGACGTCGACGGGACGCTCGTGGACTCGAACTACCTCCACGTCGACGCCTGGGTACGTGCCTTCCGCCTCGCCGGGCAGCCTGTGGAGTCCTGGCGCGTGCACCGCGCCATCGGCATGGGCTCGCCCCAGCTCATCGCCACACTCATCGGTGACGCCGACGCCGAGCGCCTCAGCGAGAAGGTCATCGCGTACCACGAGGCCCTGTACCTCGACCTCGCGGACCGGGTGCGCCCGTTCCCGCACGCCCGTGAGCTCGTCACCGAGATCGCGCGACGCGGCGCCCGCCCCGTGCTCACCACGTCCGCCGCACCCGCCGAGCTCGAACGGCTACGTGCAGTCCTCGAGATCGACGAGCACCTCTACGCCGTCACGTCTTCCGAGGACGTGACGACGGCGAAGCCCGACCCCGACCTCGTCCTCGCCGCGCTGCGGCTCGCGGGGAGCGCTCCCGAGCGGACCGTCATGCTCGGGGACGCGGTCTGGGACGCCGTCGCGGCGGGGCGCGCCGGCGTCACTTGCGTCGCCGTCCGGTCCGGGGGCACCGGTGAGGGCGAGCTGCGCACCTCGGGCGCCGTCGCGGTCTACGACGACGTCGCCGCACTTCTCAGCGAGCTCGACACCAGCCCGCTCGTCCGAACGTGGCAAGCGCCTTGACGCGACGAGCAGCACACTAGGTGTAGCGCCTCAAGCACAGGAGAAGCGCCCGCTTTGCCCTGATCACACCGCCGTCACCGCTCTCTCGCGCTCCACGCGGATCGTGCGCGGCCTCAGCATCGAAACGTTGCACGTCCGCGTCGTACCGTCGGATGAGCGCCGCTGGATCTGCCGAGGCAGCTAGTTCAGCGCGAAGAAGCTCCGCCGAGGCGACTTCGCTCTGGACCGTGACGAGCGCGTCGTCGATCTGTTGCCAAGAAATCATCCGTCTACCCACTTTCCTGCCCCGCAGGGCACAGGTCGGATCGGTCGAGGATCCCTTCGAGGACGATCTTGAGCACGTGCTCCTCGAAGGAAGCGTCCAGGGGCGCGTGCCCGTACATGAGCCGGTAGTAGGCCGGACCGAAGGCGACGTCGACCACGACCTCGACGTCGAGGTCTGCTCGGATCTCGCCACGTTCCTGGGCGCGGCGCAGCGCGCGCACCGCGCCGCCGCGGCGCGGCGCCACCCACTGCTCACGCAGCGCGCGTGCGATCGTCTCGTCGGTCGACGCTGCGGCGGTGACACGGCGCAGCAGCGGTCCTGCCGGAGAGTCGGTGAGCAGTCGGACCAGCTCGTGGAGGTGCCGCGTCAACGTCTCCTCGACCGACTCGGACTCGTCCGCCTCCACACCAGCGTGATACCGCTCGAGCAGGCCGTCGAGCGCGACCGCAGCCGGCGACGGCCACCACTTGTGCACGGTCGTCCGGCTCACGCCGGCGCGCGCCGCGATGGCATCCATCGTGGCGACGCCCTGCTCCGCGATCGCCAGGTCTGTCGCAGCCTCGAGCACGGCCCGACGTCGCGCCTCGTCGCGCGGACGTCCACGGCCACGCGCCGGTGCGGTTGCGCCCACGCTCGGAGATGTTGTACTGGTCATGACGTCCAGTAATACCAGATGGACAAGGTCGCGTCGATCGGACGCGAGCTGGTCACGAAGGACATGACGACCAGGACGACCCTCTCCGGCACCACTCGACGACCAGGATGTGACGAGACGATGGCCTCGACGCTCGCGACCGCGCTCCTCCCCATCGTGGTGACCCTGCTGCTCGGGTACTTCGCCGGGTGGCACCACGACTTCACCGCCGACCAGGCGCCCGTGCTCAACCGGATGGTGATGCTGTACGCGCTCCCTCTGAGTCTCTTCGCGGGCATGGTCACCGTGGGCCGGTCCACCCTCGTGTCCGACCTCCCGATGGCGGCCGTGGTCGCGGGGACGATGATCGTGGTCTTCGCGGCCGTCGTCCTCGTGGCGCGCTTCGCGGCGCAGCGTGACATCGGCGAGGCGGCGCTGTGGGGGCTCGCGATCGGCGGGCCCGCCGTGCCGTTCGTCGGGACGCCCGTCCTCGGCGCTCTCCTCGGCAGCACCCAGGCCACGGTTCCCATCGCCGTCGCAAGCCTGACGATGAACGTCGTCCAGGTGCCCGCCACGCTCGTCATGCTCTCGGTCGCGCACTCCGCGTCCCCGGCCCCCGTAAGCGCGCCCGCACAGTCAGGTCGGGTGCAGGGCACGGCGGGGGCACCGCCGCGCGCCGGAGGCGCGGGTGGTCACGTGCTCGCGGCACTGCGAGAACCCGTGGTCTGGGCGCCGCTCGCCGCACTCGTCGTGGTGCTCACGGGGTGGCAACCCCCGCAGGCGGCCGTCTCGCCCCTGACGCTCCTGGGGCAAGCCACCGGAGGGGTCGCGCTCTTTGCCTCCGGCCTCGTCCTGTACGCCCAGCACGTGAGCCTCACCAAGCCCGTGGCGGCGGCGGTGGTGCTGCGCAACGTTGTCGTCCCAGCCGCCGTGCTAGGCCTGTGCACCGTCCTCGGCTTCTCGCACGACGCCCTCGAAGCGAGTGTGCTCTCGCTCGCGATCCCGACCGCGTCCATCTGCGTCATCCTCGCCGTGCAGTACCACCGCGCCGAGCGGCAGATGGCCTCCGTCCTGTTCATCTCGACCGTCGCCTCGATCCTGACGATGGCCGGCTTCATCGCGCTGACCAGCTGAGCGTGGGCTCAGCGACCCCCTGGAGGAGAACATCATGACCACCACCGGAAGAACCGTCGCGGAACTCGTCGCGCAGTGCCTGCACGCGGAGGGCGTGCAGGTCGTGTTCGGCATCCCCGGCGAGGAGAACATCCGCCTCGTCCAGGCGATCCACGACCATCCCGACCTGCGCTTCGTCCTCGTACGGCACGAGCAGGGTGCGGCCTTCATGGCCGACGTCTACGGGCGGCTCACGGGCCGCGCGGGCGTGTGCACGGCGACGCTCGGCCCCGGGGCGATCAACCTGCTGCTCGGAGTCGCCGACGCCACGACCGATTCGGTCCCCGTCGTGGCGATCTCCGCGCAGGTGGGCCTGGACCGGATCTACAAGGAGTCGCACCAGATCGTCGACCTGCAGTCGATGTTCGAGCCCGTCACGAAGTGGGCGGACACCGTCCTCAGGCCGGACGCCGTACCGGAGATGATGCGCAAGGCGTTCGACCTTGCGCAGGCGGAACGGCCGGGCGCCACCTACCTGGCGATCCCTCAGGACGTCGAGGCGATGCCCGTGGAAGCCGCCGCGGCACCGCTCACCGCCCGTCCGGCGCACCGTGCGGCGCCGGACCCGAGCCAGGTGGCGGCCGCCGTCGACGTCCTGCGCGGTGCACGCTCGCCGGTCGTGCTGGCCGGCCACGGGGTAGTCCGAGGGAATGCCGCGCACGAGCTGCGGACGCTCGTCGAGCTGCTCGACCTCCCCGTCGCGACGACGTTCCAAGCCAAGGGCGTGCTGCCCGACTCCCATCGCGACGCACTCGGCGTCGTGGGGTTCATGCGCCATGACTACGAGAACTTTGCCTTCGACGACGCAGACGTCGTGCTCGCCGTCGGGTACGAGCTCCAGGAGTTCGCACCGGCCCGCATCAACCCCCACCGGGACAAGACGATCATCCACGTCAACCGGTTCGCTCAGGACGAGGACGCCGCCTACCAGATCACCGTCAACATCGAGGCCGACGTCGCCGTGGCGCTGCGCGCGCTCACGGACGCGGCACGCAAGACAGCCTTGCGACCCTTCGCCTTCAAGGACGCACCGATCCGGGCGCTCGTGCGCGCGGAGCTCGAGGCGGGCGCGCAGGACGATTCCTTCCCGCTCGTCCCGGCGCGCATCGTCGCGGAGATCCGCGCCGCCCTCGCCGACGACGACATCGTCCTCACCGACACCGGCGCCATCAAGATGTGGATGGCCCGGCTGTACCCGACGGAGGCGCCCAACACGTGCGTGATCTCGAACGGTCTCTCGACCATGGCGTGGACACTGCCCGGGGCGATCGGTGCTCGCCTCGCGCTGCCCGAGCGCAAGATCCTCGCCACCATGGGCGACGGAGCCTTCCTCATGAACTCACAGGAGATCGAGACGGCGGTGCGTGAGCAGGTCGCGCTCGTCGCGCTCGTCTGGGTCGACGCCGCCTACGGGCTCATCAAGTGGAAGATGGACATGGAGCTGGGGCGCCACGACGACGTCGACTTCACCAACCCCGACCTCGTCGCGTACGCCGAGTCCTTCGGCGCAACGGGCCACCGCATCACGGCCGCTCATCAGCTCGCCTCGACTCTTCGCGAGGCCCTCGACGACGGCGGGGTGCACGTCATCGAGTGCCCGGTCGACTACCGCGCGAACATGGCGCTGATCGACCGGCTGGGCGAGGTCACCGTCTCGCTCTGAACGCCTGCGCCGCATCGACGCACGGTCACCACTGGTGTGCCAGACAACTCTTGGGTCGTGCGAGATCTTCGGAGACTTGCTCCCGCGAGCTGAGGTTCCCCGCAAGGTCGTGATCATCTGCCACGGCACCGGGTACTGACGATCTGCCCCTCGGACACCTGTAAGGCACCGGCCGTGACGTCGGCGCGTGGACCCGATCACCAAGCTCGTCCACCTGACCCTGGAACAACAAGAACGAGGAGAGCTCCATGATCACGACATTCGCTGCCCACTCCGGATTCGAACTCCCCCCGATCGGCTTCGGCACGTACCGCCTCAACGGCACAGCGGGCGCCGACACCGTTGCCCGCGCGATCGACAAGGGCTACACCCTCCTCGACAGCGCGTTCAACTACGACAACGAAGGCGCCGTCGGTGCCGGCATACGCCGCAGCAACGCCCCGCGCGAGGACCTTGTCGTCACCTCGAAACTTCCCGGCCGGTATCAAAGGTACGCCGACGCGATCGTCACGATCGAAGAGAGCCTGTACCGCACCGGGCTCGACTACCTCGACCTTTATCTGATCCACTGGCCCAACCCGAAAGAGGGCCTGTACGTGCAGGCATGGGATGCGCTTGTTGCGGCGCGCGAGCGGGGGTTGGTGCGCGCCATCGGAGTATGCAACTTCCTCCCTGAGCACCTGACTACCCTCACGGAGCGCACAGGAGTCGTTCCAGAAGTGAACCAGATCGAAATGCACCCCTACTTCCCCCAGACCGAGCAGCTCGCATTCAATGCCGCCCGCGGTATCCTCACCCAGGCGTGGAGCCCACTCGGCCGCGGCAACGACCTGCTAGACCGCCCGATCATCCACGATGTAGCCCTGGCACACGATGCGACACCCGGACAGGTCGTGCTCGCCTGGGACATCGCCCGCGGCGCGATCCCATTGCCGAAGGCCGCATCCGACGAGCGCCAGACCGAGAACCTCGTCGCGGTCAACCTCTCCCTCGCCGGTGACGAGATCGCGGCGATCACTGCCTTGGGCCGTCCCGACGGCCGCACCGGGGGTCAGGACCCCGCGTTCTACGAGGAGTTCTGACACGGGAGATTGCGGTTGTGACCGATGAGAACGCCGCGCCCGAGAGTGAGTTCGGCATGGATCTGGGCAATCAGGTCC
>CAZFUQ010000018.1:0-17062 GCA_964521905.1 uncultured Cellulosimicrobium sp.
TCGTGCGCGACCTGCGTGATCTCCGCGGCGTTCTTCTGCGCGATGGCGAGACCGGCGTCGTGCGCGAGGTCGACGTACGCCGCGGCGAGCGCGTGGGCCCCGGCCTCGTCGATCCGGTCGAACCGGGTCCAGGTGTCGAGGTTGTCGATCTCGACGGCGTCGAAGCCGTCGTCGGCGCACCCGGTGACGACCGGGCCCAGGACGTCGAGGATCCCGTCGCGCTGGGCCGCGGTCGACGGGTCGAGCACGAACTCGTCCGGCCAGTCGGGGTCGATGACGAGCTCCCCGTCGGCGTCGTGGAGCAGGAGGTCCTCGTGGTCCAGCCACAGGTCCGCGTCGTCGGGCTGCGTCTGGAACCCGTTGACGTAGCAGATGTTGTACGCGCCGCCGAGCGGCGACGCCGTCGCGTCGCGCGCGACCACGTCCGGCGTCACGGGACCGGACCCGGTGTCGACCTCGTCGTACGCGCCGCCGAGCTGGTAGTCGAGCACGCCGCTGGTGGGCGGCAGCTCGAACGCGGCCGAGCCGGCCGTCGTCGCGGGCACGGGGGTGTCCTGCACGGGGCTCGTGCCCCCGGCGGCGGGACCGCCCGCGCAGGCGGTCAGGACCAGTGCTGACGCGAGCGCCAGGGTCGTCGTCGTTCGTCTCACGTGCTCGTTCCTCTCGTCGTGGCGCGCTGCCCGCGCGCCATGGTGGGGGTTCCGGTCGGGGACGGGCCGACAGGTCGGCTCAGGCGAACACCTGCGCGCAGAGCAGGTCGACGGCGTCGCGCACGGCACCACGTGCCGGGGCGAGGTACTTGCGGGGGTCCGTGACGGCGTCGTGCGCGTCCAGGAAGTCTCGCACCTGGCGCGTGTAGCCGACGTTGAGCGCGGTGCCGACGTTGATCTTGCGGATCCCGCGGGCGACGGCGTCGCGCAGCATCGGTGCGGGCACGCCCGACGACCCGTGCAGCACGAGCGGCACCGGGACGGCGCCCGCGAGCCTCTCGATCAGGTCGAGGTCCAGCTCGGCGGTCGCGCTGGTCATGGCGTGCGAGCTGCCGACGGCGACGGCGAGCCCGTCGACCCCGGTCGCCGCGACGAAGTCCGCGGCCTCGTCCGGGTCGGTGCGCACGCCCGGCGCGTGGGCACCGTCCTTCCCGCCGATCTCCCCGAGCTCGGCCTCGACCCACAGCGTGGTGTCGTGGGCCGCGCGGGCCAGGTCGTGGGTGGTCGCGACGTTCTCGGCGTAGTCGAGGTGCGCGGCGTCGACCATGATCGAGGTGATCCCGAGGCGCCACGCCTGGTCGACGACCTGACGCGCGAGGTCGACGTCCTGGACGTGGTCGAGGTGCAGCGAGACGGGGACGCGTGCGGCGACGGCGATCTCCCGGCACGCGGCGACCAGGGCGGTCATGCGCCCCTCGTGGTAGCGGACGGCGTTCTCGCTGATCTGGAGGATGCCGGGCACCCCCGCTCCCTCCAGCCCCGCGACGATGCCCTCGGCGTGCTCGAGCGTGATGACGTTGAAGGCGAGGACGGCCCCGCCGTCGCGCACCGCGGCGGCGACGAGGTTCCCCGTCGCGGCGAGCGTCACAGCTCGCCCGCCGGCACCAGGGCGCGCAGGGGCTCCGGGAGCAGCTCCCCGTGCGCGGTCACGAGCTCGTCGCACACGGCCCAGATCTGCTCGGGGGTGAGCGTGGAGGACGCGTTCGGGTCCATGAGCACGGCCTGGCGCACGAGCCTCGGGTCGCCGGTGCGGGCGGCCTCGACCGTCAGCCGCCCGACGGAGACGTACGGCTGGTTGAGCGCGGCGCACTGCACCGGCAGCGCGCCCATCGGCACCGGGCGCAGCCCGTCGCCGTCCACCACGGCCGGCACCTCGACGACGGCGCCCTCCGGCAGGTTGTCGATCAGCCCGTGGTTGGGGACGTTGACGTGGACCTCGCGACGGGTCCCGGTGACGAGCGAGTGGATGATCTGGGGTGCGTACTCGCTCGCACCCTCCTCCAGCTCGAGGTCCTGCCCCGCGGCGAGCGCCCGCTCCGTGGCCCCGAGCTCGGCGACGTTCTCGCGGCTGATGCCGACGTACTCCAGCGGCCGGAGGCGGTAGCGCTCGATCTGCTCGTCGGAGCGGAGGAACCACGGCAGGTACTCGGAGGAGTGCTCGCTCGTCTCCGTGGGGTAGTAGCCGATGCGGCGGAAGATCTCGACGCGCACGCGACGCTCGAGCCCGGGGTCGCGACGGATCGCCTCGCGCAGCCGCGGGTAGAGCGACTCGCCCTCGTGCTCCCACTCGAGCAGCCACGCCTGGTGGTTGACGCCGGCCGCGCGGTACCGGGTCTCCTCCAGCGGGACGCCCACGAGCTCGGCGAGGTCGTGCGCGGTCCAGTAGACGGAGTGGCACAGGCCCGCGACCTTGATGTCGGGGGCGACGGTCGACACCCACCACACGTTCATCGCCATGGGGTTCGTGTAGTTGAGCAGCCAGGCGTCGGGGCAGAGCTCGCGCATGTCGGCCGCGAGGGCCTCGAGCACGGGGAAGGTGCGCAGCGCGCGGAAGACGCCGCCGATCCCGGTCGTGTCGCCGATGGTCTGGCGCAGCCCGTGCCGAGCGGGGATCTCGAGGTCCTTGATCGTGGCGTCGATGCCGCCGACCTGGATCATGTCGACCACGAAGTCGACGCCGGCGAGCGCGCTCCGGCGGTCGGCGTGGGCCTCGACCGTCGCGGACGTCCCCAGCTGGCGGTTCACCTGACGGGCGGTCCCCTCGGCGATGCGGAGGCGCTCGGGGTCGATGTCGTGGAGCACGAGGCGCACGTCGGCGAGCTCCGGGTAGCGCAGGATGTCCGCCACGAGCTGGCGGGTGAAGACGACGCTCCCGGCGCCGACGAACGCGATGCTGACCATGACGACGATCCTGGGCGGGCTCGCGCGCACTGTGCAAGAATGCGATCAGAATTCGCGGATATCACTCACTCTGAATGAGCGATTCGCAGGATCTGGCGCGTCACACGCGCCCGTGCCCGGTCGCTCTGCCGAAGGGACCTCATGTCGCTCCCCCACGACGTCTCGCGCGACGTCCCTCCCGACGCCACCCCGCGCGCCATCTCCCACAAGCGCGGCGACCGCATGATGCGCACCCTGACGTACGTCAACGAGCGCGGGACGGCGCGGCTCACCGACCTCGTCCGCGAGCTCGGCGTGTCCTCGGCCACCATGCGTCGCGACCTCGGCGACATGGAGGACCAGGGGCTCCTCATCCGCACGCACGGCGGCGCACGCGCGCTCGACCCGACCACCGAGGTGCCGGTGCTGCTGCGCGACTCGCGCTTCCGCGAGGCGAAGCTCCGCATCGCCGAGCACGCCGCCGGGCTCCTGCCCCCGGGCCGCTACTCCGTGGCGATCAGCGGGGGGACGACGGCGGCGGCCGTCGCCCGCGCCCTGGCGACCCGCCCCGACCTCGCGATCGCCACCAACGCCCTGACGACCGCGATGGAGCTCGCCTCCCGCAGCAACCTCCAGGTCATCATGACCGGCGGGTTCGTCCGGTCGAGCTCGTTCGAGGCCGTCGGCGTGCTCGCCGAGCACACGTTCAACGCGATCAACGTCGGCACCGCCTTCCTGGGCACCGACGGGATCAGCGTGCGCGGCGGCGCGACGACGCACGACGAGACCGAGGCCCGGACGAACCACGCCATGGTCGCGCACGCCGAGCGGGTCGTGGTCGTGGCCGACGGCTCCAAGGTCGGGCGCGTGACGCTCGCCAAGATGGCCGACCTCGAGGAGATCGACGTCCTCGTCACCGACTCGTCCGCCGACCCGGCCGCGCTCGACGCCGTCGCGGCCGCGGGGGTCGACGTCCAGGTGGTGCCCGCCGGGGCTCCTGCCGGCGCGGAGCCGCGGTAACCAGCCGCCCCGGGGTGTCCCGACGCCCCGGGGCGTGCCGAGGGGACCTCAGCGCAGGCGCGCCGCAGCGCTCCGGTCGACCACGACGTCCGGCACGAGCCGGCGGACCAGGTCCGGGTCGAGGACGGCGGCACCCGGGACCTGCGCGTTGGCCGTGCCCGCGGCGGTCCCGAGGGCGACGGCGTCGGCCAGGTCGGACCCGGCGTCGAGCGCGACGAGCATGCCCCCCAGGAACGAGTCGCCGCTGCCGACCGGGAACCGGCCCACGTGGCCGTCGAGCCGGGCCCGCCGCACGGAGGTGCCGTCGTACGCCCAGGCGCCGTCCGCGCCGTCGGTCACGACGGCCGCCGCGCCCGAGCGCGCGTGCAGCGCCGTGACCAGCTCCGCACCCGGGGTGCCCGGCACCGCCCGGAGCAGCTCCTCCGCCTCGGACCGGTTGACCTTGACCAGGGCCGGTCCGGCCTCGACCGCCCCTTCGAGCGCGGCGCCGTGGCTGTCCACGGCCACCCGTGCGCCGGCGGCGCCCAGCAGCCTCACCACGTCGCCCACCGTCGCGGGGTCGACCGTGCTCGGGAGCCCTCCCGACAGCAGCCACCAGCCGCCGTGGCGGGCCGCCAGCCCGGTCGCGACGTCGACCGCCGCGGTGACCTCTGCCCGGCCGAGCGGGACCGCGCGCTCGTAGATCTCCGTGAGCCGTCCCGTGCGGGCGGCGAGCACCGAGACGCAGGTGCGCGTGGGGTGGGTCCCGGGGACCACGTGGACCTCGACGCCGTCGCCCCGCGCACCGGCCGCGACGTCGTCGCCCGTCCCGCCGGCGAGCACCGCGACCGCGGTGACGCGAGCCCCGAGCGTGGCGGCGGCACGGGCGGCGTTGAGCGCCTTGCCGCCCCCCACGCGGCGCACGTCGCGCGGGCGCTGGATGCCCTCGAGCTCGTCGACGACGTACGTGACGTCGAGGGAGGGACTGAGCGCCAGCGCGGAGATCATGCGAGCGCGACCCGCAGCTCGGCGAGCGTCGCCTGGCTGCCGGTGCCGCCGGGACCGAGCGTCGACAGCGACCCGGCGTGCGCGGCCCACCGGACGCGCTCGTCCTCGTCGGCGACGCCGTGCGCGACGGCCGCGAGGTACCCGGCGTCGAAGCTGTCGCCCGCCCCCGTGGTGTCCACCACGTCGACGACGAGGCCCGGGGCGCGCACGACGGCGCCGTCGGGCCCGACGGACCAGCCGCCCCGCGCGCCGTCCTTCACGACGACGCGCGGGCCGCGGGCCGCGAGCGCCGCGGCGAGCGCGACGTCCGGGTCCTCGGCCTCGGCCGGCTCGACCCCGAGCGACCCGGCGATCGCCCGCAGCTCGTTGCGGTTCGGGAGCAGGACGTCGAGGTGGGGCAGCACGTCGGCGAGCCCGGTCCATCGCTCGTGCGGGTCCCAGTTCGTGTCGAGGCTCGTCGTCCAGCCCCGCTCGCGTGCTGCGGCGAGGACGCCGGGCAGGTCCGCCGCGAGGCGCGGCTGCAGGAAGTAGGACGCCACGTGGACGACGCCCGGGCTCCCCGTCCGGGCGTCGAGCGCCGCGAGGACGTGCGCGCCGGTGAGCGTCGGGATGGTCCCGGGCACGGTGAGGATGGCGCGGTCGTCCGGCGTGGAGAGGATGACGGAGAGTCCCGTCGCCTCGCGGTCCGCGACCTCGACCCGGCTCACGTCGACCCCGCTGCGGCGGAGCGCGTCGAGCGTGAAGGTCCCGAACGTGTCGGCCCCGACCCGCGCGACCAGGGAGGTGGAGACCCCCAGCCGCGCGACCCCGGAGGCGGCGATGCTGGCGGAGCCGCCGAGGACGAGGTCGCCCGTCTCGGCGAGCTGCTCGGCCTGGCCGAAGCGCGGGACGACGTCGCCGCGCAGGACGAGGTCGACGTTCGCGTCCCCGACCACGAGGACGGGCAGCGGGGCGGGGCGGCGGTGGATCATCCTTTGACTCCGGTGAAGGTCATGGTGGCGATGAACTGCTTCTGCGCGACCATGAAGAACACGATCAGGGGCAGGGTCGCGACGACGTTGGTCGCCATGAGCAGGGACCAGTCCGTCCGGCGGGCGCCCTGGAAGTTCGTGATCCCGAGCTGGAGGGTGAACGCGCTCGGGTCGTTGATCGCGATGAGCGGCCACACGAGGTCGTTCCAGGAGCCGAGCAGCGTGAAGATCGCGAGCGTCGCGAGCGCGGGGCGGGCGAGCGGGAGGATGATCCGCCAGAACGTCGTGAGCCGCGAGCAGCCGTCGAGCTCGGCGGCCTCCTCCAGCTCGCGCGGGAGCGAGAGGAAGAACTGGCGCATGAGGAAGATCCCGAACACCGACGCCAGCCACGGCACCATCGCGGCCGCGAGCGTGTCGATGATGCCGATGCGCGCGAACATCACGTAGGTCGGCACCATGAGCAGCTGGGTCGGGATCATGATCGTGGCGACGATCATGAGGAACCCGACGTTCTTCCCCGGGAACTTCAGGCGGGCGAACCCGTAGCCGGCGAGCGAGCACAGGACGAGGTGCGAGAGCACGCCGACGGCCGACACGAGGATCGTGTTGCCCGTCCACTGCAGCACGTCGGTCTCGCGGAACAGCTTCGCGTAGCCGGCGAGCGTGAGCTCGGACGGGAAGAAGCGCGGCGGGAACCGGTTGATCTCCGACGCGGGCGTGAGCGAGGTGAGGAACATCTGCACGAACGGCGTCGCGAAGAGCAGCGCGACCGGCACGAGCAGGGCGTGCCACCACCAGCTCCGGCGGGGGCGCCGCCGCGGGGCGGCGGACGCCGGCACGACGTCGGGCGGCGAGACGGTCTCGGGGGTCTGGAGCATCGTCATCCGATCCCACCTACCTTCGTGCGGCGGGAGTACAGGGTGACTCCCAGAGTGATGAGGAGCGTGACGGCGAACAGCCCGTACGCGACGGCGGAGGCGTACCCGAACTCGAGGTCCTTGAACGCCGAGCTCCACAGGTAGTAGACGATCGTCTCGGTCGACCCCAGCGGGCCGCCGCGCGTCGTCGTGTACACGAGGTCGAAGAGCTGGATCGCCGTGATGGTCTGCCAGATCGCGACGAAGAAGGTCACGGGGGCGAGCTGGGGGAACGTGACGTGCCAGAACGACTGCCAGCGGTTCGCGCCGTCGACGCGCGCCGCCTCCGACAGCTCCGCCGGGATGTCCTGGAGCGCGGCCAGGTAGATGACCGTCGTGAACGCGGCCTGTCCCCACAGCGACATGATCGTGATGACGACCATCGCCTGGCTCGGGTCCTCGAGCCAGCCCTGCTGCGGCAGGTGGAGCACGCGCAGGACGTTGTTGACGAGCCCGAACTGCGGGTTGAACAGGTACGTCGTGAGGATGCCGGTGGCCGCGGCGGACACGACGAACGGCAGGAAGATCAGCGTGCGGTACACGCCGACGAGCACGATGCGCCGGTTCAGCGCGACCGCGAGACCCAGGCCCAGGAGGACCGACGCCGGCACGAACAGCGCCGTGTAGAGCAGCGTGTGCAGCACCGCCGCGCCGAGCTCGGCGTCGGTGAGCATCGCCCGGTAGTTGTCGAGACCGACCTGCTCCGGCTGGGAGAACCCGTTCCAGTCCTGCAGCGAGAGGAGGAACGCCCAGACCGCCGGGAAGATCGACAGGCCGAGGACGATCACGGTCGCGGGGGCGACGAACCCCCAGCCGGTGATCGCCTCCCCGGCCCGGCGCCGCCGTGGGGCGCGCCGGGCCGCGGCGACGGGGGACGTCGTCGTCACTTGTCCGCCAGCGCTTCCGTCGCCTGGTCGGCGGCCCGCTCGAGCGCCTCGCGCGGTTCGCCCTGGCCCTGGAGCACCTCGGAGATCGCGGTGCCCACGGCCTCGGAGAGGTTCACGTACCCCGGGACGGTCGGACGCGGGATCGTCGCGTTCTCGCTGTTCCGCGCCATGACGTCGAGCCCGGGCATCGCGGCGACCTGCGCCTGGAACTCCGGGGAGTCGATCTCGCTCTCGCGCAGCGGCAGGTTGCCGTAGATGACGTTCCAGCGCACGTCCTGCTCCGGGTCGGTGAGCCACTTCGTGAACTCGTAGGACCAGTACTCACGGTTGGCGTCCTGGTGGTCGAAGAGCACCCACAGGTCCGCGCCGGAGATCGTGGTGTGCTCGCCGTCGTGGGACGGGAGCTGGACGACGCCGTACTGCGTCCCGGCGACCTGGAGGTCGTACAGGGTCCACGGCCCGGACGTCACCATGCCGATCTGGTCGCTCGCGAAGATCTGCGTGAACTTGGTGTCCGTCTGGTCCAGGTAGACGGACCCGTCCTCGACGGCCATGGCGCGCAGGAGCTCGAGGGCCTCGACGCCCGCGTCGGAGTCGAACGTCGCGGTCGTGCCGGACTCGTCGAGGATCTCACCGCCGCGCTGCCACAGGTGGGGCCAGAACTGCCACGTCGTCTCCTCGGACCCGGAGACCCCGTACGCGTAGCCGTACGTGCTGGTGGCCGGGTCGGTGAGCTCCTTCGCCGCGGCGCGGAAGTCGTCCCAGGTCCAGTCGTCGGTGGGGTGGTCCACCCCGGCCGCGTCGAAGACCGTCGTGTTGTACAGCAGCGAGATGTTGTCGACGACGGCGGGGAAGCCGATCGTCCGCTCCCCGTCCGGCTGCGCCGTCGCGCGGGCGGCGCCCGAGAACTCGTCCCAGCCGACCTCCGGGTCGCTGACCCGGTCCGTGATGTCGAGGGTGCGCTCCGACTCGGCGAGCTCGCTCGCCCACGAGCCGAACGCGTACGAGATGTCGGGGTAGGTGCCGCCCGCGAACGAGGCGGAGAGCTTCTGCAGGAGGTCCTCCGTCGAGGGAGCCCCGGAGGACACCTCGATCGTCACGTTCGGGTGGTCGTCCTCGAACTCCTGGGCGAGCTCCGTGAGGATGGTCTGCGCCTGGTCGGCCTGACCGGTCCACCACGTGAGCGTGACCTCCGCCTCGGGGTCGAGCGTGGTCGCCCCCTGGGTGCCCGACGAGCATGCCGCGAGCAGCAGCGCCCCGGACACGACGACGGCTCCTGCTGCGCCTCTCGCCGCGGTGGCGCGTCGGGCGGGACGAGGGCGGGTGGGATGACGAAACATGATCGTCCTTGTCTCTTCGTCGGTCTCTTCTTCGAGTGTCCGGTACTGCGTCCCCGTCCGATGACGGGCGGTTCTGGGCCGTCCTCAGCCGAGGACGACGGAGCGGGTGAGGTGTCGAGGGGTGTCCGCGTCGAGCCCGCGGTGCGTCGCGAGGGCGACGGCGAGACGCTGGCACTGCACGAGCTGGACCAGGGGGTCCACGTCCAGGTGGACCACCGTCGCCCCGGTGCGGCGCACGTCGTCGGCGAGCGCCGGGTCGTCGGCGCCGAGGAGCAGCACGAGGCTCGCGTCCGTGGCGACGGCGACCGGGCCGTGACGGTAGTCGAGCGCGGGGTACGACTCGGACCACGCCTGCGCGGCCTCGCGGATCTTCAGCGCGGCCTCCTGGGCGAGGCCGTAGGTCCACGACCGGCCGAGGAAGACGAAGTGCCCGAAGGCGCCCGGGTCGACGGGCAGCGGCGCGGCGAGGGCACGCTCCGCCTGGGCGACGAGTCCCGTCAGGTCCTCGCCGAACGCCTGGCGGGCGACCGCGAGCACCGTGGTCGGGAAGCGCGTCTGCACGACCGACTCCTCGTCGGCGAAGTCGAGGACGAGGACCTCGTCCGCGGCCTCCGCGACCGGCGTGCCGGCGACGCCGACGATCGCGGCGGTCCGCGTGCCCTCCGGCACCTGGGCGAGCGCCTCGAGGCACTCGCTCGTGGTCCCGGAGCGGCTGATGACGACGACGCGGTCGTACGGGCGCGTCGGGCTCCACTCGGAGGCGTACGCGGCGTCCGTCTCACCGAGCCCGGCGTCCTCGCGCAGCACCGCGATCGACTCGGCGACGAAGGCGCTCGTCCCGCAGCCGAGGACGAGGACGCGCTCACCGGGCGTGCCGAGGACGGTCCCGGTCGCCGGGCCGCCCGCCAGGGCCTTCGCCCACACCTCGGGCTGGCTGGAGATCTCTCGCTCGGTGACGGCGCTCGTGCTCACGGCTGCGGTTCCTGTCGTCGGTGGGGCGGTCGGCCCCGGTGTCCTGCGGGCGAGGAACCACCTGGGTGGTTCCGATGCAGTGATCCTGCTCGGCGTCTGCGCGATAGTCACGCAGACTGGCGGATTCAATCATTCTGAGTGATCGATTCGTGTAACACCGTCGAAATCCGTGCGTGCCCGACCGATGCTCTTCCCGTCCGCACCGACGAACGACCACCCCCGCACGTCCCGACGGAGGCCCCCTGTGAACGACCCCCTGCACCACCACGACGCCCCTCCCCCCGCGCCGCCCGTCCCCGACCTGCGGCTCGTCGACTGGGAGCCCCGGCCGCAGGTGCGGCTCACCACGACGCCCGTGGCCCGCGCGGCCGTCCCGGCGGTGGACGTCCACAACCACCTCGGTCGATGGCTCACCGACGACTGGTGCGCGCCCGACGTCCCGGCCCTGCTCGACCTCATGGACCGCACGAACCTGCGGACGGTCGTCAACCTCGACGGGCTGTGGGGCGACGAGCTCGAGGCCAACCTCGACCGGTACGACCGTGCCCACCCCGAGCGGTTCGTCACCTTCGGCCAGCTCGACTGGACCGCGCTCGGCGCGCCGGGCGGTGCTCGCGTCGTGCAGGACCAGCTCCGGGACTCCGCCGCCCGCGGGGCGCGCGGCCTCAAGGTCTGGAAGAACCTGGGTCTCACGGTCACCGGTCCCGACGGGAACCTCGTGCTGCCCGACGACCCGCGCGTCGTCGAGACCCTCGCCCTGGCCGGCGAGCTCGGCCTTCCCGTCCTCGTCCACGTCGCGGACCCGCGCGCGTTCTTCGAGCCGCTCGACCGGCACAACGAGCGCTTCGACGAGCTGGCCGGGCAGCCCGACTGGTCGTTCGCGGACCGCTCCCGCTACCCGTCGTTCGAGCGGCTCCTGGACGCGCTCGAGCACCTGCTCGTCGAGACGCCCGGCACGACGTACGTCGGAGCCCACGTCGGGTGCGTCGCGGAGGACCTCGACCACGTCTCGCGTCTCCTGCGTGCCGCGCCGAACCTCTCGGTCGACGTCGCCGGCCGGCTCGCCGAGCTCGGCCGCCAACCGCGCCGCTTCCGTCGGCTCGTCGAGGAGTTCCCCGACCGCGTGCTGTTCGGGACGGACGCGTTCCCCCTCACGCAGGAGCAGCTGGAGACCCACTTCCGCTTCCTCGAGACCGCCGACGAGCACTTCTCCTACGCCCCGGACGAGCCGGTCCCCCCGCAGGGACGCTGGGCGATCTCGGGCGCCGACCTGCCCGCGACGCTCCTGCCCGCGCTCTACGCCGGGAACGCGCGGCGCGTGCTGGGGCTCGACCGGTCCTGACGCGGGACGCGGACCGCCCTGCACGCCGTCGGCCCGCCCGGCGCAGCGTGCGCACCGTCACACTCCTCAGGAGGACAAGTCACGTCCGGATGCCTTGGAATGGTCCCATCGATCAGCAGTCGTCCGGCGAGACGACGCCCGCAGGCAGGGGGAAGCCATGACGCGAGCCGTCGTGACGGGCTACGGGGCGGTGACGCCCGTCGGGCTGACCGCCCCCGACACGTGGGACGCGCTCGTGCGCGGGGACTCGGGGGTCCGCGCGATCGCCGACGACTGGGCCGCGGACCTCCCGGTCCGCATCGCGGCGCAGGTGGACGACGCGTTCACCGAGGCGCTCGGGGTGCGAGAGGTGCGGCGGACCGACCGCGCGGAACAGCTCACGCTCGCCGCCGGGCGCGAGGCCTGGTCGTCGGCGGGCTCGCCCGACGTCGACCCGACACGTCTGGCGGTCGTCGTCGGGTCCGCGAACGGCGGCATCGCGACGACCCTCCAGCAGTCCCGCGTCCTCGACGAGCAGGGTCACCGACGCGTGTCCCCGCACACCGTGACGATGCTCATGGCGAACGGCCCGGCCGCGTGGCTGTCGATCGTCCTCGGCGCCAAGGCCGGTGCTCGTGCCCCGATCAGCGCGTGCGCGGCAGGCTCCGAGGCGATCGCGATGGGCCGCGAGATGATCCTCTCCGGCACGGCGGACGTCGTCGTGTGCGGCGGGGTCGAGGCGGGCATCCACCCGTTCTCGCTCGCCGCGTTCGCGGCCGCCCGCGCGATGTCGACGCGCAACGACGCTCCCGAGCGCGCGTCGCGTCCCTTCGACGTCCACCGGGACGGGTTCGTGATGGGCGAGGGGGTGACGCTCCTGGTGCTCGAGCGGGAGGAGCACGCGCGGGCCCGCGGCGCGACCGTCCACGGCGTCGTCGCGGGCGCGGCCCTGACGTCGGACGCGTTCGACATCGTCGGCGGCGACCCCGAGAACCAGGCCCGCACGATCGCGATGGCGGTGCGGTCCGCCGGGCTCTCGCCCGCCGACCTCGGCCTCGTGCACGCGCACGCCACGTCCACCCCCGTCGGCGACGTCAACGAGGCCGACGCCCTGCGCGCCGCGCTCGGCGTCCCGCCGCCGGTGACGAGCACCAAGGGCGCGACGGGCCACCTGCTCGGCGCCTCGGGCGCGCTCGGCGTCCTCGTCTCGGTCCTCGCCCTGCGCGACGGCCGGGTGCCCCCCACGCTCAACCTCGACGCGCAGGACCCGGCGATCGACCTCGACGTCGTCCAGAAGCCCGGCGTCGAGACGAGCGCCCGGCACGCTCTCGTCGACGCGTTCGGCTTCGGCGGCCACAGCGCGAGCATCGTGGTCTCGCGCGACTGAGGCCGCGACCGGGACCCGGGGTCGCCCCCGGCGCCGGGATCAGGGTCCGTTCGGGGGACATCCCGATACCGCCGCGCCGCACGTGCTCCTACGGTCGAGGTATGAGCACCTCTGCCGCATCCTCCCCGTCCACGCTGTCCCGGCCGCGGCAGGGCCGGATGATCGCCGGTGTCTGCGCCGGCATCGCCCGCCGCTTCGGCTGGGACCCGACCGTCGTGCGCATCGTCGCCGCGGTCTCGATCCTGCTCCCCGGCCCCCAGGTCGTCGCGTACCTGGTCCTGTGGGCGCTCATGCCGAACGACCGCGCCTGAGCCCCCTGCACGGCCCTCTCAGGTGACCAGACCCCTGCGGTACGCGTAGACCACCGCCTGCACGCGGTCGCGCAGGCCGAGCTTGGCGAGGATGCGCGACACGTAGGTCTTGACGGTCTCCTGGCTGAGCACCAGCGCCGCGGCGATCTCGCCGTTGGACCGGCCGTCGGCGATCAGGCGCAGCACGTCCAGCTCGCGAGGGGTGAGACCCGGGTCGACGGGCGATCCCCCGACGGGTCGGATCCGCGTCGCGTACCTGCCGACGAGCTGCCGGGTCACCTCCGGCGCGAGCAGCGCGGCACCGCTCGCGACCGTGCGGATGCCGTGGAGGAGCTGCGCCGGCGGGGCGTCCTTGAGCAGGAACCCGCTCGCCCCCGCGCGCAGGGCCTCGTACACGTACTCGTCGAGGTTGAACGTCGTCACGACGAGCACCTTCACGGGGCGTGCCGCCTCGGGCCCGGCCAGCAGGCGGGTCGCCTCGATGCCGTCGAGGACCGGCATCCGGACGTCCATCACCACGACGTCCGGGTCCAGCGTCCGGGCCAGGTCCACGGCGGTGCGGCCGTCGCCGCAGTCCCCCACGACCTCGAGGTCCGGCTGGGCGCCGACGATCGTCACGAAGCCGGTGCGGACGAGCGCCTGGTCGTCGCAGACCAGGACCCGGACCCGGGCGGCGTGCTGCGCCGCCGCGGCCGTCGCGGAGGCCGTCACGTGCGCACCGGCGAGCGGACCGACGCCGGGATGCGCGCCCGGACGAGGAACCCGCCGTCCCCCCGGGGGCCCGCGTCGAGCGTGCCGTCGAGGGCCTCGACCCGTTCCCGCAGCCCGACCAGTCCCCGCCCGCTCCCCCGGAGCCCGGTCTCGCCCGTCCGGCCGCCGGGGCCGGACCCGCGGGTGCCCGGTCCCGGGGCGTCGGTGCCGACCTCCACGGTGGTCTCCTGGTCGTCGTGACCCACGCGGACGGTCGTCCGGCCACCGGGGGCGTGCTTCAGGGCGTTCGTCAGGGACTCCTGCACGACCCGGTAGGCGACCAGGTCGGCGCTGCCGCCCGGGTCCCGCGGGTCACCGTCCACCACGAGCTCCACGGGTTGCCCGGCCCGCCGGACCTGCGCCACGAGCGCGTGCAGGTCCGAGGACGGCGCGTGCACGGCGCCCTCGTGCTCCGGGTCGAGCAGGTCGAGCAGGTCCCGCAGGTCGGACACGGCTCGCCTCCCCGTCTCGGCGACGGTGCCGAGGGTCTCGTCGAGGCGAGCGGGGACGCCGGTCAGGTACCGCGCTGCCTCGGTCTGCACGACCATCGCCGTCACGTGGTGGGTCACGACGTCGTGGAGGTCGCGGGCGATGCGGGTGCGCTCGGTGGCCCGGGTGGCTGCCGCGACCCGGGCGCGCTCGGCGGCCTCCTCCGCCCGGGCGGAACGCCACCAGGCGCCGATGCCCCAGAGCAGGACGACCGCCAGGTAGAACGTCACGAACCCCTCGAAGTGCTCGGTCGAGCCGAGCCGGTCGAGCCCGACCGCGAGCGCCACGTACGCGAGGGAGAGGACGACGGGGACCGTACGACGGCCGCGCTCCAGGTGGAGGCCGGCGCTCACCAGCGCGACGGCCAGCGCGTTGCCCGCGAAGAGCTCGTACGGGACGAGCTGCTGCACGGCGAACCCGAGCGAGACCAGACCGAGCGACACCGCCGGCCACCGCCGGCGCAGTGCCAGCGGAAGGCACTCCAGGGCGATCACGACGACGGCCGACGCGTCGACGGGGCGCGCGGGCAGCTCGCCGACCTGCGTCCCGTAGCCGTTCAGGAGCGGCACGGCCCCGGCGGCCGCGAGGAGCAACGCCAGGGGAAGGTCACGGACCGTGACGTCCAGCCGCCGCCACCGGTCGCGGACCCGCCGGGGATCGGTCACCGAGCGAGCCTAGCGGTCCCGGTCCCGGTCCCGGCCCCGGTCCCGGCCTCGGTCCGCGCCGAGCGCCGGAGGGGGACCATGCGGCCGCGCCGGTGGGCCAGCCACAGGAGCACGGCGGCGGCCGGCACGCAGACGAGGAGCGAGACGATGCTCCCCTCCGGACCGATGGCGCCCCCGGTGAGGAGCGCCGGTCCCGACGTCGTGGCGTCCAGCAGCCCCTGCGCGGTGCCGCTGCCGGAGACGTCCGTGCTGAAGATCCCGCCCGCGGCGATGTTCCAGCCGAAGTGCAGGCCGATCGGCAGCCAGAGCCTGCGCGTGGCCACGTAGGCGGCGGTCAGCAGGCCGCCGGCCTCGACGGCGATCGCGAGCGCTCCCCACAGGTTCGCGTTCGGGTTCACCAGGTGCAGCAGACCGAACAGGAGCCCGGTCAGCACCAGCCCGACCCACGTCCCGGTACGTTCCTCGACGATCCGGAACAGCACACCGCGGAAGATCAGCTCCTCCGTCACCGCGGCGACGGCCATGACCCCGACGAGCCCCACCAGGCCGGGCACCGAGCCGAGGCCGTGGATCGTGTACCCGCCGAACGACGCGATGCACGCGATGACCACCCCGAACAGCCCGACCCCCGCCAGGGCGCCCCAGCCGACGGAGGCGTCCGCGCCGGGCCCGCCGAGCTCGACCGGGTCACGGTGCTCGGTCCGGCTCACCACCCACCGGTAGGCCGGGACCGCGAGAGCGGCGGCCGCCAGTCCGAGGACGAGCGCGAGCCACGAGATCCCCTGCACCGCCCTGACGATCCCGGTGCCGGCGACGGCGACCGCCACGACCACCACGAGCTGCCAGACCACTCTCATGAAGACTCCTCCAGGACGCCCCGCGGCCGAGCGCAGCGGGCACGTCCGAGACGCTACGGACCCACGGGTCCGGCGTCGTCACCGCAGGGTGGACACCTGGAGGTAGCTCTCACGGGGGACAGGAGCCGGACGGGCCCGGCCGTCGGGCCCGTCCGCCCCGGCTATCCGGGAAGCCCGCGCAGACGGCGCCGGGCGACGACGATCGTCACGCCCCCGGCGACCAGCACGATCGCGAGCCCGACGAGGGAGCCCACGTGCGACCCGGTCGCGGCGAGCCCGCCCGGCCGGCCGGAGCCTGCGCCGTCGGACCCGGTGCCCGCGCCGTCCGCGGGGAGGACCTCGAGCTCCGTCCACAGGACGCGGCCGTCCACCTGCCCGACGATCGCGAACCGGTGCTCGCCCGCCACGACGTCGGCCGGGACCGTCACGGTCGCCGTGAGCGTGCCCGTGGCGTCGGCCCGGAACATCCCCAGGTCTGCCGGCGTCGAGAAGAGCCACGCGGAGACCCACTCGCCCGGGGCGAAGCCCGCTGCGGTCGCGGTCACCTGCTCGCCCGCGCGCACCCGCGCCGGCGAGAGCGTCACGCCGCCGTGGTCGGCGTCCGTGAGGTCGTCGGCGTCGACCGTGTGCAGCGGGGTCGACGGCGGCCGCTCGCCCGCACCGGGCGTCTCGCCGGGCTCTCCCGGACCGCCCGGCTCGCCCGGGGCCTCGCCGTCGAGGTGGCCGTCGAACACGTCCGACGCCGCCCCGAGGCTCAGGAGCACGGTCTCGCCCGTGGCGTCGGCGAGCCCGTCGTTGTCGGTGATCGCCCAGACCGTCCCGTCGCCGCCGACCGTGAGGCCCTCGAGCTTCTCCTGCGTCCAGCCGTTCGTCGCGCGCAGGTCGGGCAGGACGTCGTGCGCGAGCGTCTTGGTCACCGCGACCGGGGTCGTCGACGCGGCCCCGACGGCGACCTCGGGCACGTCGACCGCGTAGACGCGCTTGACCGCCGCGGCGGGTCCGTTGAGCTTGTCGCGCTCGATCACGGCGAGCGTGTCGTGGTCGACGACGGTCACCTCGCTCAGGCCCATCCAGTCGCCGTCGGTCACGGTCTGCTCGAGCGGGTAGGCGAACCAGTCCCAGGTGCCGCTCGCGACGTCGTACCGGCCGAGGCGCGCGGTGCCCGCGGTGCCGCCCTGGTCGGTCGTCAGACCGCGCTGGAGCGCGACCCAGACCTGCTCGCCCGCGGTCCCGCCGGCGGCTGCGACGCCCTCGACGCCCTGCTTGCCGAGGCCCGCGGTCACGCCCTCGGGCAGCGCGACGGACTCGACGACCGCGC
>CAZFUQ010000018.1:17072-21629 GCA_964521905.1 uncultured Cellulosimicrobium sp.
GGAGCGGGGTCGGCAGCGCCGGGCCGCTGACCACGCGGACGATCGCGTTCTCCGCGCCCTTCGCACCCTCGACGCCGAGCCAGAACCCGCCGTCGGCCCGCGCCGCGACGCCCTCGACGTCGAGGCCCACGGGGGCGCCGTCGCACGTGAGGGTCACGGACCGGTCGATCACGGCCGGGCCGTCGCCGTGGCCGCTCACGTCGAGCGACAACAGCTGCGTCGGGGAGTACGCCGCGTCGGTCGCCGTCCACAGGCGCCGGGGGTCGGCCGGGTCGGCGCTCAGCGCGCCGAGCGCGCCCCACCCGATCGGCGCGCCGGCCTGCGGGCCCTCGGGCGCGTCCGCGGAGACGACGCTCGGGAACTGCGGCGACCCGGCGTCGTCGGCCCACCGCTCGCCGAGGCCGAACACGGTGACGGCTGACCGCACGCCCGCACCGGCGTCGTCCTCCTCGCTCGACACGACGAGCAGGTCCCGCTCGGGGACGACGAGCAGGCCCTCGGGACCGTTCGTCGTCGCGAGCACCTGGACGAACCGCGGCTCGGTCGCCTCGGAGACGTCGTAGACGGCGACGAAGTTCGACCGCTCCGAGCCGACGAACGCGTAGCGCGTCGCGCCGAGCGTCGCGACCGTCAGGCCCTCGGGCTCGACGCCCTTCTTGCCCGCGCGGTCCTCGTTGTGCAGTCCGACGCGGACGGCGAGGCGCTCGAGCTCGGCGCCCGCGTCCCAGACGACCTCGCCCGACGCGGCGTCGAACACCGACCAGCCGCGCGAGCCCCCCTTCCAGTCGCCCTCGTTCGCGGTCGCGACGTGCGCGTCGTCGAGCCAGCCGATCGCGTCGGGCTCGCGCGGCGTCGCCGGGATCGACCCGGTCTGGTCGATGACGCCGTCCTTCTTCACGTCGATCCCGGACACGGCGACCGAGCCCGCCGAGAAGACGTTCTCGACCTCGCCGGACGCGATGTCGACGACCGCGACGCCGTTGTTCTCCTGGAGCGTCACCGCGACCTTCGTGCCCGCGGGGTTGATCGCGACATACTCGGGCTCGGGGTCCCGCGGCGTGTCGAGGCCGGCGGCCTCGACGACCGGGAGCGGCGCCCCGGCGTCGTCGAGGAAGGAGACGGTCCGCGTCGACCACGCGGCCGGGTCGTCGCCCGGCAGGTCGACGACCTGCAGGAAGCCGCCGGGGAGCTGCGGGAGGTCGCCCTCGTCGCCGCCCTCGGGAGTCACCTCCTCGTCGCGCTGGTTCTCGATCGCGACGACGGCGTGCGCGCCGTCGGGCGTGACGGCGATCGAGTCGGGCTGGCCGCCGAGGTCGAGCGAGCGCACGCGCTCGCGCGTCGCGAGGTCCACGACGTCGAGGCGCCCGCTCGGCTCGGTGAAGCTCACCGAGGTGTCCACGACGACGAGCACGTACCCGCCGACGACCGCGACCGACGTCGGCTCGTCGTGCTCCGAGCCCAGCCCGGCGAGGCTCAGCGTGCCGAGGCCCTTCGGAGCGCTCGGGTCGGTGATGTCGAGGAAGCCGATGCGGCGCGCGAGCGCGTCGGTGTGGACGACGGTGTTCCCGTCCTCGCTCACGGCCGAGATCTCGGCGACCGTCTCGGCCGCGGCGTCCTCGCCGGCGGGACGGTTCTGGAACACGGGGTACGTCGCGAGGCGGTGGAACGTCTCGGCCGCCTCGGGCGACGTCCAGGCGCCGGCGGCGAGGGCCGTCGTCGTGCCCGGCACCGTCGTGCCTGCCGGGTGCGACGCGACGGCGGCGAGCGCCGGCAGCGCGCCGACGCCCAGCGTGAGCGTCGCGCCCGTGGCGACGAGCGCGACGAGGCGCGAGCGACGAGCTGCCGCGCGGTCGCGGGTCCGCTCGGGGATCGATGACATGTCTCTCCTTCGACGAGGGTCGAGCAGAGGCTCGTGGCCCGCGGTGGCGACCCGGCGACACGCTCCGGGACGGGGTGTGACCGGTGGGTGAACAGTGGGTCTCGGGGCGCCGCGCGGGCCTCGATTGCCTCGGGCGACGGATTTCCCGGCGAAGTACCTGATACTTCCACCCCGTGACCGAATCGTGACGGCCGAGTTACCTAGTACTGACTGTCCGCGGTGCCGGGGCGGTTGCTAGCGTCGCTCAGGATCTACCTGCTACTCCAGGTCCCGCCAACGGTGGCGGGACCGGCACCGGCGCACTCCCCCGCCGACCCCTCCCGATCCGGCCCGCACTCTCCCCTCTGCCGACCGCCCCGCGACGACGCCGGGCGTGAGGAAGGACGACCCGATGACGCAGCACGCCTCTCTCCGACCGTCGCGCACCCACACCGTTCTCACGTCCGTCGCGCTCGCCGTGCTCGCCCTGTGCGTGGCGGGCCTCGTCGCGTTCCTCCTCCTGTTCAACGGGAGGGTCGCCGACGGCGCGACCCGCCTCGACGACGGCGCCGCCGAGCTCGACGCCGGTGCCGCGACGCTGGCCGAGGGCACCAGCGAGGCCCAGGCCGGGGCGCAGCGCCTCGCCGACGGGGCCTCCGACCTCGAGGACGGCGCGGGCGACCTGGTCGCGGGAGCGCAGCAGGCGTCCGACGGCGCAGCCCAGCTCGCCACCGGCGGCACCACCGCGCTCGACGGCGCGACCGAGCTCGCCGCCGGCGCGGACGAGCTGAACGCCGGAGCGGCGCGCCTGTCCGCCGGGAACGGCGACGCCGCGAGCGGCGCTGCCCGGCTCGCCGCGGGCAGCGCAGACCTCGACGCCGGTGCCGCGCGCCTCGCCGCGGGCAGCGCCGACGCCGCGAGCGGCGCAGCACGGCTCGCGGTCGGCAACCGCGATGCCGCCGACGGCGCGGCCCGGCTCGCCGCAGGCAACGCCGGCGCCGCGGACGGCGCGGGCCTGATCTCCGCGGGTGCGCAAGACCTGCGCACCGGGGCGGCCGACCTCGCCGACGGGGTGTCCCGCCTCTCCGACGGTGCGCGCTCCGCGGCCTCCGGGGCCGGCGGCGTGTCGACCGGCGCATCCGCGATCTCCCTCGGCGCCGGGAACCTTGCCACCGGGGCGAGCACGCTCCGCGACGGCGCCGGCGGGGTCGCCGCAGCCTCCTCCCAGGTCGCCACGGGCGCCCAGGAGATCGCCGCGGCGACCGGCCAGGTCGCGAACGGTGCCGGGGGTGTCGCAGCGGGGACCGCCACCCTGCGGGCGGCGTCCGATCGCCTCGCCGCGGGCCTCGGCTCCGTGCGAGACGGCGCCGTCTCGCTCACGACCGGTGCCGAGTCGCTCACCGCCGGCACGGAGCAGGTCAAGGACGGTTCCGCCGGGCTGGCGGCCGGGCTCGCCGCCCTCGCCGACAGCACGCAGGACCCCGATCTCAAGGCGCAGATCAGCGCCCTGGCGGCCGGCGCTTCCGACGTCGCCGCCGGTGCCGCTTCCGCCGACGCCGGGGCGCGCCAGCTTGCCGGGGGCCTGCGCGGCCTCCGTGACGGGCTCGCGGGGGACACCGGCGCGGCCGCCGGAGCGACAGCGCTGCACGGTGGCATCGCCGAGCTGGCGGCCGGCGCGCAGAACGTCGCCGACGGGGCCGCCGCGACCCACGACGGAGCGACCGGGCTGTCGACCGGCGCGGGCCGGCTCGCGGTCGGCGCGAGCCAGGTCGCCACCGGGGCGGACGACCTCACGACCGGCGCGACGGCGCTCTCCACCGGGGCGGACAGCCTGAGTGCCGGGGCGTCGTCGCTCGCCGCCGGGACGGCGGTCCTGGCGAACGGCATGGAGGGCGCCGACGCGGGCGCGATCCGGGTCCGGGAGGGGAACGCCCGGCTCGCGCAGAAGACCTCGGAGCTCGCGGACGGCACGACGACGCTCGCGCAGGGTGCGGCGGACCTCCGGTCCGGCACGGCGCTGCTCGCCGGCGGTGCCGGTGAGCTGCGCGACGGCACCACGCGGCTCGCTCAGGGTGCCGCCGACCTCAAGGCCGGCACGGCACGGGCGGCCACGGGCGCGAGCGACCTGCGCAGCGGGACCGCGCGGCTCGCGACAGGGGCCGGTGACCTCTTCGCCGGGACGACGCGCCTCGAGGACGGGACGTTGCGTCTGCAGAACGGGCTCACGACGCTGTCGACCGGGGCGTCGACCCTCGCCGAGGGCAGCGCGACGCTCGCCGCCGGCTCGGTCACGCTGCACACCGGGACGTCCACGCTCGCCGACGGGGCCTCCGACCTGCACGACGGCAGCACCCGCATCGCCGAGGGCGCCGCGACGCTCTCCGACGGCACGGGGACCCTCTCCGCGGGGACGACCGAGCTCAAGGACAGCGTCGAGAACAGCCCGGTCGGGCAGCTCTCGGTCGGGATGTCGGCGCTCGTCGGTGGCAGCGTGCTCGCCGGGGTGGCGGGCGTCGGGCTCGGGCTGCGGCGTCGGCTCGCGGCGGGCTGACCGGCGCAGGCGCACGGCCGGGCGGTCGGACCGCCGCCCAGCCCTCGACGGCCCACGACTCGGGAGCGGCTTCACGTCGACGGTGTCGCTCCCGCGGGCGGCGGTCCCGGAGGACAGGACTCCGGGGCCGCCGCCCTTCTTCGCTCGT
>CAZFUQ010000018.1:21729-25437 GCA_964521905.1 uncultured Cellulosimicrobium sp.
TCACAGCACGACGAGCACCGCCGCGACGACGGCGACGGTGACGCCGACGAGCACGGCATCGCCGGCCGTGTACCGCAGGTGGGCGAGCCGCAGGCTGCGCCCGGCGCCGTCGCGGGTCGCGGACGTGAAGCCGCGCGTCTCGAGCGCCTCGACGGTGGTGCGCGTGCGCTTCGCGGTGTTGAGCACCAGCGGGTAGAACGCCTGCACGGCGATCCGGGCGCCGCGCACGACCGTGCGCCAGCCGAGGAAGCCGTGGCCGCGCGGTGGCGCGCCGCGCATCCGGTGCCCGTCGACGATCGTCTGGAACTCGTCGACCAGCACGGGGACCATGCGGTACCCGTAGCCGACGGCGAAACCGAGGACGGCCGGGAGCCGCAGGGCGAGCAGGGCGTCCGAGATCTTCTCGGGGTCCAGCGACACGAACGCCGCCATGCTCACGAGGGAGACCGTGCTCAGCTTGAGGAACGCCTGGGCGAGGCCGACCAGGGCGCCGAGGTCGCCGTCGAGCACGAACGCGAGCACGAGGACGTAGCCGAGCTCGCCCACCGCCCCCAGCACGAAGAGGCCGAGCAGGAGCGGCCCGA
The DNA here is from genome assembly GCA_964521905.1 of uncultured Cellulosimicrobium sp. GTDB lineage: Bacteria > Actinomycetota > Actinomycetes > Actinomycetales > Cellulomonadaceae > Cellulosimicrobium. The sequence continues at coordinate 22,314 of CAZFUQ010000018.1, forward strand.
TGCGCGCGGCCAGCGCGCAGCCGAGCGCCAGGACGAAGAAGACGCCGAGCACGCGCAGGTCGTAGGTGAACCACGGCACGACGGCGCACACGGCGTACCAGAGCACGACGGCGCGCGGGTCGCGCCGGGCGAGGAACCCCCCGCGCGTCGCGTAGGCCACGCGCATGAGCTCGAGCACGACCCACTCGACCGACGCGCGGTCGAGCCCTGACCTGCGACGCCCCTCCCTCGTGTCGGGCCCCGTGCTCGGGTCGGCGACCGGGTCGTCGGGTCGGGCTGCACCCGCGGTCGGTGCGGGCACGGTCGGTGCGGCGGTCATGCGGGAACCTCCACGGGTGCGAGACGGCCCACGAGCTCGTCGACGCTCAGCGGCACGGGGCTGATCCCGAGCGCGGCGCCGACCTGTGCCACCTGGGGCGGCACGAGGTGCGCGGCAGCGAGCACGCCGGGCGACGCGAAGAGCGCCGCGGGGTCGGTGTCCGCGAGCACGCGGCCCTCGTGCAGCACGACGACGCGGTCGGCCCACTCGGCGACGAGGTGCATGTCGTGCGTCGCGACGACCGTGCAGCGGATGTGCCCGGAGAGCTCCGCGAGCATGCGGATCACGTCGTCGCGCGAGCGCAGGTCGAGGCTCGACGTCGGCTCGTCCAGGAGCAGCAGCCGCGGCCGCATCGCGAGCGCGACGGCGAGCGCCGCGCGGCGCTGCTGCCCCCCGGACAGCAGCCGGCCGTCCCGGTCGGCGACGCCGGTGAGCTGCACCTGATCGAGCACGCGGTCGACGAGCTCCTCGGCGTCCGGGACGCGGCGCCCGCGGGGGTGCATGGCGACGTCGCCCCGGACGGAGTCCTGCAGGAACATCTCCTCCGGCCGCTGCACGAGGTAGCAGACCGAGTCGGACAGCTCGGCGGCGGTCGTCGTGCGCGTGTCACGCCCGTCGACGACGACCGTCCCCTCCCGGGGCAGGGCGAGACCGGAGAGCAGGCTCAGGAGCGTCGACTTCCCCGCGCCGTTGGACCCGACCAGCGCGACGCGCTCGCCGTCGTGCAGCGCGAGGTCGAGCCGGTCGAGCACGATGGTGCGCGGCCCTGCGACCGTGCGGTAGCCGTGCGTGACCCCACGCAGCGACGCGATGGCCTCGCCGCCGAGCACGGGGTTGGCGACCGGATCCTCGCGATCGCGGTCCCCGACCCCGTGGTCGGCGGTCGGCAGGGCCGTGCTCGACGGCGGCCGGAGGCCGGCGACGGGGGCCAGCAGGTCGGCGCAGGCCTCGACGGTCAGCGGCGGGGTGCCGCCGTCCCGGACGACGGGGTCCAGCGCGCGGGCGAGGGCGACGACCTGGGTTGCGGGGATGTCGGCCGCCGCGAGGTCGTCGGTCCGGGCCAGCGCCTCGGCGACGGGCAGGTGCCAGCGAGGGACGCCGTCGGCCATGAGGACGACGGACCGCGCGTACCGGGCGACGAGCTCGGCGTGGTGCTCGATGACCACGACGGTCACGCCCTGCTCGTTGAGCAGCGCGAGGTGCTCGTAGATCGCGGTCGCGCGCCGCGGGTCGACCTCGGCCGCGGGCTCGTCGACGACGAGCAGGCGCGGCGCGAGGGCCATCGCCCCGGCGAGGGCGACGAGATGCTGCTGCCCGCCGGACAGCTGCCAGGTGTGGGTGTCGGCGATCGGCGCCAGCCCCAGCACGTCCAGCGCCGCGTCGGCCCGGGCGGCCCAGTCCGCGCGGCCCAGGTTGAGCGGGGCGAACGCGACGTCGTCGCGCACGGTGGGGCGGACGATCTGGTTGCCGAAGTCCTGGAAGACGTAGCCGACGTCGTCGGCGAGGTCCGCGACGGACAGCGTCGCGGTGTCCCGGCCGAAGACGCGCACCGCACCGGTCAGGTCGCCGTTCCAGAAGTGCGGCACGAGCCCGTTGAACGCCTTGCACAGCGTCGTCTTGCCCGAGCCGTTGCCGCCGACCACGGCCACGAAGTCGCCGGCCTCGATCCGCAGGTCCACGCCGCGCAGCGAGTCGTCCGAGGCACCCGGGTAGCGGAACGTCAGGCCCTCGACCTCGACGGCCGGCTCGTGGGCCGCGGTCGACGCGCCCATCAGCGGTCCGTGCCCGGGGTCTCGGCACCGGCGTCCCCACCCGTGGCGGCCCGGTCGCGGCGTCGGGCGACGAGGGCGGCGATCGCCACGACCACGGCGAGCCCGACGACGAGGCCCACCACGGCGGCGACCCAGGCGACGTTGTCGCCGTACGTGTCCACGAGCTCGGTGTCGAACGAGCCGATCGTCGTGACGGCGTCCTCGCGGCCCGCGAAGTCCTCCCACTGGCTGAGGACGCCCACCGCGGCGGCGAGCGCGACGCCGAGCGCCGCGACGAGCCAGAAGCTCACGCCCCAGGGGCCGGCGAGACGCGGCGGGTTCCGCGGGTCCCGCGGCCGCAGGCCCATGAGCGGCTCGATCTTCCCGTACAGCCGCGGCGCGAGCCACATCGCGGCGAGCCCGCCGAAGAGCACGCCGGTGACCAGCAGCGCACCGAGCAGCTCGAGCCCCTCGGCGAGGACGACGGCGCCGAGCGTGCCGCCCGAGTCGTCGAGCGCGTCGGGGTCGACACCGACGACGACCTTGACGACGTCGATGAGCCCGGAGCTCACCTTGTCGATCGAGACGAGCGCGATCGCGGCCCAGAAGAGCTGGCGACGGTTGCGCGGGTCGCGGACGATGCAGCCGGCGACGTACGTGCCGACGAAGATCTGCAGGAAGCCCTCGAGCTCGCCGAACCCGCCGAAGCTGCCGAGCAGCATGTCGGCGATGAGCGCCTCCCCGATCGCGACGCCGAGCGCCACCCACACCGGGGTGAGCAGGGCGGCGAGCACCACGGGGATGAACGCGAAGTAGGCGATCTCGACCTCGAAGGACCCGACCTCGAACGAGGGCAGCATGTCCGCGACGATGTCGGCGACGCCGTACAGGGTCATGGACAGCACGAGGATCATGAGCTTCTGCGAGCCGGAGATCCCGTCGGGGTCGTGGACGAGGCGGCGGAGGGACGGTCGGGGGGCGGTGGTGGTCGGCGAGCCGGTCATGAGGGCCTTCCTCGGGTCGGTGGTGCTCGTCGGGCGGGGTGGGACGGTGG
>CAZFUQ010000018.1:25537-32372 GCA_964521905.1 uncultured Cellulosimicrobium sp.
GTCATGAGGGCCTTCCTCGGGTCGGTGGTGCTCGTCGGGCGGGGTGGGACGGTGGTGGCGGGGCCGGGTGCGCTGGTCCCGGGTCGGTCGGCGGGTCGGTCGTGGCGTCAGGGCAGGACGAGCGGCACGACGGCGTCGATACCGTCGACGACGTGGTCCGGCGTGGTGGCGCCGTCGGCGGCGAGCGCGTCGAGCACCGCGTCGGGCGTGGAGCCGCCGCGGACGAGCACGACCGTGCCGACGCCGGCGCCGCGCGCGGCCGGCACGTCGCGGCCGGGCTTGTCCCCGACGAACCACGCCCGGGCGGGGTCGGCGTCCAGGGCGACGAGCGCCGTGCCGGCGGTGGTCGGGTCGGGCTTGCGGACGCCCAGCTCGTCGGAGTAGACGTGCGCACCGACCAGCTCGTCGAGACCCTCCTCCACGAGCTCGTCGCGCACCGCGCGCCCGCACACCGTGTTGGACACCACCGCGACCGGGACGCCGAGGTCGCGCGCCCGCTCGAGCAGCGCGCGCACGCCGGGGCGCACGGTCGGGACCGACTTGCTCCGCGCGTACCGGACCATCAGGTCGTGGCTCTCCGCACGCAGCCACTCGCGCAGCGCCGGACGCCGGTCGGCCGAGACGTGGGCGTCGAGGCACGGCGCCACGAGCCCGACCCAGAACGTCGGGGCGTCGATCTCCGGCACGGTGGACCCGACGGAGCGGCCGGCGGTCTCGTGCGCGTGCTTCCAGGCGCGGTGCCGGGCGCGCGCCTCCCCCAGGGCGTGCGCGGCGTCGTCGGTCGACACGGGGTAGCCGGCCCGCGCGAGCCGTCCCGCGAGGTGCGCGGCGAAGCGGCGCCGTACCGCGTCGTCGGGCGTCGAGACGGCGATCACCCCGCCGTGGTCGAGCAGGATCGCGGACGGGAGCGGGCCCGGTGCCGAACCCGAGGCCTGCCCCCGGTCCGCGGACCGGGTGGGGATCGCTCCGGGGGCCGGCGAGGGGTGCGCGACGGCGTCACCCGTGCCCCGGACGTCGCGAGCGTCGCGGAGCAGCGGGACGAGGCCCGCGGGCGTGTCGAGGACGACGTCCGCGGACTCGCGCACGGGGAACGGCGGGTGGTCGGTGTGGGTGTGCCGCGTGAGGACGACGGCGGCCACACCGGCGCGGCGACCGGCCACGACGTCGCGGTCCTGGGTGTCGCCGACGTACCAGGTCGCGGGCGCCGTCGTCCCGAGCGCGCGGGCGGCGAGCTCGATGATCCCGGGGTGCGGCTTGCGGATCCCGACCTCGTCCGAGTACACCTGCACGGCGAACCGGTCCTCGATGCCGTGGTGGGCCAGGAGGGCCCGGTGCGCGCGGCCGCTGTGCGCGTTGGAGACGATGCCGACCGGCACGCCGAGGTCGTCGGCCAGGTCGAGCAGCTCCAGGACACCCGGCCGCACCTCGTGCTCGGCGAGGGTGGCCGTGAGCCGCTGCTGCAGCGCGCCCGCGCTCCCGGCGAGGATCTCTCGCGCCGGCTCGGGCAGCGGGCTCCCGTAGAACTCGCGCCAGATCGTCCGGTGGTCGAGCTCCGTGGGCTCGAGCCGTCGGGACTGCGCGTGCTTCCAGTGCTTGAGGGCGGTCTGGCCGCCCTGGAGCACGGGCAGCAGCTCCTCGGCGGTGAGGTGCTGGCCGCCGCGGGCGAGGACGTCCGCGACGTGCGCGGCCATCTCGGCCATGCCGTCCGGACGCTTGCGGGTCGCGAAGACGACGCCGCCGAAGTCGAGCAGGAGGGCGGTGGGCCGGGTCGCCAGACCGGCCGCGAGGCCACCGACGGAGGCGGTCGGGGCGGCGGTCGGAGCGGCGGTCGCGAGGGGGCGGGCCGGTGCGGCGTCGAGGGAGTCCGGCCCGGAGGCCGGTGCGGGCTCACGGGTCGTGCCCGGCGGCGGTGTGGTGAGGGTCACGACGGTGACGCTAGGGACGGCGGCCCAACCGCCGTCGTCCGGACGGTGGCGCGACGGTGAACGCCGGAGGAAATCCTGGAACGTTCCAGGTCTCGCGTCCGGCACCTCGCGGCCCGCGGGTGAGGATGGTCCCGTGACACCCCCGACCGGCGCCCGCCGACCCACCCTGCTCGACGTCGCGGCGCACGCCGGCGTGTCGAAGTCGCTGGTCTCCCTCGCCCTGCGCGGCGACGCCGGGGTGAGCGAGCGGACGCGCGAGCGGATCGTCCTCGCGGCGGACGACCTCGGGTACCGGTCCAACACGCTCGCCCGCGCGCTCAAGCAGGGGCGCAGCATGCTGCTCGGGGTCGTGCTGTCCAGCCTGGACAACCCGTACCACACGGAGATCGTCGCGTCGGTGGAGGCGGCGGCAGAGGCGGACGGGCTGTCGGTGCTCCTCGCGCACGGCTCCCGCGACCGCGGCCGCCTCGCCGAGCGGGTCCAGCAGCTCCTCGACCTCGCGGTCGACGGGCTCGTCGTGGTGTCCTCGTGGGTGGAGCCCGACGTCCTCACCGCGGCCGCGCGCCGCGCGCCGGTCGTCATGGTCGGCCGCCCGGCGGCCCCCGTCGCGGGCGTCGACACCGTCAACAACGACGACGAGCGCGGCGCGACCCTCGTCGTCGACCACCTCGTCGCCACGGGCAGGACCCGGATCGCGCACGTCACCGGATCGCGCCGCCCGGCGGGCGTCGCCCGTCGGGCGGGCTACGAGGCGGCGATGCGGGCGCACGGCCTGGACGAGCACGTGCGCGTCGTCGAGCACGACGGCGCCGTGCCCCCGCTCGAGCCGCTCCTCGCGTCCGGGTACGACGCGGTCTTCGCCCGCAACGACGTCGAGGCGTTCGACGTCCTCGACCGCGCGCACGACCTGGGGCTGCGCGTCCCGCAGGACCTCGCCGTCGTCGGCTACGACGACACCGCCCTCGCGACGCGCGCCCGACCCCGCCTGACCTCCGTCCAGCAGCAGCGCGAGCTCATGGGCCGGCGCGCCGTCGAGCTCCTGCACGAGCGCGCCGACGGTCGCCGCGACGACGTGCACGAGGTGCTCGCCCCCACGCTCGTCGTGCGCGGGTCGAGCGCCTCACCCGGCTGAGGTCCCGCTCGCGGCCGTCACGACGCGGGGCTCCGGCGCCGACTCATGGACACGTAGGCCGAGAACCCGGCCCGCCCGGAGAACCGCACGGGACGACGGTGGTGCTCCGTGAACCCGAGCTTGCGGTAGAGAGCGAGCGCCGGGACGTTGGTGTCCTTGATGTCGCGCAGCACGAGCTCGTCGTACGGCAGGTCCATGAGGTGGCGCACGAGGGCGGTGGCGACGCCCTTGCCCTGGTGCTCCGGCGCCGTCGTGACGAACCCGACCTCCGCCAGGCCGTCCCGCGCGCCGTCGTACGCCCCGAGGAACTGGCTGCGGACGATCCGGTAGCTGATCTCGCCGTGGACGCGCCCCAGCGCGTCCCGGAACGGCCGCCGTTCCGGCGCGAAGCACTCCTGCGAGCCCTCGGTGACCGAGGCGATCGCGGCGGGCTCGCCGTCCACGACCGCCACGTAGAACCGCTCGAGGAGGACCATGTGCTCGAACGCGTCCGCGAGGACGTCCGGGTCCTTGGAGAAGTACGCGAAGTCCTCGGCGAAGCCGCGGACGAGCACCTCCGTGATCCGTCGCCGAGAGGCCTCGCCGAGCTCGTCCCCTCGCTTGATCTCGATCATCCCGACTCTCCTCCGGTGGGGGTCTCTTGCAGCACGGTGGACGCCTCCTAGCGACGACGCCGCGCGAACACGTACGCCGCCGCTCCCAGGAACACCACGACCAGGCCGAGGCACCACGCGAGGGCGAGCGCCGCCGTCGGGCCCAGGTCCGCCACCGGCGCCCCGGACGAGTCCAGGCCGACCAGCAGTCCGCGGATCGTCTCGATGACGGGCGTGACGGGCTGGTGCTCCGCGAACCCGCGCAGCCACGACGGCATGGTCTCCGGCGGCACGAACGCGCTCGACACGTAGGGCAGGAACAGCATGAAGAACCCGAAACCGCCGGCCGCGGCGGGCGAGCGGACGAGCACCCCGACGAACGCCGCGATGCTCGTGATCGCCAGCACGTACGCCGCGACGACGCCCACGGCGCCGAGCCACTCGACCACGTCCGCGGTGGGCCGGAACCCGATGAGGAACGCGACGCCGAGCACGACCGCCGTCGTCACGAGGTTCTTCAGGACGCTCGCCACGACGTGCCCGACCAGCACCGTCGAGCTCGCGATCGGCATCGACCGGAACCGGTCCATGATCCCGCCGGACATGTCCTGCTCGACGCCGATCGCGGTGTTCGACGCGCCGTACCCCGCGCACAGCAGGATGATCCCGGGCGTCGCGTACGTGACGTAGTCCGTGCCCACCGACATCGCGCCGCCGAACACGTACACGAACAGGATCATGAGCATCACGGGCAGCACGAGCCCGAGGACCAGCTCGTCCGGGTTCCGGCGGACCAGCCGCAGCGAGCGGGCGATCATCGTGCCCGCGTCGGTGAGCACGTGGCGCCCCGGCCGGGGCGCGGCGGCGGGTGCTCGGTGCGTCGTGCCCGACGGCGCAGCAGCGGTCTGGGCGGTCATGCTGCGGTCTCCTCATGGTCGGTGCGGTCGGTGCGGTCGGTGCGGTCGGTCTGCTCGGTCGGGTCCGCCGTGCCGTCGTCGCGATCGCGCGTCCGCGCCGCGTGCCCCGTCAGCGTGAGGAACACGTCGTCGAGCGTCGGCTCGCGCACCTCCCAGCTCACCGGCTCGACACCCGTCGCCGCGACCGCGGCGAGCACGTCGCGGACGTGCGCGACGGACCCGTCGGTCGGGACCCGCACCGTCGTGCGCCCCTCGTCCGGTGCTGAGCCGACCGCCTGAGCCTGCGTGGGGGCGGAGGATGCGAAGGACGTGGAGGCCGCGCTCGTGGACGGACGACCGACCGCAAGCGGCGACGACGCGGCCAGCCCGAGCACCTCCGACCCCACGCCCGCGGACCCGACCACGGCCGCGTCGGCGACCGAAGCGAACGTCAGCTCGACGCTCGCGTCGCCGACGCGCCGCTTGAGCTCCGACGGCGAGCCCTCGGCGACGACGCGGCCGTCGTCGACGAGGGCGACGCGGTCGGCGAGCTGGTCGGCCTCCTCGAGGTACTGCGTCGTGAGGAAGAGGCTCGTGCCGTCGGCGACGACGCCCCGGATGACCTCCCACATCGTCTGGCGGCTGCGGGGGTCGAGGCCCGTGGTCGGCTCGTCGAGGAACATCACCTGCGGCCGGGTGAGCAGCCCGGCGGCGAGGTCGAGCCGGCGCCGCATCCCGCCGGAGTAGGTCTCGACGCGGCGGCCGGCGGCCCCGGTGAGGTCGAACGCGTCGAGGAGGTCGTCGACGCGGGCACGGGCACCGCGGCGCGGGAGGTGCGCGAGGCGACCCATCATCAGGAGGTTCTCACGACCGCTCTGCTTCTCGTCGACGGCCGCGTACTGGCCGGTGAGGCTGATGACCTCCCGTACGCGTGCGGCGTCGTGCACGACGTCGTGGCCCGCGACGGTCGCGGTGCCGCCGTCGGGGCGCAGCAGCGTCGCGAGGATGCGGACGGTCGTGGTCTTGCCGGCCCCGTTGGGGCCGAGGAGCGCGAGGACCTCGCCCCGGTGGAGGGCGAGGTCGACGCCGTCGAGCACACGCACGGGGTGTCGCGGCGAGCCGTAGCTCTTGCGCAGCCCGTCGGCGCGGACGAGCACGTCGGTGGTGGTCACGGGGACTCCTCGGGGGGCGTCGGCGATCGCGTACGAACGAAACTGTTTATCTAATCGACGATTATGCTGACGCTAGACACGGTTTCGCGGTCGGTCAAGACCCGCGGGAGGATGACGGGATGAGCGACATCGACGGCGCGCCCGGCGCACAGGACCGGACGGCACCCGAGGAGGACGCCCTCTCCCCCCTGCTGCGACGCCTGTGGGGGCGGACGGCTCCGCCTCGTCGCGGGCCCAAGCCCGCGCTGAGCGTCGAGCAGGTCGTGCGCGCCGCCGTCGACCTCGCCGACGCCGAGGGCCTGGCGGGCGTGTCGATGGCCCGTGTCGCGGAGTCGCTCGGGTACTCCTCGATGGCCCTCTACCGGTACGTGGAGAGCAAGGAGGAGCTGCTCGTCCTCATGTCCGACGCCGCGGCCGACGCGCTGGAGCTCCCGCCGTACGCCGCGGGCGACTGGCGGGCCGGCCTCGAGGCGTGGACGCGCGCGCAGATCGCCGGCATCGTCGCGCGCCCGTGGTTCCTCGACCTCCCCCTCACGACGTCGCAGGTGGGACCGAACCGGCTGCGCTGGATCGACAACGCGTTCGAGATCCTCGCACCGCTCGGCCTGACCGTGGACGAGAAGCTGCAGATCGTGGGCCTCCTCGCGCAGCACGTCCTCGGCGAGGGCCGCGTCCAGGTGGAGACCCGCCGGGCCGCGGCCGAGATCGTGCGGCGCGCGCAGGGCCTCCCGGAGGACACCCCCGAGGCCGCGCTCGACGAGCACGCGCTCGCCGCCGCGAACCCGTACGCCGACTACGAGCTCGTGCTCACGCGCCTCGTCGACCCCCAGGCCTACCCGGCCCTCACCGCCGCGCTCGGCACGTGGGACCCCACCGCCGTCCAGCCCGACGGCTGGGAGGACGACTTCGGGTTCGGGCTCGACATCCTGCTCGACGGGATCGAGTCGTTCGTCGCGAAGCGGTCGGCAGCCCACCGGCCCACCGACCGCGATGACGACCCGCCGAGGTAGAGCCCTGGTCCGCCGAGGTAGAGCCCTGGTTGCGCGAGGTAGAGCCCTGGTTGCGCGAGGTAGCTTCCCGGGGGCCGGTGGCCCCGCCGTGGTGGGGCGGAAATTTG
>CAZFUQ010000019.1:0-31026 GCA_964521905.1 uncultured Cellulosimicrobium sp.
CGATCTCGACGTTCAAGACCCAGGCGCTCGACTCGATGGCGCAGACGATCGGCGTGCTCGAGACGGAGACGACGAAGGCCAACGAGTACCTCGACCGCGCGCGGCGCTCGGACCAGTCGCAGGCGGGCAACGGCTCGCTCGACATCGGCCGGCTCTGAGAGCACCGGTCCCCTGCCCACCGCACACCGCACCACAGATCGGACCCCGAGCTAGATGGGCTGGTTCTCCGACATGATCGGCCGCCTCGGCGGTCGGTCCGCCGCGCCCGAGCCTGCGTTCGAGCTGCCCTCTCCCCCGACGAGCGCCGAGATCCTCGCGTCCGTCGAGCAGGTGGAGCAGCAGATCGAGGGCCGGGTGCCGCCCGCGGTCACGGCGCGCGTGCACCGCATCTCCAGGACGGTCGGGGACATGGTGCCGCGGCTGGACCGGCTCGGGGGCGGGTCGCAGCAGGCGCACACCGTCGTCGCGACGGCGACGAGCTACCTTCCCGAGGCGGTCGGCGCGTACCTGCGCCTGCCGCGCGACTTCGCCGACCGCCGCGTCGTCGCGCAGGGCAAGACGTCGCTCATGCTGCTGTGCGACCAGCTCGACCTGCTCGGCGTCACGCTCGACAAGATCTCCGACGCGGTGTCGCGCGCCGACGCCGCGGCGCTCGTCGCGCACGGCGCGTTCCTCGCCGAGAAGTTCCGCGACTCGTCGATCGCCCTCGACCCGGGGGCGGGCGAGGGCACGCCGCAGCCCCCGGCCGGCTCCGCGACCGAACCCGGACGCCTGGAGGCACCATGACGACGCCGGAGCTCACCGCCTCCCTCGACGCCCTGGCCGCCGCGGCGCGCACCGCGGGCGTCGACGAGGTGGCCGCCCGGGACGAGGGTGCACGGCTCGCCGCCGCGGTGGCCGAGTCCTCCCCCGGCGCGCCCGCCGCGTGGCTCGCCGCGCTCGGCCACGAGCCGGCCGCGACGGGTGCGTTCTTCACCGCGGCCTCGAGCGCCCGCCGCTGGCGCACGTCCCCGACGGACGTCCTGTCCGGGCTCGTCGCGGCGCGTTCCACGCACGCGGCCGCGTACGGGCAGGCGCTGGCGGACGTCGCGACCGCGGCCGCGCGCCTCGGCGCACCGGGTCCGCACGTCGCCGGCGGCGCCGCGGCGGCCGCCGCGGTCCAGCGCGGCGCGGGGCACCCCACCGCGCCGTCCGCGCTGCCGGGCGCACCTGACCCGACCCGCGCGCCGACGTCGGGCACGACGGCGCCGCCCGCCCGGGTCGGGCCGCTCGCCGCGCGCCCGGACGCGAGCGGGGCGGCGAACCCCTTCGACCTCGGCGACCTCTTCGCCGCGCAGGACGCCGCCGGGTCGCTGCGCCGTTCCGCGCCGGAGGTGCCGTCGGTCGAGTCGATCCTCGACGCGCTGGGCGCACGCCGACCGGAGGCTTCCGCCGCCCCGGCCCGGCCCGGCCCGGCGTCGACGGGCACGGGCGACGCCGCCCCCGGGGCGAGCGCACCGCAGGCCGCGGCCGACGCGGCGGTCGCGGCGGCCGCCGAGGCCCAGGAGGAGCCCGGGCGCTCGATCGAGGAGCTGCTCGCGGAGCTCGACGCGCTCACCGGCCTCGCGCGCGTGAAGGACGAGATCCACCGCCAGACCGAGCTGCTGCGCGTGGAGAAGCTGCGGACCGAGGCGGGCCTCACGCGCCCCACGCTCACGCGCCACCTCGTGTTCCTCGGCAACCCGGGCACGGGCAAGACGACGGTCGCGCGCCTCGTCGCGGGCATCTACCGCGCGCTGGGCCTGCTCGCCAAGGGTCACCTGGTCGAGGTCGACCGGTCCGAGCTCGTCGCCGGGTACCTGGGCCAGACGGCGGTCAAGACCTCGGAGGTCGTCGCGACCGCGCTCGACGGCGTGCTGTTCGTCGACGAGGCGTACGGCCTCGCGGAGGACCAGTACGGCGCCGAGGCGATCAACACCCTCGTCAAGGACATGGAGGACCATCGCGACGAGCTCGTGGTGATCGTCGCCGGCTACCCCGGCCCCATGGGCGACTTCCTCGCGACGAACCCCGGCCTCGAGTCGCGGTTCTCGACGACCATCACGTTCGAGGACTACACCGACGCCGAGCTGCGCGACATCTTCGCGGGCATGGCCGCGAGGTCCGACTTCGAGCCGACACCCGAGGCGCTCGACGTGTTCTCCCGTCTCGCGGCGTCCCAGCCGCGCACCGAGGGGTTCGGCAACGCCCGGTGGGCGCGCAACGTGCTCGACGGCGCGATCGCGCGCCACGCGTGGCGCCTCAAGGACACGCCCGCACCGACGGTCGACGAGCTGCGGCTGCTGCTGCCCGCGGACCTCGTCGACGGCGAGCGGGCGCCGGCCCTCCTGGCCACGCTCGAGCCCCCCGGCGACGTCGGAGCCGCCGGAGCCGTCGAGGACGACGACCCCGGCCCCGCACCCGAGCCAGACCCCGAGCCAGCACCCGCCACCGCCGAGGAGAACGCATGACGACGACCCCGGTCCGCCCGGCGGGCCAGCCGCCCGCCCCCGCGGGCGGCCCCGCACCCGGCGGCCCCACGAGCGGTGGTCCCGCGACCGGCGGCGCGACCCCGACGCCGTCGGGCACCTCCGAGTCCCGGGCCCGTGGCGCGCTGCGCCGCACGCCCGGCAAGCTGCGCCTCGTCATGGGCCTGTGCGTGCTCGCGGCCCTCGCGCTCGGCGTGCTCGGCTTCCAGGCCGGCAGCGTCCAGTCGCGCGCGCTGGACGCGGCGAGCGAGGACTCCGCCCAGCTCGTCGGCGTGCAGGAGGTCCGCAACGCGCTCGTCGCGGCGGACGCCACGGCCACGGGCGCGTTCCTCGTCGGCGGGCTCGAGCCGGCCGACCAGCGTGCGCGCTACGACGAGCTCGTCGACCAGGCGGCGAACCGCCTCGCGTCCCTGTCCGGGAGCAACGAGGCCGACGCCGAGCTGCTCGGCCAGGTCGCGGCCGACCTCACGGTCTACACCGGTCTCGTCGAGCAGGCGCGCGCGAACAACCGGCAGGGCTTCCCCGTCGGGTCGGCCTACCTCGACCAGGCGTCGACCATCCTGCGCGAGCAGATGCTCCCCGCCCTCGACGAGGTCGTGCTCGACGACGCCGACCGGGTCGCGGCGGACTTCGCCGGCGTCCGCAACGCGTTGTGGGTGCTCGCCGGCGGGCTCGTCGCGCTCGCGGTGCTCGTCGTGAGCCAGGTCTGGCTCGCCCGGCGCACGCACCGCGTGCTCAACGTCGGTCTCGCCGTCGCGACCGCCGTCGTCCTCGTCGTCGGCGTCGTGTCGACGGTGCTGCTCGCGCAGGCGGGCTCGCGCGCGAACGACGTGCGCGACGGTCCCTACGCAGCGACGCTCGCCGCGTCGCAGGCGTACTCCCTCGGGAACGACGCCAAGTCGATGGAGGCGTTCACGCTCATCAAGCGCGGCTCGGGGCAGGCGTACGAGGAGGCCTTCGTCACGGCGACCGACGACGCGGCGGAGCGCCTCGCCACGGCGCAGTCCGACGGGAACCTCGACGGGTCGACCGCGCAGGCGCTCGACGCGTGGGTCGCCCGCCACACGGAGATCCGCGCCCTCGACGACGGCGGCGACTGGGACGCCGCGGTCGCGCTCGCGACCGCGACGGACACGGAGAGCCCGAACGCCGCGTTCGACGCCTTCTCGGCGAGCGCGCGCGAGGACATCGAGACCAACGCCGCCGCGACGAGCGACCGGCTCGACGCCGCGGCCGGCACCGCGACGGTCGCCGGCTGGCTCCTGCTCGTCGCAGGGCTGGTCGCCGCGCTGCTCGCGTGGCGCGGCGTGACGGCACGACTGGAGGAGTACCGGTGACGACCCTCTCCCGCGCCACGGCGCGCACGACCACGGATCTCGGGACCACGGTGCGCACCGCCCGGGCACGGCGCGCACGAGCCGTGGCCGCGAGCCTCGCCGCGCTGCTCGCCCTCGCCGCCTGCTCCGGGCCGTCGGGCGCCGACGACCTGCGCATCACGGCCACCACCGAGGACGAGACGACCGACGCGGGCTCCTCGGCGGCGCCCGCCGACCCGGTGGAGTGCTCGGACCCGCTCGCGTCCTACGCGCCCGAGGGCGACCTGCCGGGTCCGGACGCGCTGCCGGGCGGCAGCACGATGGCCGAGATCCGCGACCGCGGCACGCTGCGCGTCGGCGTCTCCGCGGACACCCTGCTGATGGGGGCGCGCAACTCGCTGTCCGGCCAGATCGAGGGCTTCGACATCGGCGTGCTCCACGAGATCTCGCGCGCGATCTTCGGCGACCCCGACCGGCTGACGTTCCGCGTCATCACCTCGGGCCAGCGCCTCGAGGTGCTCGAGAACGGCGAGGTCGACCTCGTCGCGCGCGCCTTCACCATCAACTGCGAGCGCTGGGAGTCCATCGCGTTCTCCGCGGAGTACTACCACGCGGGCCAGAAGGTGCTCGTGACGCGCGACTCCACGGCGAACGGCATCGCGGACCTCGAGGGCCAGCGCGTGTGCGCACCCGAGGGCACGACGACGCTCACTCGCCTCGAGGAGTTCACCGGGATCGAGCCGGTGCCCGCGACGACGCACACGCAGTGCCTCGTGCTGTTCCAGCAGGGCAAGGTCGACGCCATCACCGGTGACGACACGATCCTCGCGGGCTTCGCCGCGCAGGACCCGTACGCCAAGGTCGTCGGTGAGGCGATCAGCGACGAGCCGTACGGCATCGGCGTCCCCGCCGCGGACGTCGACATGGTCCGGTTCGTCAACGGCGTGCTCGAGCAGATGAAGGCCGACGGCCGCTGGAGCGCCCTGTACGACGAGTGGCTCGGCGTGCTCGGCCCCGCCCCGACCCCGCCGACCGCGGTGTACGGTCGCACGCCGTGAGCCGTTCGGCCGCCCCCGAGGCGCCGGGACGACTGGGCGAGGCGATCCCCGCCGCGGACCTCCTGGCGTACCTCGCCGCGCTCGAGACGTGGCTCGACGACCGGCGTACCGAGCTCGACCGCCTCGACGCGGCCGCGCAGGCGGCCGCGACCCCGGACGTGTACACCGCGGACCTCGTGCTCGCGCTCTCGCTGTGGCAGGCGATCCGCACGCGCGCGGACGAGATCCGGCCCGTGTGGGACTCGGGCCGCGCGGACGCCGTGGCGCGCGAGAAGATCTCCCAGCTCGTCTGGGGCCGGCTCGCCTCGGGCTCCGGTGCCGCGCTCGTCTCGCTCGTCGAGGCCGTCAAGCTCTGCGACGCGCTCGTCGTGCAGCTGCGCACGCGCCTGTCGTTCGACCCCCACACGGCCGACCAGGTCGCGCGCCTGCGCGGCGTGCGCGCCGAGCTCGTGCGCTGCGAGGACCTCGCCGGGTCGGACGCCGACGCGCACGGTCGTGTCGAGACCCTGCGGGGGCGGCTGGACCAGCTCGTCGCGCAGGCCGCGCGCGGCGCCGACGTCGGCGGGCCGCTCGTCGAGCTCGAGACGGAGGTCGCGCGCACCGAGCGCGACCTCCTCGTCGCCTCCGCCCAGCGCCGCGAGCTGCGGCGCGACCGCACCCGCACCGAGGAGCAGCGCGACGCCCTGGAGGCGCGCGAGCCCGCGCTGCGCGAGCTCGTCGCGCGGGCCCGGCGCGAGATCGCGTCCCCGCCGCGGCTCGCGGTCCCCGACGTCTCGCGCCTCGGCCCCGTCCCCGACTCCCGGTTCGAGCTCGACGCCTACGCGGCACGCCTGGCGACCGTCGCGCGCGCCGTCGAGACCGTGGAGGACGCCTACACGCGCCCCCTGCGCGAGCGCGCCGAGCTGCGCTACAGCCTCGAGAAGCTCGCGGCGAAGGCCGAGGAGAACGGGCGCTCGGCGTCGCCCACCGTGCGCTCCGGCTTCGCCGAGGCGCGCGACGCCGTCGAGGCGACTCCGTGCGACGTGACCCTCGCGCGCTTCCTCGTCGAGCAGTACCAGTTCCTCACCCGCGACCTGCCCACCTCGGAAGGAGCGTCGTCGTGACCACCACCGCGACCGTCCCGTGCTCGGAGCCCGGCTGCACCGGCTCGATCGAGGACGGCTACTGCAACGTGTGCGGCACGCCCGCGGGCGGCTCGTCCGTCCCGGCGCCGACGGCCACGTCCGCCGGCACCCCCGCTCCCGGCACCGCAGCCGCCGCCTCCCCGTCGGCGATGCTCGGCACGGGCTTCGTCCAGGGCCGCCCCGGCACGGCCCCCACCTCGGGCACCGACCCCGAGGCGGAGCGCTCCACGCGCACCGGCCGCACAAGCTCGAGCCGGCTCGCGACCGCCGCGCTCGGCTCGGCGCGCACCGCCGCGACGGGGTCGAAGGCCACGCGCCGCGTCGGGACGTCCTCGACACGCCTGCGCGGCCGCGGCCTCGGTGCCGGTCTGACGACCGTCCCGTCCGTGCCGACGCGCGACCCGCTGCAGTCGGTCATGGCCGTGCCCGAGGTCCCGGAGAGCAAGCGGTACTGCCCCGCGTGCGGCGAGAAGGTCGGGCGCGGGCGCGACGGTCAGCCCGGACGCACCTCCGGCTTCTGCCCGCACTGCGGCAACCGCTTCGACTTCACCCCGCAGCTCGTGCCCGGCGACCTCGTCGGCGGGCAGTACGAGGTCGTCGGGTGCCTCGCGCACGGCGGTCTCGGCTGGATCTACCTCGCGCGCGACCAGAACGTGTCCGGCCGGTGGGTCGTGCTCAAGGGCCTGCTCAACTCCGGCGACCCCGACGCGTACGCGGCCGCGATCTCCGAGCGCCAGTTCCTCGCCGAGGTCGAGCACCCGCTCATCGTCGAGATCTACAACTTCGCCATGCACGACGGCGCGGGCTACACCGTCATGGAGTACGTCGGCGGGGAGTCCCTCAAGGAGATCCTCACGGACCGCCGCGAGGCGAACCACGGGGTCGTGGCCCCGCTGCCGGTCGACCAGGCGCTCGCGTACGTGCTCGAGATCCTGCCGGCGTTCGCGTACCTGCACGACCACAACCTGCTGTTCTGCGACTTCAAGCCGGACAACATCATCCAGCAGGGCGACGGCGTCAAGCTCATCGACCTGGGCGGCGTACGCCGCAGCGACGACCTGACGTCCGCGATCTTCGGGACGGTCGGGTACCAGGCGCCCGAGGTCGCGGAGGTGGGCCCCTCGGTCGCCTCCGACATCTACACGATCGGCCGCACGCTCGCGACGCTCGTCCTCGACTTCCGCGGGAACACCTCGACGTACGTCGCCTCGCTCCCCCCGGTCGCGGACACCCCGGTGTTCCAGCAGTACGACTCGTTCTACCGGCTCCTCGCCAAGGCCTGCGCCCTGGACCCGGCCGACCGCTTCGCGACCGCGGACGAGATGCGCACCCAGCTCCTCGGCGTCCTGCGCGAGGTCGTGGCGGCCGACGCCGGGCCCGGGAACCCCGCCCTGCACTCGGCCGCGTCCCTCCTGTTCGAGGCACCCGTCGCGGACGTGGCGGCCCGCCCGCTCGCCTGGGACGAGCTGCCGGCCCTGCGCCGCGACGACCACGACCCGATGGCGAGCTGGCTCGCCGGCGTCAACGTCGTCGATCCGGACGCCCGCCTCGCCGCGCTCGCCGACGCCCCCGAGGACACGGTCGAGGTGCACCTGGCCCGCGCTCGCGCGGCGATCGAGGCCGGGCGGTTCGACGTCCTGCGCGGCACCATCGGGACGATCCTCGCCGACGACCCGTGGGAGTGGCGCGCGGCGTGGCTCGGCGGTCTCGGCGAGCTCGCGCAGGGCGACCCGGTCGCCGCGCGCGCGTCGTTCAACGCCGTCTACGGCCAGGTGCCCGGCGAGCTCGCGCCCAAGCTCGCGCTCGCCGCGGCCTGCGAGCTGAGCGCGGAGCCCGACATCGCGGAGTCGCTGTACGTCATCTGCGCCCGGACCGACGCCAACTACACGGCACCGGCCGCGTTCGGTCTCATGCGCATCCGCGAGACGCGCGGCGACCTCGACGGCGCGCTGCACGCGCTCGACCTCGTCGGGCCGACGCGCGGCTCGTACGTCGAGTCCCGCACGCTGCGTGCGCACCTGCTCGCCGACTCCGGCCGGGGCCTGCCCGCGCTGGCCGACGCGATGGAGAGCGTGGCCGCGGTGTCCATCGCGCCGCGCGAGCGCGCCGAGCTCTCCGTGGGCGTCCTGCGCTCCGCGCTCGACACCGTCACCGACTCCGGTCCGGAACCGACGACGCGGATCGCCGGCGTCCCCGCCGACGAGCCCGCGCTGCGCGACGCGCTGGAGGGTGCGTACCGCGAGCTCGCGACGCTCACCGACTCGCGCGACGAGCGCATCACGCTCGTCGACCGCGCCAACGAGGTGCGGCGGTGGACCGTCCGATGAGCGACTCCGCCCCGCCCGCCGAGCCCGTGCTCGCCGGGCCCGCACCCAGCACGCTCGAGTGCCCCGCGTGCGGCGAGCCGTCGCACGACGGCGCCCGGTTCTGCGAGGCGTGCGGCACGCCGCTCGCGGTGCTCCCCCCGGCCGGGGACACCGCACCCGGCACGGACGCCGGACCCGCGGGACCGGCGTCGCGCACGGCGCCCGACGACCCGCCCGCCCCGACGCCGGACGCGATGCCCGCCGCCGGCCCGGCCGCCCGGCCGTGCGTGCGGTGCGGCGGCACGGTCGCCGAGGACGGGTACTGCACCGAGTGCGGCGAGCCCGCGGCGTCCGAGCGCGACCACTGGGCGGAACGCCCGGCGTCGTGGGTCGCGGGCGTGTGCGACCGCGGCGTGCGGCACTCGCGCAACGAGGACGCGATGGCGCTCGCCGCCGGCCCGTCGTCGGGCGGCGACCGGGCCTTCGCGGTGCTGGTCGTGTGCGACGGCGTGTCGACCGCGCCCGACTCCGACGTCGCGAGCCTGGCCGCCGCCCGCGCGGCGCGCGACCTGCTCGCGTCCGCCGGGCCGGACGGCGCGTCGCCCGTCACGGGCGCGCCGACGGTCCGCACCGCGGCGTGGTCGGCGCTCGTCGCCGACGCCTCGCGCGCCGCGCAGGACGCCATCGTCGCGACGGTCGGCACGATGGCCGACCGTGAGAACCCGCCGTCGTGCACGTTCGTCGCCGCGGTCGTGGACGGCCCGCTCGTCGTGACCGGCTGGGTCGGGGACTCGCGCGCCTACTGGATCCCGGACGACGGCGAGGCGCAGCAGCTCAGCGTCGACGACTCCTGGGCGCAGGAGATGATGTCGCAGGGCATCCCGCGCGCGAGCGCCGAGAGCTCGCCGCAGGCCCACGCGATCACGCGCTGGCTCGGACCCGACGCGCCCGACCCGGTGGCACGGACCGCGGCGACGCGGCCCGACCGCGCCGGGTGGGTGCTGGTGTGCTCGGACGGGCTGTGGAACTACTGCTCCCCCGCGGCCGACCTCGCCACCCTCCTCCGCACGACGCAGGCGAGCCTCGGGGACGACCCCCAGGCTCTCGCCGGCGCGCTCGTGGACTGGGCCAACGCGCAGGGCGGGCGGGACAACATCACCGCCACGCTCGCGCGCTTCGATCCCGCCGCCCCGGGCACCTGAACCGACCTGACCGCCCCAGAACCGATAACCTCACCGAGTCACCGCACCACCGAAGGAGCCCCCATGGCCGAGTTCTCCGCCGAGGTCTACCAGAACGAGTTCCTGTCCGAGGGCGCCACGGACGTCCATGCCATCGTCACCGTGACGTGCACGGGGGCCGGCAGCGCGGGGAGCGGCGGCGCAGCGGGCGGCGTCGCCGAGGTCATCATGGTCGACACGTCCGGGTCGATGTCGGGCCGCAACATCGAGGCGGCGAAGCACGCCGCCCAGGTCGCGGTCGACCAGATCCTCGACGGCACGTGGTTCGCGATCGTCGGCGGCAGCCACGTCGCGAACCGGGCGTTCCCGTACCCGAACGCCCGCATGGCCATGGTGCAGATGGAGCCGGGCGCCCGCGCCGAGGCCAAGCGCGCGATCTCGATGCTCTCCCCCGGCGGCGGCACCGCGATGAGCACGTGGCTGCGGCTCGCGGACCAGCTCTTCGCGACCGTGCCGCAGGCGACGCAGCGGCACGCGATCCTGCTCACGGACGGCAAGAACGAGTCCGAGCCGCGCGCGAACCTCTCCGCGGCGGTGCGCGACGTGACCGGCCACTTCCAGTGCGACGCGCGCG
This sequence comes from uncultured Cellulosimicrobium sp., assembly GCA_964521905.1. GTDB lineage: Bacteria > Actinomycetota > Actinomycetes > Actinomycetales > Cellulomonadaceae > Cellulosimicrobium. The sequence goes on from CAZFUQ010000019.1 coordinate 10,127, forward strand.
GCGTCGGCTCCCGCTGGCAGGTCGACGAGCTGCGCGAGATCTCGACCGCGCTGCTCGGCTCGGTCGACCTCATCGCGGACCCGAGCGAGATCGCCGCCGACTTCGAGAAGCTCATGCAGGCGTCGATGTCGCGCGGCGTCGCGTCGGCCGACCTGCGGGTGTGGACCCCGCAGGGCTCCCAGGTGCTGTTCGTGCGCCAGGTCGCGCCGACGGTCGAGGACCTGACGAACCGCCGCGCCGAGGTCAACCCGCTCACGGGTGCGTACCCGACGGGCTCGTGGGGCGACGAGACGCGTGACTACCACGTCTCGGTGCGCGTCGCGTCGAAGCCGGTCGGCTCCGAGCAGCTCGCCGCGCGCGTGCAGCTCGCGGTGAACGGCGAGGTCGTCTCGTCCGGGCTCGTCAAGGCCAAGTGGTCCGACGACGACTCGCTCACCACGCGCATCAACCCCGAGGTCGCGCACTACACGGGCCAGACCGAGCTCGCCGCCGCGATCCAGGAGGGCCTCGCCGCGAAGGCCTCGGGCGACGAGGCGACGGCGACCGTCAAGCTCGGCCGCGCGGTCCAGCTCGCGCAGCAGACCGGCAACGGCGAGGCCACGTCCCGCCTGCGCAAGGTCGTCGAGATCGACAACGAGGAGCAGGGCACGGTGCGCCTCAAGCGCAACACCTCGACCCTCGACGAGATGGCCCTCGACACCGCCTCCACGAAGACCACCCGGGTGCGGCGGTGAGCGCCGTCGTCTGCCCCAACGGGCACCCGTCGCAGTCGACCGACTACTGCGACGTGTGCGGCGAGCCGATCGGCGCCGCGGCGGCTCCCGCCGCGTCCCCGGCGAGCGGCTCGACCCCGGCGCCGGGCAGCGGCACGCCCGCACCCGCCACCACGTGCCCGAACTGCGGCTCCCCCGCCCCGGGCGGTGCGCTGTTCTGCGAGAACTGCGGCTACGACTTCACCACCGGTTCGCTGCCCGACCCGGTGGAGCCGCCGTCGGCGCTCTCGCTCGACCCGCCGTCGGGCCGGACGGCGGCCTCGGCCGCCACCCCCTCGCCGCTCGCCCCGCCGACACCGCCCACCGCAGGCTCGGGGGCCACGCCGCCGCCGCTGCCCTCCGCGACGTCGGCGGCCGGTCCGTCGGCGGACCCCTCGACCGACCCGGGGGCCGCCCCGCTCACGGCCACGGCGCCGGGCTCGGCGCTGCCCACGCCGCCCGTCCCGGGACCGGACCAGTGGGTCGCCGAGATCTGGATCGACCCGGACTGGTACGCCGCCCAGCAGCCGGAGGACCCGATGCCGTCGGCCGGGCTGCCCGGGCTCGTCGTGCTCCGCGAGCGCAGCGTGCTCGTCGGACGCCCGTCGGTCTCGCGCGGCATCCACCCGCAGGTCGACTGCGGCGCGGACAGCGGCGTCTCGCGCCGGCACTGCCAGCTCACCACCGACGGGCAGCGCTGGTGGGTCGAGGACCTGCAGTCCGCGAACGGCACCTACACGAGCCCCGCGGGCGAGGCCCTGCCGACCGACCCGATCCCGGCGGGCCAGCGGCGCGAGCTCGCCGACGGCGACCGGGTCTACCTCGGCGCGTGGACGCGGATCGTGGTCCGCAGGGCGCTGCCGGGCGAGGTCTGACACCCGCTCCCCGACAGCTCCCGCACGGCACCTGACACCCCGCTTGGAGGATTCCTCCGAGCGGGGTGTCCTGCGTCCGGTCCCCGTTGTGGCGAACCTCCAAGGCCTTGTGCGATCCGTGCACGCGGCAGCCGGCGGGTGGTCGGGCACGGCGGCGTCGTGCGCACCCTCGGGACGGGAGAGTGGACCCGACGAGCCCCTGACGAGCACTGGAGCCTTGATGACCGACGCGTCGCCCGACACCGTCCACCCGCAGGCCGCACCGACCGCAGCACCCCGGCGGGGCACCCTCGCGCTCGACGCGGGCGACGCCGCGCGCGTCGCGACGTTCGCCGCGCTGATCGCCGCGCTGGGGATGCCGGGCTCGATCGCGCTGTTCGGCAGCGCCGTCCCGATCACCCTCCAGACGCTCGGCGTGATGCTCGCGGGGGCGGTCCTCGGCGCGTGGCGCGGCTCGCTCGCCGTCGCGACGTTCCTCGCGCTCGCGGCGGCCGGGCTGCCCGTGCTCGCGGGGGGCCGCGGGGGGCTCGGGGCGTTCGTCGGGCCGTCCGCGGGGTACCTGCTCGGCTTCCTCGCCGGCGCGGCGGCCGTGGGGTGGCTCGTGGACCGGCTCGACCGGGTGACGTTCGCGCGCGTGCTCGTCGCGTGCCTCGTGGGCGGTGTCGCCGTCGTCTACGCGTTCGGCGTCCCGGTGCAGTCGCTCGTCACGGGCGTCCCGCTCGCGACGACCGCGCAGCTCTCGCTCGTGTTCCTGCCCGGGGACGTCCTCAAGGCCGTCGCGGCCGCGGCGGTCACCGTCGGCGTCGTGCGCGCGTACCCCGCGGCCCGCGGCCGCGCGCGCTCCTGACACCTGCGAGAGTGTCCGCGTGCCCGTCGCCCCGCAGGTCCTGAGCCACGCCGCCGACCCGGCGGCGCGCGACCGCCTCGCGGTCCGCACCCCCGACCGGTCGCGCACGTACGGCGCGCTCGCCGCCGACGTGCGCGCGGGTGCGACGCACCTGGCCGCGTCGGGCACCGCGCCGGGAGACCTCGTGGCCGTGTCGCTGCCCGACCCCCTCGACCTCCTCACCGCCGTGCTGGCGGTCGACCACCTCGGGGCGACGCCGCTCGTGTGCGACCCGGCGTGGCCGCGGGCCCACCGCGCCGAGGTCCTGCGCACGCTCGCGCCGCGCACGTTCGTCGAGGTGCCCCTGCCCCGCGGGACGGGCCCCGGGTCGAGCCCCGCGGTCGCGCACGTGCCCGGGCCGGACGACCTCGCGTGGGCCGGGTTCTCGTCGGGCAGCACGGGCCGACCACGCGCCGTCGTGCGCACGCGCGCCTCCTGGACGGGCTCGTTCGACGACGTCACGCGCCTCGTCGGACTGCGCCCCGCCGACACGGTGCTCGTGCCCGGCCCGCTCGCCTCCTCGCTGTACTGCTTCGCCGCCGTGCACACGCTCGCGGCCGGGGCGTGCGCCTATCTCACGCGCACGCCCGCGGCGACGACGACGGCGCTCGCGGGCTGCGACGTCGTGCACCTCGTGCCGCAGGTCCTCGACGCCGTGCTCGACGCCGTCGCCGCGGGGGCGCCGTCCCGGCTGCGGCGCGCGGTGGTCGGCGGCGCGTCCCTGGCTCCCGCGGCCCGGACCCGCGCGGCGGCGCTCGGTGTCGACGTGCTCGCGTACTACGGAGCGGTCGAGCTGTCCTTCGTCGCCTTCGACCCGGACGGGGACGGGCTGCGCGCCTTCCCCGAGGTCGAGCTCGACGTCCGCCCTCTCCCGGCCGCGCACGTCGGCGAGGTCTGGGTCCGCTCGCCGTGGGTCTCGCAGGGATACCTCGCACGGGCGACCGGGCCGCTGCGGCGCGACGGGGACTGGTGCACGGTCGGCGACCTGGCCGAGCCGCTCGACGGCCCGCGCGCCGACGAGCACGACGCCCGGCTCGTGCTGCGCGGCCGCGGGGACGGCGCGATCCTCACCGGCGGTGCGACCGTCGTGCCCGAGGACGTCGAGGTCGTGCTGCGCGCGGTGCCCGGCGTGCGCGACGTCGTCGTCCTCGGGACCACGCACCGGCGCTTCGGCGCGGTCGTGACGGCGGTCGTCGAGTGCGACGACCGGCCGGGGCTGCGAGCCCACCTCGAGCGCGTCGCCCGCTCGGCGCTCGCCCCGGCCCAGCGACCACGGCGCTGGTACGGCACGCAGGCGCTGCCCCGGACGTCGTCGGGCAAGCCCGCCCGCGCCGCGGTGAGCGAGGCGCTCGACGGCACCGACCCCGCGCACGTCGGGCTGGAGCCGCTGCGATGAGCGCGGACGGGACCCGCGGGCACGGGACCGACCCGGTGGTCGTCGCCGCACGGCGCACCTGGATCGGGACCAGGGGGCACGGGCACCGGTCCCTCTCGGAGGTCGACCTCGCCGCCGCCGTGCTCGTGGCGACCCTCGCCGACGCGCGGGCGCTCGGCGTCGCGGCGGACGTCGACGACGTGGTGCTCGGGTGCTGCACGGGGCCCGGCGGCAACGTCGCGCGCGTCGCGGCGCTCGCCGCCGGGGCCGGGGTCTCGGTGCCCGGGCTCACGGTCGACCGGCAGTGCGCGTCCGGCCTCGCGGCGGTGCTCCTCGCCGCGCAGCAGGTCCGCGCCGGCGAGGCCGGCCTCGTCCTCGCGGGCGGGACCGAGAGCGCGTCGCGCGCCCCCGCGCGCGCCCACCGCACGCCGTGGGGCGACGTCGCCTACACGCGCGCCGGCTTCGCGCCGACGCCGTGGGCCGACCCGGGCATGGGCGAGGCCGCGGACGTGCTCGCCCGCCACCGCGGGATCACGCGCGAACGTCAGGAGGCCTACGCGGCCCGCAGCCACGCGCGGGCGCTCGCCGCGCACGCCGCCGGGCGGTTCGAGGCCGAGACCGTCGCGGTGGGCCGGGAAGGGGCGCGCCTCGCGCGCGACGAACGGGCGCGACGGCTCGACGCGGGGACGCTCGCGCGCCTGTCCCCCGCGTTCACGACCGACGGGACCGTCACGGCCGCCACCTCGAGCCCGGTGAGCGACGGCGCGGCGCTGGTCGCGGTCGTGCCCGGGTCGACGCGGCACGCCCTGGGCGTGCCGGGGCTGCGCGTCCTCGCCGCCGCGACCGTCGGGTGCGACCCCGCGCTGCCCGGCTGGGGCCCGGTCCCCGCGGTCCGCGCCGTGCTCGACCGCGCGGGGGTGCGGCTCGACGACGTCGCCGCGGTCGAGGTCGTCGAGGCGTTCGCCGCGCAGGTCCTCGCCGTGACCGACGCGCTCGGGCTGGACCCGCTGGGCGACGGCGCGGGCGCCGGCCCGGACGGGGCGGGCACGGCCCGCCCCGGGGTCGGGGACGACGGTGCGGACGGGCGGGTCTGCGCGGACGGGGGCGCGCTCGCGCTCGGGCACCCGTGGGGCGCGAGCGGGGCCGTGTCCGTCGTGCGGCTGTACTCGCGGCTCGTGCGCGCGGGCGCGCCGGCCGGGACTCTCGGCCTCGCGACCGCCGCGGTCGGGGGCGGGCTCGGCGTCGCGGCGCTGGTCGAGGTCGTGCGGTGAGGGCGACCCCGCGCAGCTCCTCGTGTACCCCGTGGGGCGGACGACGGCGCCGCCCGACCGCCCCGGGGACCGTCCCCCCGGCGACGCCCCTCGCCCCGCCGGCCGCCGACGTCGACCAGGGCTGCGTGCTGCGTCTCGAGGACGTGCACGTGCGCCTCGGCGAGCGGGACGTGCTGCGCGGCGTCGACCTCGAGCTGCGCGAGCGGCGCGTCGGGATCGTCGGGGCCAACGGCTCGGGCAAGAGCACGCTCGCGCGGCTCCTCAACGGGCTCGTGCTGCCCACGTCGGGCCGCGTGCTCGTGGACGGCCTCGACACCCGCCGCGACGGGCCCGCCGTGCGGCGGCGCGTCGGGTTCGTCTTCACCGACCCGGACGCGCAGATCGTCATGCCGACCGTGGCCGAGGACGTCGCGTACTCGCTGCGGCACACCCCCGCCGGCGAGCGGGACGTCGTCGTGCGTGCGGCGCTCGCCGAGCGCGGCCTGGACGGGCACGCCGACCACCCCGCGCACCTGCTCTCGGGCGGGCAGAAGCAGCTCCTCGCGCTCACCTCCGTGCTCGCCGCGGGCCCGCGCCTCGTCGTCGCCGACGAGCCGACCACGCTCCTCGACCTGCGCAACACGCGCCGCTTCGCCGCCGAGCTGGCCGCGCTCCCCCAGCAGGTCGTGCTCGTCTCGCACGACCTGTCGCTCATGGACGCGATGGACCGCGTCCTCGTGGTCGACGACGGCCGGGTCGTCGTCGACGACACGCCCGCCGCCGCCGTCGCGCACTACCTGCGCCTCGTCGACGGCCCCCGGACCGCGCAGGCACCGCCGTGACGCCGGGTGCGTACCGACCGGGCGCCTCGGTGCTGCACCGCGCGCCGGCGGGCGCGAAGCTCCTCGGCCTCGCGGTCGCGTCCGGGGTGGTGCTGCTGGCGACGTCGCCGGTGGCGGTCGGCGGCGTCGTGCTCGTCGTCGCCGGGCTGTACGCGGTCGCGGGGACGGGGTGGCGCGCCGCGTGGGAACAGGTGCGGCCGCTGCGTGTCGTCGTGCCCGTGCTGCTCGCGGTGCAGTGGTTCGCGCTCGGGCCCGTCCCCGCGCTCGTCCTCACCACGCGCCTCGTGGCGCTCGTCGCGCTCGCCGGCCTGGTGCTGCTGACCACGCGCACCGCCGCCGTCCTCGCGGCGGTCGAGCGCGGCCTGAGGCCTCTGCGCCACGTCGGGGTCGACGTCGCGCGCGTCGCCCTGGTCCTGTCCCTCGCCGTGCGCAGCGTCCCCGTCGTCGCGGACCTCGCGCAGCGCGTGCGCGACGCGTGCCGCGCCCGCGGCCGCGAGCACGACGTCCGCGCCTACGCCGTCCCGCTCGTCGTCGGCGCGCTGCGCCAGGCCGACGCCCTCGGCGACGCGCTGCGCGCCCGAGGCCTCGACGACTGACCACCGAGGCAGGGCTCAGGTCGGTCGAGGAAGAGGTCTGGTTCACGGCCCGCGGGGTCGGGTCCGCGGGCCGGGTGTCCTCGCCCCCACCCACCCCGACACCGCAGGCGGCCACCGCCGTCCGGCACGACCAGAGCTCTACCTCGGCGGACCGGGGGTCTCGCTCGGCGGACCGGGGGTCTCGCTCGGCGGGGTCGGGGCGAGGGGGGTGCGGTGGCCGCGGAGGGAGACGAGGGCGGCGGCGAGGATGCCGACGACCGTCACGACGAGGAGCGCGCGGTAGTCGACGACGCCCAGGAGCGCGGCGCCGGCCACGGTGAGGACCAGCTGCGGGAGGTTGACGAGCATCAGGCTCGCGGCGGAGACACGGCCCTGGAGCGCGGCGGGGGTGCGCAGCTGGCGCTCGGTGACGAACCCGACGATCGACCACGTGGCGCCGAGCCCGACGGCTCCCAGCCCGAGGACGATCGCCACGACGCTGTGCCCCGTCGTGGGGACCACCCCGACGGCGAGCACGAGCAGGCCCAGCGCGACGACGCGTTGCGCGCCCCACCGGGCGATGAGGCGGCTCGCCGTGAGCCCCGCGACGATCGCGGTGAGCGCCTGGACCGACGAGATCGGCCCCAGGAGCTCGGGCGGGAGGCCGAGCCCGTGCTCGACGATCGCGAGGCTCACCCCGTTGAGCAGCCCGACCCCCGCGAACGCGACGAGCATGGCCAGGGTGAGCACGCCGAGCGGCGCCGTCCGTGCGAGGTGACGGAAGCCCGCCATCATCTCGGCGACGAACGGCTCCCGCTCGGCGGCCGGGGTCGGCGGCGTCTCGACGATCCGGATGCGGCCGATCACCGCCCCCGCGACGGCGAAGCCGACCGACGCCGCGACGACGAGCGGCCAGGCCCCGGCGAGGGCGTACGCGCCCGCACCGACGACGGGCATGAGGAGGCGGAAGACCTGGTCGATCGTCGTGAGCCGGCCGTTCGCGGGGGCGATCGCGTCGTCCGGCAGCATGTCCCGCACGAGGCCCGCCTGCGCGGCGGCCGTCGCGAACCCGACCCCGGAGTAGATCACCGTCACGACGAACACGATCCACACCTGCCCGCGGTCCTGGACCACGAGGAGCGCGAGCAGGCTCACCGCGCCCACGACGTACGACACGACGAGCATGCGCCGTCGCGACACGCGGTCGGCGAGCTGGCCGAGGAACGGCGACACGAGCGCAGGCAGGCCGAGCGCCGCGAACACGAGTCCCGCGGCACCGTTCGAGCCGGTGAGGTCCTTGACCCACACGGCGAGGATGATCGCGAGGACCGAGTCGGCGAAGTTCGTGAAGGCCCACGCGACCGACAGCAGACGGAACGGGCGGCCGCGCAGCGCGGCGCGCGTGACCGGGGCGGACCCGGAGGGCTCGGCGGCCCGAGACGTCGTCGTGCCGTCGACGACGTCCGGCTCGCGGGGCGTGCTCATCGGGAGACCTCCGGGGGATCGGCGTTGACGACGGAGAACAGGCGCGCACGACGCGCGCCCTCGGGGCGGAGCGACGGGTCCTCCCAGCGACCGGCGAAGCGGTCGGTGAGCCCCTCGACCTCACGCGCGAGCGCGTCGAGCTCCTCGCGCGTCGCGTAGAAGGAAGCACCCGACATCGTCGAGGCGAGGAGCCACTGCGGGTCGTCGGCGGCCGCGCCCGCGAGCCAGGCCCGCAGGCGCGCGGTCTCCTGGTCGATCATGAGGCTCGCGACCGCGCCGGCGGCGTGCAACGACTCCGGCACGTCCGGGTCGAAGCGGGTCTGGCGACCGCGCCCCACCGATCGCCACGGCTTCTCCTTGCCGCGCTGCTCGCCGCGCTCGACGTACCCGTACTTCGCGAGCATGCGCAGGTGGAACGAGCAGCTCGCGACGGACTCCCCCGTGACCTGGGCGCACCGGGTCGCCGTGACCTCGCCCTCGTCGTCGAGGAGCGCGAGGATGCGCAGGCGCAGCGGGTGCGCGAGCGCGCGGATGCTCGCCGGGTCCTTGGCGACGACCTGACCGGTGTCCCCGAGCGGGCCGGGGCCGCGCTCTGGGGGCGTGGTCGGGGGCGTGGTCGGGGGCGTGGGTCCGCGTGCGTGGTCGGAGATGGCCATGACCGGCACCGTAGTTCACGAAAGACTTCTTGCGCAAGAGTTCTTTAGAAAGCCGTTCGCGCAGTTACCGGTCGTCGCGCGGCGGATCGTGCAGCCGGACGACGACGACCACGACGCCGAGCACGGCCACCGCGAGCGCCATCCCCGCGAGGACGTCGGTGAGGAAGTGGTAGCCGAGGTACAGCCGGCTCAGCGCGACCGTGCCGACCACCAGCACCGACACCGCCGCCCACACCGCGAGCACGCGGAGGTCGTGGTGCCGGTGCCAGACGAGGTACCCGCCCACGAGCACGAGGGTGGCCGCACCGATCGTGTGCCCCGACGGGAAGGAGAACGACCGCTCGATCCCCGGCACGACCATCGAGGCACCCGGTGGCCGCGGCCGCGCGATCACGGCCTTGAGCACGCTCGAGACGACGGTCGCGAGCACCATGGCGCCCGCGAGCAGGCCGGGCTCCCACCAGGTCCCCGACCGCCGCCCCCAGATCACGCAGCCGACGGCGACGAGCACGGGCAGCACGAACGGGCCGAAGAGGGTCGTGACCACCGTGAGCACCGCCGTGAGCGCGGGGGTACGGTGCTCGACCATCCACGCGAGCACCGGTTCGTCGAGCCGCCACAGGTCGTCCTGGTCGCGCACCGCGTCGAGCAGCCCGACGAAGCCCAGCACGCCCACGAGGGCGAGCAGAGCCCCCGGCGCGACGGCCGCGACGACCTCCCCCGCGGTCCGGCCGGGCGGGTGGCCCGGGGTCCCGCCCGCCGCGGGCCGCGGCCCCTCCTGCGCCCCGCGATCCTTCCCCATCCCCGGAGGCTACGCAGGGCGGCCCGACGGCGCAGGGCGGGCCGCGGCGTCGGGCACCACCCGGTCGCGGGGGACGCTCCTGGCGAAAATGCCGTGCACCGCGCGGGGCGCGCGTGGTTGTGTGGTCACACACCGCGGTGGCGTCCGTCCGGTCCGTACCGGGCGGTGGAGGGTCCGGCCAGACCCGTGCATCCAGCGTCACGAGAGCAGGACCATGCATCCCTTGATCACGTACGACGTGGCGGCCCTGAGCCGTCGCGAGCAGCTGCAGGAGCAGACCCTGCGTCGAGCGCAGCTGCGCCGCACCACGACCCGCGTCCCGACGCACACCCGGCAGGCCCGCCTGCCGCGTCGCACCGCATGACACGCACGGACCGCTCGCCCGGCCGGGGACCCTCCCCGTCAGGCGGCGGCGCACGTCACCGAAGGCCCCGACCTTCCGGCCCCCGGCGGACCGGAACGTCGGGGCCTTCGTCGTGCACGGCCGTGCCGGGCGCGGGCCGGCGCCCGGGTGCAGCGGCCGGCGACCGCGGACCGGCTCGTCCGGGACCTCGCGACTAGGCTGTCCGGGTGAGCCCTGTGAACGCCAACGAACGTATCGTGTGGATCGACTGCGAGATGACCGGACTCGACCTGGGCGCCGATGCCCTGGTCGAGGTCGCCGCCGTGGTCACCGACTCCGACCTCAACGTGCTCGGCGAGGGGGTGGACGTGCTCGTCCGGCCGCCCGCCGAGGCGCTCGAGCAGATGGGCGACTTCGTCCGACAGATGCACACGACCTCCGGGCTCCTCGACGAGCTCGAGGGCGGGCTCACGCTCGCCGAGGCGGAGCAGCGCGTCCTCGACTACGTGCGCGCCTGGGTCCCCGACCCCGGCAAGGCCCCTCTCGCGGGCAACTCCGTCGGCACCGACAAGGGCTTCCTCGACCGCGACATGCCCGCGCTCATGGGACACCTGCACTACCGCATCATCGACGTCTCGTCGGTCAAGGAGCTCTCGCGCCGCTGGTACCCGCGCGCGTACTTCTCCTCCCCGGAGAAGAACGGCGGGCACCGCGCCCTCGCGGACATCCTCGAGAGCATCGACGAGCTGCGCTACTACCGCGAGGCGGTCTTCGTCCCTCGACCGGGGCCCGACTCGGCCACGGCCCGTCAGATCGCCGAGCGTGTCGTCGCCACGAGCGTCGCGCGCGGGCGGACCCGCCCTGCCGACGGCGAGGCGGGGACCGACGGCACGTCCGTGGCGACCGTCACAGGCGGCGCCGGCTCCTGAGCCCGCAAAGCCGTCCCGGACGACCGCTCGGACCGGGTACACTTTTCGACGGCCGGTGCTCCACTTTCCGGTCGTGGTGGGTATAGCTCAGCTGGTAGAGCACCTGGTTGTGGTCCAGGGGGTCGCGGGTTCAAGTCCCGTTACTCACCCCACGCGAGGACAAGGGCCGGTCTCCTGACGGAGACCGGCCCTCGTCGCGTCTCGCCCGGTGCGGTGCACCGAGGGCCGACCCGGCGGCGTACCGGTCCGAGTGCGACGTGTCGGTGGTTCGTCGTACGGTCTGTGAGACGTGAGGCATTGCGCTTGACAGGCCGAAACGCGGCCGTGGTTGGGTAGGAGGCCTGTTCACCGAACCGCCGGGAGGCACCGACCATGATCGAGTTCCGATCGGTCACCAAGACGTATCCCGACGGCACGGCGGCGGTCGCGGACTTCGACCTCGTCATCCCGCCCCACCGCACGACGGTCCTCGTCGGGTCGTCCGGGAGCGGCAAGACGACCCTGCTGCGCATGATCAACCGCATGGTCGAGCCGACGTCGGGCGCGATCGAGATCGACGGCGTCTCCATCCTCGACCGCGACCCCGTGAAGCTGCGGCGCAGCATCGGGTACGTCCTGCAGAACGGCGGGCTCCTCCCCCACCACAAGGTGGTCGACAACGTCTCGACCGTGCTCCGGCTCGAGGGCACGCCGCGGCGGGAGGCCCGGGAGCGTTCGCTCGAGCTGCTCGACACCGTCGGGCTGGACCGCGAGCTCGCCGACCGCTACCCGAGCCAGCTCTCGGGCGGCCAGCAGCAGCGGGTCGGCGTGGCCCGCGCGCTCGCCGCGGACCCCAACATCCTCCTCATGGACGAGCCGTTCGGGGCCGTGGACCCGATCGTGCGGGCCGAGCTCCAGACCGAGACGATCCGGCTGCAGCGCGAGCTCGAGAAGACGGTCGTGTTCGTCACGCACGACATCGACGAGGCGTTCCTCCTCGGTGACCAGGTCGTCATCCTGGAGAAGGGCGCGCAGGTCGCGCAGATCGGTTCCCCGAGCGAGATCATCGAGAACCCGGCGAGCGAGTTCGTCGCGAGCTTCATCGGCGCCGAGCGCGGCGCCCGGGCGCTGCACGCCAAGCGCACGGCGCACGGCACCGTCCTGGTCGACGGCGCGGGCCGCACCCAGGGCGTCCTCGTGGACGACCTCGTCGAGGACGGCGCATGACCTGGGTCATGAACAACCTCGACCTCATCGGACGGCTGTCGGTCGAGCACCTGAGCCAGAGCGCGCTGCCGATCCTGCTGGGGCTCCTCGTCGCGATCCCGGCGGGCTGGCTCGCGTTCCGCTTCCGGCCCACGCGGGGCCTCGTGCTCACCGTCGTCGGGCTGCTCTACACGATCCCGTCGCTCGCGCTCTTCGCACTCCTCCCGCCGCTGCTCGGCATCAGCTTCCTGTCCGAGGTGAACCTGATCGTCGCCCTGACGATCTACGCGGTCGCGATCATGACGCGCTTCGTCGCGGACGCGCTCGCCTCCGTGGACCCGACGGTCCGGCAGGCTGCGCTCGCCGTCGGCTACGGCCCGTGGCGGCGCTTCTGGCAGGTCGACCTCCCGCTGGCCGGCCCGGTCGTGCTCGCCGGGCTGCGCGTCACCGCCGTGTCGACGATCTCGCTCGCCACCGTCGGCATCCTCATCGGCATCGACAACCTCGGGTACCTGTTCACCAACGGCTACCAGCGCCGGATCGTCGCGGAGATCCTCGCGGGCGTGGTCGCGGTCGTGGTCATCGCGCTGCTCGTCGACCTGCTCCTCGTGCTCCTCGGCCGGTGGCTCATGCCCTGGGCCCGGAAGGTGCGCGCATGAACCTCTTCTCCGACGCGATCGCGTGGATCTTCTCCCCCGACCGCCTCACGGGTGCGCTCCCGCTGCCCGAGGCGATCTGGACGCACCTCGCCTTCACGTTCGTCTCCGTGGTGATCGCCGCCGTGATCGCCGTCCCGGCGGGGTGGCTCATCGGCCATACGGGCCGTGGCCGGGAGTTCGCGGTCGCCCTGTCGGGCGCGGCCCGTGCGGTGCCGTCGTTCGGCCTCGTGCTCCTGCTCGTGCTCGTGCTCGGCGTGACGCACAAGGTCGCGGCGTCCACGACGGCGTTCGTCCTCCTCGCGATCCCGCCGATCCTCGCGGGCGCGTACGCGGGGGTGGAGGCCGTGGAGCGGCGCGTGGTCGACGGCGCCCGGTCGGTGGGCATGACGCCCTGGCAGGTGCTCTTCCGGGCCGAGGTGCCGCTCGGGCTGCCGCTCCTCATCGGCGGGCTGCGCTCCGCGACCCTGCAGGTCGTCGCGACCGTCACCCTCGCCGGCTACATCGGCAACTGGGGCCTCGGCTTCTACATCGTCCAGGGCATCCAGCTCCGAGACTTCTCCCAGATCCTCGGTGCCGCGCTCGTCGTCGTCGTCCTCGCCGTCGTCCTCGACACGCTGTTCGCGGTGCTGCAGCGCGTCGTGGTCCCCCGCGGGGTCACGGCCGGCCGCGCGCAGGACGACGCGCCCTCCCGGCGCCGCCGGCGCCGCGCCCCTGAACCCACCACCGCCTGACCGTCCCTCCCCGCCCTCCCGCACACCGGGACGGCCCTCAGAAAGGCAGACACATGCGCACCACACGACGCACCGCCGCCCTCCTCGCAGTCGCGGCGACCACTGCCCTGACGCTCAGCGCGTGCGGCAGCTCCGACCCTCTCGACAGCGGCACCGGGTCGTCCGACGCGATCGTCGTCGGCTCGCAGGACTACTACTCGAACGAGATCATCGCCGAGATCTACGCCCAGGCCCTGGAGGCCGAGGGGTTCACGGTCGAGCGGAAGTTCAGCATCGGCCAGCGCGACGCCTACATGCCCGCGCTGGAGAGCGGCGAGGTCCAGCTCTTCCCGGAGTACACCGGGAACCTGCTGCAGTTCTTCGACCCCGAGGCGACGGCCACGTCGCCCGACGACGTCTACGCCGCGCTCCAGGAGGTGCTGCCCGACGGCCTCGCCGTCCTCGACCAGTCGAGCGCGACCGACCAGGACTCCTACAACGTCACCGAGGCGTTCGCCACGGAGCACGACCTGACGAGCCTGGCCGACCTCGCCGGGATCGACGTGCCGCTCACCCTCGGCGGGCCCGCCGAGCTCGAGCAGCGCCCCTACGGACCGCAGGGGCTCCAGGACGTCTACGGAGTCGACGTGTCGTTCGTCGCGACCGGCGCCACGACCGTCCAGGACCTCCTCGCCGGCACCGTCAACATCGCCAACGTGTTCAGCGCCGACCCGCAGATCCAGACCGAGAACCTGGTGACGCTCGACGACCCCGAGGGCCTGTTCCTCGCCTCGAACGTCGTCCCGCTCGTCAACGCCGACATCGCCGACGAGATCGCGGACGTCATCGACCCCGTGAGCGAGGCCCTCACGCCGGAGGGCCTCGTCGCGCTGAACGTCGAGTCGACGGTCGACCAGCGCTCCACCGAGGACATCGCCGCCGACTGGCTGTCGGAGAACGGCCTGGCCTGACGCCGGGGAGCCGCCGGGGCCGGTCCTCCCCGGCGGCTCGCCGACGGCCGCGCGGCTCAGGACGCGGCGAGGTTCTCCCGGAGCGAGGCGCCGTGCTCGGTGCGCAGGATGCCGCGGCGACGCAGGATCGGGACGAGATCGTCGAGGGCGCGGTGGACGGTGACCGGGTGGAGGTCGCCCCACAGGAGGAACCCGTCGTTGTCGGCGTCGTCGCCCAGCTCCTCGAAGAGGTCCGCGAGCTCGTCGGCGGTACCGACGAAGCCCGTGCGGTCCGAGAGCCGTCCGAGCCGCGCCTGCGCAGCGAGGAGCGCGCGCAGCGGCGTGGTGGCGACGTCGTGCTTCCCGACGAGCCGGGCGATGCTGCCGTGCGAGACGTGGTCCCCGAAGACCGCGAGATCGAGGGGCCGGTCGAGGTCCAGCGCGGTGAGGTCGGTCTCGAGGTCGCTCGACTGCCGCTCGGCGATGCGTCGCAACGTGCCCGTGTCCGGGTCTGCGGACGCCGCGACGAGACGGTCGGCCTCCTCCGCGCTCGACGTGACGACCGGCTGGATCGCGAAGAGGACCTTGACGTCCTGCGGGGAGCGACCGCTCTCGACGGCCGCCGCACGGACCTTCGCGCGGTAGGCGCGCACGCTCTCGACGTCGAGCGGGGCGAGCGCGAGCTGGACGTCCGAGCGCGACCCCGCGAACGCGAGCCCCCGTACCGACCCTCCCGGCGACACGACGACCGGCTCCCCGTCCGTGAACGGGACGAAGTTCAGCGGACCGTCGAACGCGTAGTGCTCGCCGCGGTGCCGCACGGGGTGCAGACGGGTCCCGTCCGCGTACCGGCCGGTCTCCGGGTCCGCGACGAGCGCGCCCTCGTCCCAGCTGCGCCACAGCGACCGGACGCCGTCGAGCCACTCCTGCGCCCGGTCGTACGCGGCGTCGTGGCCGAGCGGCGGCGCGTCGCCGAAGTGCCGGGCGGACCCCGTGTCGGTCACGACGTTGACCCCGAGCCGGTGCCCGCTGAGGTGCTGCAGCGTCGCGAGCTGACGTGCGGCCGTGTAGGGCCCGACCGACGCGGGGTTCACGGTCGGCACGACCCCGAGGTGCCGCGTCGCCTGGAAGAGGTAGGGGGCGAGGAGCAGCGGGTCGAGCTTGGGCCCGCCGAACGCGTGCCGGACGCGCAGGTCGACCGTCTCGGCCGAGCCGAGCGACGGCGAGTCCTCGACGACCAGCAGGTCGAACCCCGCCTGGTCGAGCTCGCGCGCCGACTGCTGGTAGAGGTCCGGGGAGGTCCACCGGTAGCCCCAGTCCAGGGAGGGGTTCCCCCAGCCGTGCGGGCCGAACCCGCGCGCGAGGAACCAGCCGAGGTGCTGCAGCCGGCTCATGCGGCACCCTCCTCGGCGCCCGGAGCAGGTTCCAGCGCCCGCTCGAGGTCCGCGACGAGGTCCACCGGGTCCTCGATCCCGATCGACACGCGCAGCGTGCCCGGCCAGATGCCGGCCGCGGCCTGCTCCTCCGCGGAGCGCAGGACGTGGCTCGTGCTCGCCGGGTGCAGGATCAGGGAGCGCACGTCCCCGAGGTGCGTCATGTGCGTGAAGTACCGGACCTGCTCGACGACGCGGCGCGCGGCACGCTCGCCGTCGCGCAGCGTGAAGGAGAACACCGAGCCCTGACCGCCCGGCAGGTAGCGCAGGGCGAGGTCGTACGACGGGCTCGACGGGAGCCCCGAGTAGTCGACCGAGAGCACCTCGGGACGCGCCGCGAGCCAGGTCGCCACCTCGAGCGCGACGGCGCTCTGCCGGGCGACGCGCAACGAGAGGGTCTCGACCCCCTGGGCGACGAGGAACGCGTTGAAGGGCGACGGCGTCGGCCCGAGCCGCGGCGCGACGACCTCGCGCGCGTAGGCGATGCGCGCCCGGCCGCCGAACCGCTCCGCGAGCCCGGGGCCGCCCAGCCGGGTGCGCTCGACGAGGTGCGGGAACAGCGCGCCCGACCGCTCGGCGTCGAACGTCCCGGCGTCGACGACGACCCCGCCGAGCACCGCGCCCTGGCCGGCGAGGAACTTGCTCGCAGAGTGCACGACGACGTCCGCACCGTGCTCGATCGGCCGCAGCAGGTAGGGGGTCGCCAGGGTGTTGTCGACGATCAGGGGCAGCCCGTGCGCGTGCGCGACCGCCGCGACGGCGGCGAGGTCGACGAGGTCGTTGCGGGGGTTGGGGATCGACTCGCAGAACAGGGCGCGCGTGTCGGGCGTGATGCGCCGCGCCCACTCGTCGGGGTCGTTCGCGTCGGCGACGAAGTCGGTCTCGATCCCGAGGCGCGGCAGGTTCTCGAGGAACAGGCCCCGCGTGCCCTCGTACACGCTCGTCGCGGACAGCACGCGCTGCCCCGCGGCGACGAGCCCCAGGACGGCGACCGTCACGGCCGCCTGCCCGCTCGCGACGAGCAGCGCCTCGGCACCGCCCTCGAGATCGGCGACCTTGCGCTCGGCCGCGTCCGTCGTCGGGTTCCCGTGCCGCGTGTAGGCGAAGCCCTCACCGGCACCGAAGTGCGCGCCCGCCTGGTCGAAGTCGTCGAACCGGAAGCCGGCCGTCAGGTAGACCGGCGTCGCCCGCGGCGACACCCCGTCCGGGCCGCACGCGACGTCGCCGGCGTGGACCTGACGGGTCGTGAACCCGGGGACGGGCGTCGCGGTGCGGGTCGGTGACATGGTGCGCCTCTCGGAGCCGTGGGGGCAGGGAGGCGACACCGTACGCTCGCGCGTCCGGCGCGCCACCGCCCCCGGGCGAAGTTCTCACCGCACGAGACGACGTGAACGCCGCGAGCCCCCGGCCGGGGGCGCGTCAGGCCGCGACGCGCGCCGCGATCGCGTCCGCGAACCGGTCGAGCGAGCCGGGCGCGAGCGCGAGGAACAGCGACGGCTCGGTGAGCTCGAGCTCGATGACCACGACCCCGCCGTCGTTGCCCGTGACGACGTCGACGCGCGCGTAGAGGAAGCTCGACACGTCGCCCTCGCCGACCGCGTCGGCGGCGACCGTCAGCGCACGCCGAGCGACGTCGAGCTGCTCCTGCGTCGCGGTGAACGTGCTCATCTCCTCCTGCTGGTACAGCCCGCGCGTGGGCCGGTGCGGGCCCGTCAGCAGGGCGTTCTTGCGCACCGCGTGGGAGAACTCGCCGTCCACGAACACGAGCCCCGTCTCGCCCGCGGTGTCGACGCTCGTCACGTAGGGCTGGACCATCACCTCGCGGCCGGAGACGAGGAGGTTCTTCGCGTGCTGGATCGCGAGACCGCGCGAGTGCGCCTCGCCCGCCTGGTAGCGCCCGGTGTCCTTGGCCCCCGCGCTCACCACGGGCTTGATGACGAAGTCGCCCTGCGCGGGCAGGCGCGTGTGGATCGCGCGCGACGACAGGTTCCGCTCGGGGTCGAGCCACAGCGTCGGGATGACCGGGACGCCGGCACCCTCGAGCTCACGCAGGTAGCCCTTGTCCGTGTTCCAGCGCAGGACCGGCTCCGCGTTGAGGATCCGCGGGACGCGCGCCGCCCACGCGACGAACTCGTCGCGGCGCGCCGAGTAGTCCCACGTCGAGCGCACGACCACGGCGTCGAACGACGCCCAGTCGAGGTCCGGGTCGTCCCACACGGCGGGGACCGCGGCGACGCCGCGCGCCTCGAGCGCGTGCACGAGCGGCGCGTCGTCGGGGTCGAGGTGCGGCAGCACGGAGCAGGTCGCGAGGGCGATGCGGGGGGTGGAGTTCTCGGTCGTCACGCGAACGAGCCTAGGGGACGTCGCGCGCGAGCGGCACCGCGGGGACGCGGGGTCCCCGGCGTCACAGCCCGTACTCCTCCAGGAACCGCAGCCAGACCTCGCTCACCGTCGGGTACGACGGCACCGCGTGCCACAGCCGTCGCAGCGGGACCTCGCCGACGACCGCGATCGTCGCGGCGTGCAGCATCTCCGCCGCGTCCGGGCCGACGAACGTCGCGCCCACGACGACCTCGCGCGCCGCGTCGACGACGAGCTGCGCGCTGCCCGCGTAGTCGGCGGCGCGCACGGACGCGCCGGCGATGTTCGCGAGGTCGTAGCGCAGGACCCGTACGTCGATCCCCGCGTCTCGCGCGGACGCCTCGGTGTGCCCGACGGCCGCGACCTCCGGCCGTGTGAAGACGACCTGGGGGGACGCGACGGCGTCGGCGGTCGCGGCGAAGCGCGACCACGGCTCGGGCGCCGCGCCGACGGCGGGCGGCCGCTCCCCCGCGGTCGGCGCGCCCGCGGTGTCGGGGTCGCCGAAGCGCGCCGCGACGACGTCGCCCACGACGCGCCCCTGGTACTTGCCCTGGTGGGTCGTCGCGACCCGGCCCGTGACGTCGCCCGCGGCGTACAGCCAGCCGTCCTCGGCGCCCGGCGCGAGCCCACGGACGAGCATCGTGTCGTCGACGTCCAGCGCGCGCCCGGGTACGAGCCCGACGGCGTCGACGCCCAGGTCCTGCGTGCGCGGGACGCGCCCGGTCGCGACGAGCACGCGCGCGGCGGTCACCGGCGACAGGTCCGGTGCCTCGTCGGGCCCGCCCCCGCCGCGCCGCGACCCGGCGGCCGACAGCGTGAGGCGCGCCCCGCCGTCGGGCAGGGGCTCGACCGACTCCGTGCCGACGCCGATCCGCACGTCGACGCCGAGCTCGCGCAGCGAGGCCGCGACCGCCTCGCCCGCCCAGGGTTCGGTCCGCCCGAGGAGCCCGCCGCGCGAGAGCACGGTGACGCGCGACCCGAGGTCCGCGAACGCGACCGCCATCTCCGTCGCGACGACGCCCCCGCCGACGATCGCGAGCGACTCGGGGACGTCCTCGACCGCGGTCGCCTCGCGGCTCGTCCACGGGTTCACGTCCGCGAGGCCCGGCACGGCGGGGAGCACCGGGACGCTGCCGCTCGCGACGATCACGGCGCGACGCGCCTCGAGCCGGCGGGTGCGTGGGAGGTCGTCCGGGTCGGCGTCGGGCTCCTCGGCGACGACCTCCAGGAGACGCGGCCCGACGATCCGCGCGAGCCCGCGCACGAGCGTGAGGCCCGCACCCTCGACCCAGGAGACCTGGCCCGTGTCGTCCCAGTCGGAGACCATCGAGTCCCTGCGCGCGAGGATCGCGGGGACGTCCAGCTCGGTGACCACGTCCACGCCCGGCACCCCGCGCGCCTCCGCACGGACCGCGCCCGGCCGCAGGAGCGTCTTGGACGGGATGCACGCCCAGTACGAGCACTCGCCGCCGACGAGCTCGGCCTCGACGATCGCCACGCTCAGCCCCGTCCGGGCGGCGCGGTCGGCGGCGTTCTCCCCGACCGGCCCGCCGCCGATCACGATCACGTCGAAGGTCTCGGTCACGGTGTCGTCCTGGGTCGTCGTCATGTGCCCATCCTCGCCTCGACGCCCCCGTCCCGCGCGCCCGTGCCTCACCCTGGGACGCACCCGTGCCGACCCGAGGACTCCCCGGGCGTCACGGCACGCGCGCCTCGTCGAGGTGCGCGAGGACGTGACGCACCGTCTCGGCGACCGTCCACCCGGTCGTGTCGACGTGCAGCCCACCGGGCGTCCGGCGCGCCGCGACGGCGAGCTCCTCGGGGGTCCAGTCCCCGTACCCCTGCTTGTGCCGGGCCGCGTCGCGCGCCGCGAGGGTCGCCGCGTCGGGCGTGAGCACGACGGCGTAGCACGGGCGGGTGCGCACGCGCGCCGTGAAACGGGCCAGGTCGGGCCCCAGCAGGATGTCCTGGACCACCGCGGTGATCCCGGCGGCCGCGTAGCCGTCGGCCGCCTGCGCGGCGAGCGCGTGCCGCAGGTCGAGCTGGGCGCGCGCGGCGGCCGAGAGCGGCGGGTCCATGGACGCCTGACCGCTCACGACGAACCGCCGGAACAGGTCGCCGCGCACGTGCGCGGCGAGCGGGAACGACCGCGCCAGCGCGTCGGCGACGGTCGACTTGCCCGAGGCCATCGCCCCGGTGACGACGAGGACGGGGGCCGACGTCGCTGCGGGAGCGACGGCGTCGGGCAGGGGCTCGGAGGGCATGGCAGGACCGTACGTCCCGGGCCACGCCACGGGCGACGCGATCTCGCCGAAGGTTCCCCGGGGCGTGCGGACGCCCCCGACCCGAGCAGGGCCGGGGGCGTCCGCCGCACGAGACCGCGCCGCGGCGGCGTGGCTCGGAGCTAGTGCACGACCGCCTTCTCGGCACCGGCACCGGTGAGCGAGCGCACCTCCATCTCGGCGAACTTCTCCGGGTGCGGCTTCTCCTTGCTCAGCAGCGTCCCGACGATCCCGAGGAGGAAGGCCAGGGGGATGGAGATGATGCCGGGGTTGCTCAGCGGGAAGATCGCGAAGTCGATGCTCGTGTCCTTGATCATCGACAGGCTCGCGCCCGTCACCGGGTCGACCTTGCCCGAGACGACGGGCGAGAAGGCGATGAGCACGACGCACGAGATCAGCCCGCCGTACATGCTCCACAGCGCCCCGGACGTGTTGAACCGCTTCCAGAACAGCGAGTAGAGGATGGTCGGCAGGTTCGCGCTGGCCGCGACGGCGAACGCGAGCGCCACGAGGAACGCGACGTTCTGCCCCTGGGCGAAGATGCCGCCGA
>CAZFUQ010000020.1:0-1478 GCA_964521905.1 uncultured Cellulosimicrobium sp.
TGACGCGCCTCGACGCCCGTGACCGTCCTGACGTCGTCGAGCGACGGGCGCGCGCCCACCCAGAACTCGCCGTAGCGCGAGTCGGCGTAGAACTCCTCGGTGTCGCGCGCGGCGAGCGGACGCACGTAGAGCACGGCATGGTGGTCGCCGCCGTCGTCGCCCGTGCCGGGCTCGACCGGGTGCAGGACGAGGACGGCGTCGGGCTCCTGGTCCGTGCCGTAGCCGGTGAGGTGCGCGAACGCGGAGTGCGGCCGGAACCGGTAGTCGGTGTCGTTCGAGCGGGTCTTCAGCGGGCCGGCGGGCACGACGAGCCGTGCGCCGGGGAACCGCTCGGACAGCGCGGCGCGGCGCGCCACGGTGAACGGCGCGGCGGGCGAGGGCTCGACGTCGAGCCGCGCGCGGGGTGCCCAGCCGCTCGTGATGAACGCCTTGAACGCGTCGGACTCGGGGCGCTGGGAGCGGTTGCTCCCGCGCGCGCTCAGGTCCTGGTCCTCGGCGGGTGCCTGCTCGGAGCTCGTCTCGGGGGTGACGGGGGTGGCGTCGGTCATGCACCCAGTCTCGCACCGCGGACGCGGCCGAAGTCCGCGAGCGCGCGGTCGAGCACGCGGTTGAACGCCTCGGGGGCCTCGCTGTTCACGTCGTGGCCGGCGCGGGGCACGACGACGAGGGCGGCGTCGGCGGCCGCGGCGAGGTAGCGCTGCTCGTCGAGCCGCAGGTGGTCGCGGGCGCCGTTGACGAGCCACACGGGCACGTCCACGTCGCGCACGTGGGCCAGCCAGGAGCGCCCGGCGAGCTGGGTGAGCGCGTCGGTGACGACCCCCCACCCGGGCCGGTGGGCGGCCCGACCGGCGTCCCCGGGGCCGACCAGCTCGTACGACGTCGCCGCGCCGCCCGGGAGCGTGCGCCCGCCGCTCGCGATCGTGCCCCAGGCCGCGACGCTCGTGCGCGCGGCCCACCGCGCCGCGGAGCCGAGGAGGCCGCCGCCCGCGACGACGAGGCGCGCGACGTCGCGGTAGAGCGCGACGGGCTTGCCCTTGGGGTCGGACGTGCACGCCGCGGCGACGACGCCCGCGAGGTTCGCCGGTCGCCGCGCGGCCCATGCGAGCGAGGTGTACCCGCCGAGCGAGAGCCCCACGAGCGCGACGCGGCGGTCGGGGCCGAACGACGCGGCGGCCTCGTCGAGCACCTCGAACGCGCGCTCGAGCGTGAAGCGCTCGTGCGCCCGGGTGCCGTGCGCGGGCAGGTCGACGGCGACGGCGTCGTGGCCCAGGTCGCGCACGTGCGCGACCTGGGCGTCCCAGATCGCGCCGGACGTGCGCATGCCGTGGACGAAGACGACGGCGGGCGGGGCGGAGGCGGGCGGGGTGTGGGTGGGTGAGGTCATCGGGGTCATCGAGGACGACTGTGGCAGCCCAGCCTGGGACGGCCGTGGTGAGCCCCGGGCCCCCGTGTGCACATCGTGTGCGGGTCCCGCGCGC
>CAZFUQ010000020.1:1488-2082 GCA_964521905.1 uncultured Cellulosimicrobium sp.
GTGCGCATCGACCTCCACACCCGCTCCACCGCGTCGGACGGCACGGACGCGCCGGGGGAGGTCGTCGCCGCCGCGTCCGCGGCCGGGCTCGACGTGGTCGCCCTCACCGACCACGACACGACCGCGGGCTGGGCGCAGGCGACCGACGCCGCGCTGCGCCACGGCGTCGCGCTCGTGCGCGGCGCGGAGATCTCCGCGCGCTCGGGCGGGATCTCGGTGCACGTCCTGTCCTACCTGCACGACCCCGCGCACGTGGAGCTCCTCGCCGAGCTCGACCGCACGCGCGAGGCCCGTACGAGCCGGGCGCGGCGGATGGTCGACCTCATCGCCGAGGACTATCCCGTCACGTGGGAGGATGTCCTCGCGCAGACCGCCCCCGGCACGACGATCGGGCGCCCGCACATCGCGGACGCGCTCGTCGCCGCCGGGCTCGCGACCGACCGCTCGGCCGCGTTCGCGACGATCCTCGCCACCGACACCCCGTACTACGTGCCGCACCACGCGCCCGACGCCGTCGCTGCGGTGCGGGGGATCCGTGCGGCGGGCGGGGTGCCCGTCTTCGCCCGTCCGCACCCGGGTGGGCGAAGACGGGCA
>CAZFUQ010000020.1:2092-6483 GCA_964521905.1 uncultured Cellulosimicrobium sp.
ATCGAGGAGATGGCCGCGGCGGGGCTCGCGGGGCTCGAGGTGTTCCACCGCGACCACGACGAGCGGCAGCGCGCACGGCTCGCCGACCTGGCCCGCACCCTGGGCCTGTTCGTCACCGGGTCGAGCGACTACCACGGGGCCGGAAAACCGAACCGGCTCGGGGAGAACACGACAGCACCGACCGTGCTGGAGCAGATCGAGGAGCTGGGTCAGTTGGACGTGATCAGGTGAGCGGGCGGACGGCCGTGCCGGCGGGCGCGCAGGAGGCCGCGAGGTGAACGAGCTCTTCGACGTCCGGTTGTTCACGGAGGTCTTCGTCACGCTGTTCGTCATCATGGACCCGCCCGGCACCGTGCCGGTGTTCCTGGGCCTGACGAGCACGATGGGCGCCAAGCAGCGCAACCAGGCGGCCCGCACGGCGATCTTCGTCGCGTTCGGCGTGATCGTCGCGTTCGCGGTGTTCGGCCAGCAGATCCTCAGCTACATGCACATCTCGCTGCCCGCGCTGCAGACCGCGGGCGGCCTGCTGCTGCTCCTCGTCGCCATGGAGCTCCTCACGGGCAAGATGGAGGACCCGGAGCCGTCCGGCAACAAGGGCGTGAACGTCGCGCTCGTGCCGCTCGGCACGCCGCTGCTCGCCGGGCCGGGCGCGATCGTCGCGACGATGGTCTTCGTCCAGCGGGCCGGGGAGCGCGGCGGCGGCGTCGCGGAGTGGGCGGCGATCGCGGCGGGCGTCGTCGCGGTGCACGTGTGCCTGTGGCTCTCGATGCGCTTCGCGAACGTCATCAACCGCGTGCTCGGCGACTCGGGAACGATCCTCGTGACGCGCATCGCCGGCCTGCTGCTCGCGGCCATCGCGGTCCAGCTCGTCGCGGACGCCGTCGTCGAGTTCGTCCAGACCGCCTCGTAGGTCGGTGCCGCCCCGGCCGGGCGCCGGGGCGGCACCGCGTCGTCGGGACGGGGCGTGGGGCGAAACAGGGGATGTTAGGGTCTTTCGGTGCCGCAGCCGATCACCCCGCCCCGCAAGGTCTCCGAGCTCGTCGTCGAGCGCATGTCCGAGCTCGTCGAGCGCGGCGAGTGGCCGGTGGGGTCGCGCATCCCGCCGGAGCCCGAGCTCGTCGCCCAGCTCGGCGTCGGGCGCAACACCGTGCGCGAGGCGGTGCGCGCTCTCGAGCACGCCGGTGTCCTCGAGCCGCGGCGCGGCGACGGCACGTACGTGCGAGCGGCCGACGGGCTCGACGCCGCCCTGACCCGTCGCGCCCGCACGACCGACGCCCTCCACGTGCTCGAGGTGCGCGGCATCCTCGAGCGCGGGGCCGCGCGCGCCGCGGCGCAGCGGGGCGACGACGAGTCCCTGGCCCGGCTCGAGGCGGCGTTCGCCGCGCAGGTCGCCGCGCGCGACACCGACGAGGGGGCGTTCCAGGCCGCCGACGTCGCGTTCCACGCGGAGGTCGTGCGCGCCGCGGGCAACCCCCTGCTCGCGGACCTCTACGCCGGTCTCGACCACGGTCTCGTGCGGACGTTCTCGTGGGGTGCGCGGCGCCCGCACCACCGTGACGTGCCCGGTCACGAGGAGGTCGTCGCCGCCGTGCGGGCGCGCGACCCCGAGGCCGCCGAGCGTGCCGTGGACTCCACGATCGACGTGCTGCGCGCTCACATCGCCGACGTCGAGGTCGAGCGCGGGGCCGCGGACGGCACCGCGGTCCCGTCGGACCCGGTGCGCCCTCGGCCCGGGACGGCGGACGCATGAGCGGGCTGCGCCGACCGCTGGGTGCGACGGCGGTCCTCGCGCTCCTGCTCGCGGCGCTCAACCTGCGTCCCGCGGTCGTGGCGATCTCCCCGCTGCTCGGAGAGATCCGGGCCGACACGGGTCTCGGCGCGGCGGGCGCAGGGCTCCTCACGACGCTCCCCGTGCTGTGCTTCGGACTGCTCGCGCCCGCGGCGCCGGCCCTCGCGCGCCGCTGGGGCCTGGAGCGCGCGCTCCTGGTGAGCCTCGTCCTGCTGTGCGCGGGGTTCGCGATCCGCCTGGTCCCCGAGACGTGGGGGCTGTTCGCCGGGACCCTCGTCGCGGGCGGCGCGATCGGCGTGGGCAACGTGCTGCTCCCGGCCCTGATCAAGCGGGACTTCGCCGACCGCGTCGGCCTCGTGACCGCGCTCTACTCGATGACGCTCGCGGGTGGCGCGGCCCTCGCCGCGGGCCTCACGCTGCCGGTCGCGTCGGCCGCCGGGCTGGACTGGCGCGGGGCGCTCGCCTCGTGGGGCGTCCTCGCGGTGCTCGCGGTCGTCGTGTGGGTGCCGCGGACGCTGCGGCGCGACCCGGTGGGGACGCTCGCGGTCCGCGCGGCGCCCGCACCCGCCGGGTCCCGCTCGGTGTGGTCCAGCCCGCTCGCGTGGGCCGTGACCGTCGTCATGGGGATGCAGTCGCTGTCGTTCTACGCCGTCAGCGCCTGGCTCCCCGAGATCGTCGTCGGGCTCGGCGGCACGCCGGAGGCGGGCGGGTGGCTGCTCGCGCTGAGCAACCTCGCGGGCATCGTCGGGTCGTTCGTCACGCCGATCCTCGCCGGGCGCATGCGCCGCCAGCGGGGGATCGGCGTCGTGCTCGTCGTGCTCGTCGGCACCGGCCTCCTCGGGCTCGCCCTCGCGCCCGGCGCCGCCGTCCTGTGGGCCGTCCTCGTCGGGCTCGGGCAGGGCGGCGGGATCAGCCTCGCCCTCACCCTCATGGCGCTGCGGGCCCGCGACGCGGCCCACACGTCCGAGCTCTCCGGCATGGCGCAGAGCGCCGGGTACCTGCTCGCCGCCGGCGGCCCCCTCGGCCTCGGCCTCGCGCACGACGCGACGGGCGGCTGGACCCTCCCGCTGCTCCTGCTCGTCGTCGCGGCGGTCGTGCAGGGCGTGGCGGTGTGGTTCGCCGGGCGTGACGCGCACGTGCACTGACCTGCGCTGACCTGCACTGACCTGCGCCGACGAGCATCGAAGCCGGGCACGACGAACCCCGGGCCGTCCCCCACCGCCGGGTGACGGTGGGGGACGACCCGGGGTTCGTCGTCGGGACTACTCGGCGGGCTGGGGTGCGGGCGCCGGCTGTGCGCCGCCGCCCTGCTGCTCCGCCGGCCTGCCGCCCCGGGTGCGGCGACGGTTACGCGAGCGGCGAGGACGCTCGCCGCCCTCGGCCGGCGCGCCGGCCTCGGTGGTGGCGCCGTCGCGCTCGCCCTCGCCGCGCCGCGGGCCGCGGGCCTGGTCGCCGGAACGGCCACGCTCGCCGCGCTCCGGCCGGCCGCCCTCGGACCGTCCACGGCCGCCGTCGGACCGGCCGCCCTGGCGCCCGCGGGACCCGCCCGCGGGGGTGTGCCGCTTGCCGGTCTCGCCGAGGTCCTCGATCTCCTCCGCGTCGAGGCCCGCGAGGGTGCGGCGGTCCCTGGGCAGGCGCCCCTTGGTCCCCTCGGGGATGTGCAGGTCGGTGTACAGGTGCGGCGAGCTCGAGTACGTCTCGGCGGGCTCGGGGATGCCGAGGTCGAGCGCCTTGTCGATGAGCCCCCAGCGCGGGACGTCGTCCCAGTCGACGAACGTCACGGCCGTGCCCTTGTTGCCCGCGCGGCCGGTGCGGCCGGTGCGGTGCAGGTAGGTCTTCTCGTCCTCGGGGCACTGGTAGTTCACGACGTGCGTGACGTCGTCGACGTCGATGCCGCGCGCCGCGACGTCGGTCGCGACCAGCACGTCGATCTTGCCGTTGCGGAACGCGCGCAGCGCCTGCTCGCGCGCGCCCTGGCCGAGGTCGCCGTGGATGGAGCCGGCCGCGAAGCCGCGCTCGACGAGCTCGTCCGCGACCTTCGCCGCGGTGCGCTTGGTGCGTGCGAACACGATCGTGCGCCCGCGGCCGTCGGCCTGGAGGATGCGCGCGAGGACCTCGATCTTGTCCAGCGCGTGCGCGCGGTAGACGACCTGCTCGATGTTCTTGACCGTCTGGCCGCCGTCGTCCGGGTCGTTCGCGCGGATGTGCGTCGGCTGCTTCATGTAGCGGCGCGCCATGGAGACGACGGCGCCCGGCATGGTCGCCGAGAAGAGCATCGTGTGCCGCTGGGCGGGCGTGCGGGCGAGGATCTTCTCCACGTCCGGCAGGAAGCCGAGGTCGAGCATCTCGTCGGCCTCGTCGAGCACGACGGTCGCCGCGCGCGTGAGGTTGAGGTGCCCCTGGTTCATGAGGTCGATCATGCGGCCGGGGGTGCCGACGACGACCTCGACGCCGCGCGTGAGCGCCTCGACCTGCGGCTCGTACGCACGACCGCCGTAGAGCTGGACGATGCGCACCGAGCGGCGCGCGGAGGCCGTGGCGAGGTCGTTCGCGACCTGGACGGCGAGCTCGCGCGTCGGGCCGACGACGAGCGCCTGGGGCT
>CAZFUQ010000020.1:6493-30907 GCA_964521905.1 uncultured Cellulosimicrobium sp.
GGCGCTCGTCGTCGTCCCGACGCGCGAGCGCCTGGGGCTTGCCGGGGGAGGGCAGCTCGTCGAAGCCGGGCTCGCCCGGTGCGACGACACGGTGCAGGAGCGGCACGCCGAAGCCGAGGGTCTTGCCCGTGCCGGTCTTGGCCTGGCCGATGATGTCGTGGCCCGACATCGCGACCGGGAGCGTCATCGCCTGGATCGGGAAGGGGTGGGTGATGCCCGCGTCGGAGAGCGCGTCGACGATCTCCTGGCGGACGCCGAAGTCGGCGAAGGTGGTGTTGTCCGCGTGGACGCTCGCGGCGACGGTCGTCGCGTCGGCGCTCACGTCGGGGGTGGCGTCTGTGGTGGTCACTGGTGCCTCTGTCTCGGTTCGGGCACGCGCGACGCTCCACGGGCCCGTCGTGAGCCCGGCACCGGGAGGTGTCCCCGGTCGCGGTCGTACGCACCTCGTGGCCGGCAGCCGATCGTGGGATGTCGTGGCGAGGCCCGCGCTGCGGACCGTGCCGTGCCGTCGTCGTACGCGTGACGAGCGTGAGGTCTGGACGACCGGGCAACCGATGTACGCCCGCCATGATATCGGAGAACTATCCTGACCCGATGAGCGACACCGATCACGCCGACGCCCACGCCGCCGAGACCCCGCGGACGGCGGAGGTCACCGACGCGGTCGAGCTCCTCGGCCTCGTCGCCTACACCGAGCTCGCGAGCTTCGGCCGCCTCGCCGGGGACGCCGCGCACGCGCCCACGCTGCGCCAGCGTCAGGCCCTGTCCCGCCTGGCGGCGGCGATGCTCGACCGGCAGGAGCGCGTGCTGCTGCGCGTCGCCGAGCTCGGCGGCGACCCCGACACCTGCATGAGCACGTTCGACGGCATGTTCGACGACTTCGACGCCCGCACGCGCCCGAGCACGTGGTGGGAGGGGATCCTCAAGGGCTACGTGAGCCAGGGCGTCGCGGACGACTTCTGCCTGCTCGCCGCGCAGGGGCTCGACGAGAGGTCGCGCACCGTCGTCGTGGACGCGCTGACGCAGGACACCCCGTCCCAGCGCTACGCGCCGGTGATCGCCGAGGCCGCCGCCGCCGACCCGGTGCTCGCGTCGCGGCTCGCGCTGTGGGGCCGCCGGCTCGTCGGGGAGGCGCTCGGGGTCGTGGGCGTCGTGCTCGCGCGCCGCCCCGCGCTCGCGCGGCTCGTCGCGGCGGGCGTGGCGTCGGACGACACGGCGGGCGCCACCTCGCCCAAGGGGCCCGCGCCGGCCACGCAGTCGTGGGTCTTCGCGCGCCTCACCGCCGAGCACTCGCGCCGCATGGACCGCCTGGGCCTCGCCGCCTGACGTCCCGAGCACCGTCCCCGACCCACCACCCCGCGCGGGGGAGAACCCCGGTCTGCCGAGGTAGAGGCCTGGTCACGCGAGGTAGAGCCCTGGTCACGCGAGGTAGAGGCCCGGGCCTCCCTCGACGGGCCGGGCCTCACCCTCGAGGGCGGACCCGGCCGGACGGCGGTGTCAGAGCGAGCCGAAGCCGACCCGGCGCTGCTCCTCCGTGCCGATCTCGACGTACCCGAGGGACGCCGACGGGACGATCACGCGGCGACCGCGCGAGTCCGTGAGCTCGAACGCGGGAGCGCCGGCCAGCGCGTCGGCGACGGCGGTCGCCACGGCCTCGGCGGACAGGTCCGTGTCGACGACGATCTCACGGGCCAGGTTCTGCACACCGATGGTGACTTCCACAGCAACTCCTCACAGCGGCTGCGCCAGGGCGCAGCGACGACGAACCTCGGATCCGCACGGTGGGCGGCCCACCGGCGACAACGCGATCGATAGTAGTCAGATTCCCGCCGACGTCCCGTCGGCGCGCGCCCCCGGCGCGCCCGGTCACGCGCGGCGCAGCATGCCGTGGACCCCGCGCCAGACGAGACGGGGGACCAGACGGGTGACCTCGTCGGCGGACGCGGACCCGTCGGGGCGCACGGCCTCCGTCGCCGCGGCCCGGCCGACCGCCGTGCACGTACGCGCGACGACGAGCGCCTCGTCGCCGTCGAGGTCCGTGATCCGGACGAGGACGTCGGCGAACGCACGGGCGATACGGGTGTCGGGCGCGAGGACGCGGGCGCGCACCACGGGGTCGCGCATGACGTCGGACTCGAACAGCAGCGCCGCGGACCGGCCCGCCGTGCGCGCGTACGCGACGTAGGAGCGCACGATGCCCTCGATGACCGCGAGCCCGTCGACGGCCGCCGCGTCGAGGTCGCCCACCGCCGTCCCCGTGGGGGGCGCGCGGAACGGGTCGAGCGTCTGGTGCACCGCGTGGACGAGGCGCTCGCCCTGCTCGTCGACGATCGCGAGGTAGAGGTCGAGCTTGGACGGGAAGTGCCGGTAGAGCACGGGCTTGCCGACGCCGGCGCGGTCGGCGATGTCGTCCATCGAGATGTGGTGGTAGCCGTGCGAGGCGAAGAGCTCCTCGGCGATCGCGAGGAGCTGCGTCCGCCGCTCGTCCCGGGGCATCCGGGCACGGGTGCCGGCGTGCGTCGGCCCCGTGCCCCGCGCGCGTCCCTCGCCGGCTCCGGTCATGGGGGGAGGATACGGAAACGGTCGGCGGTGTCGACCGGGCGCGACGAAGAGTGGGACGATGGGGCGGTGCCCGACAGACATACCCCCACGAAACGACGCGCGTCGGCCTCGACGAGGCCCGGGGCGCGCCCGCTCCGGCACGGGGCGGCGGTCGCCGCCTGCCTCGCCGTCGGGTTCGGCGGGGGCGTCGCGACGGCGGAGGTCTGGGAGCTCCCCGCGGGTGGTGGCGGCGCGAGCGTGCTCGCGGCCGTCGACGAGGACGAGGCGGGCACCGCGCCGGAGCGGGACGGCGACGGCGTGACGAGCAGGTCCGCCGCCGAGCGCGCCGGGAACGCGGAGCAAGGACCGGGCGACGTCGACCTCGCGGCACCCGAGGCGGTCCCCGCCGGGGACCCGCGGCCGGCACCGACCCCGACGGAGAGCGCCCCCGCGCCCGAGCCGACGCCCGCCCCGACGCCGGAGGCACCCGTCGCCGAGGCGGGGTCCGGGCTCGTGGGCACCGTCACCGTCGAGCCCGACCTGGGCGGGACCCTCTCCGTCGTGCCCGGCGAGCACCCCGCACCGGGCGCGGGCACCGTGCGGTCGGTCCGGGTCGAGGTCGAGGCAGGTCTGCCCGTCGACGGCGAGGTCTTCGCGACGGCGGTGCTCACCACGCTCAACGACGCGCGCGGCTGGTCGGGCCCCGACGGCGTGACGTTCTCGCGGACGGCGGCTGACGACGCCTCGATCCGCGTCGTGCTGGCGAGCCCTGCGACGACCGACCGGATGTGCGCCCCGCTCGACACCGGGGGGAAGTGGTCGTGCGGCAACTCGGCCTCGGGCACCGCGGTGCTGAACTTCGAGCGCTGGGTCGTCGGGGCCACCGACTTCGGCGACGACCTCGTGACGTACCGGCACTACCTCGTGAACCACGAGGTCGGTCACGTCCTCGGCCACGGGCACGAGTCGTGCCCGAGCCCCGGTGCCGTGGCGCCGGTGATGGTCCAGCAGTCCATGTCGACCGAGGGGTGCCTGCCCAACGGCTGGCCGGTGCCGTAGGGCCCGGTGCGCGCGGGTGCGGCGGGCCTGCCCGCGCGCCCCGTGCGGGGGTGTGGGTGGCCCGTGATGGGATCGGGTCCGTGCCCCGGACGACCGCCCCCCGTCTCGTCGCGCGGCCTCACGATCCCGAGGCCGACGCGGTCCTGGACGACACCCAGCGCGCGGCGCTCGCGGCGGCCGCGGGCCCGGGTGCGACGCTCGTCGTCGGTGCGCCGGGGACGGGCAAGACGCTCGTCGCGCAGGAGATCGTGCTCGCGGCGCTCGCTGCCGGCGTCGCGCCCGAGCGGGTGCTGCTCCTCGCGTCCTCGCGCCGGGCGGCGGCCTCCCTGCGGGACCGCCTGTCGGCGCGGGCGCGCCGCACGGTCGGCGCGCCGATGGTCCGCACCGCCGCGTCCGCGGCCTTCGCCGTGCTCCGCGAGCGCGCAGCGGCGCTCGACGAGCCGCCGCCGACGCTCATCTCCGGCCCCGAGCAGGACCTCGTCCTGGCGGAGCTGCTCGAGGGTCATCTGGAGGGCGAGGGCGCGCCGCTCGCGCTGCCCCCCGGTCTGCCGGAGGAGGTCCTCGGCCTGCGCGGCCTGCGCCAGGAGCTGCGCGACCTGCTCATGCGCGCGGCCGAGCGCGGCCTGGCCCCGGGCGACCTCGCCGAGCTGGGCCGCCGCTACGAGCGCAGCGAGTGGGCGCTGGGCGCCCAGCTCTTCGCGGAGTACCTCGACGTCACCGCGCTGCGCGCGGGCACACCCGACGCGGGGTCGCGGTTCGACCCCGCGGTCGTCGTCGACGAGGCGGCGGAGGCGCTGCTCGCCTGGGAGGACGAGGTGCCCGACGTGCCGCGGCCGCGCTGGGACCTCGTCGTCGTCGACGACTACCAGGAGGCGACCGTCGCGACGGCGCGCCTCCTGCACGTGCTGCACGACGACGGCGCGCGGGTCGTGCTCCTCGGCGACCCGGACTCCGCGGTGCAGACGTTCCGCGGCGCGAGCCCCGGTCTCGTGGGGCGTGCGTCGGCGCCCGCCCGGCGTGACGGCGTGCGGGGCGGGGAGCTGGCGGCGCGCGTCGCCGTGCTCGGTACGGCGTGGCGGCAGCCGGGCGCGCTGCGCGAGGTGACGCGTCGCGTCACGGCGCAGGTCGGGACGGTCGCGGGCGCGATGCACCGCGGTGCGGCGGCGCGGCCCGGGCCCGGTGAGCCGCCGGAGGCCGCGCCGGTGCAGGTCGCGGTGCTCTCCGCCGTCGCGCAGGAGTCCGCCTTCGTGGCACGCGAGCTGCGTGCCGAGCACCTGCTGCGCGGTACGCCGTGGCACCGGATGGCGGTCGTCGCGCGCACCGGGACGCGGCTCGCCGCGCTGCGCCGCGAGCTGGTCGCGGCGTCGGTGCCCGTGACGCTCCTCGGCTCGGACGTCCCGCTGCGCGACGAGCCGGCCGTCGCGCCGCTCCTCGCCGCGGTGCGCGTGTGCGTCGCGGCGCCCGAGGACGCCGACGCGCTGGACCCCCTGACCGCGGCGGCGCTGCTGACCTCGCCGGTGGGCGCGCTCGACGTCGTCGCGCTGCGGCGCCTGCGCCGGGCGCTGCGCGCGGAGGAGCTCGAGGGCGGTGGCGGGCGGTCGTCCGACGCCCTGCTCGTCGAGCTGCTCGCGGACCCGGCGCGGGCCACCACGCTCCCCGCCACCGTGCGGCGCGGACCGGTGGCCGTCGCGCGCGCGCTCGCCGCGGGCCGCGAGGCCGCCGGGCAGCCCGGGGCGACGGCGCAGACCGTGCTCTGGGCGGTCTGGGCCGCGACGGGGCTCGCGGAGCGGTGGCGCTCGGCCGCGCTCGACGGCGGCCCGGCGGGCGCCCGCGCGGACCGCGACCTCGACGCGGTGCTCGCGCTCTTCCGCGCGGCGGAGACGTTCGTCGACCGCATGCCGGGAGCGCCGGCCGGCGCGTTCGTCGAGTACCTGGCGTCGCAGGACCTGCCGGCGGACTCGCTCGCGGCGAGCGCGAGCGGCGCCGACGCCGTCGCCGCGCTCACGCCGGCGGGGGCGGCCGGGCGCGAGTGGGACGTCGTCGTCGTCGCGGGCGTGCAGGACGGGGTGTGGCCGGACCTGCGCCTGCGTGACTCGCTGCTCGGGTCGCAGGCGCTCGTCGAGCTCGTCGCCGGGCGTGCCCACGACGCGCACGGGGTCGGGCCGCAGGCACGTGCGCAGGTCCTGGCGGACGAGCTGCGCGCGTTCGTCGTGGCGACGTCGCGCGCGACGCGGCGCCTGGTGGTCACGGCCGTCGAGGACGCGGAGGAGGCCCCGTCGGTCTTCTGCGACCTCGTCGTCCCACCGGGCGAGCCCGACGGCGGCCCGTCCGGTCCCGAGGAGGGCGGGCCCGCGGGCGGCGCCGGTCCCGACGACGGACCCGGCACCGCCCCGGGCGCGCGCCGGCACGTGCGCGTGGGTGCTCCGCTCGACCTGCGCGGACTGGTCGCGGCCGCGCGCGGCGTCCTCGTCGCCGACGCGGCACGCGCCGACGAGTCCCACGACGGCGCGGACGGCCTGGTGCCCGGCCCGGCCGCGGGCCCGCGGCCGGGCACGCGCGCGGTCGCCGCGGCGACGCTCCTCGCGGACCTCGGTGCCCTGGGCGTCGGCGAGGCGCGGCCGGAGACCTGGTACGGCGTCGCGGGGGTGTCGAGCACCGCCCCCCTGCGGACGCAGGACGAGACCGTCACGGTGTCTCCCTCGAAGGTCGAGACGGTGACGACGTGCCCGTTGCGGTGGTCGCTCGAGGCAGCGGGCGGGACGGCGCCCGACGCGACCCACCAGAGCCTCGGCACGCTCGTCCACTCGATCGCCGAGAGCGCGCCGTCGGGGACGCTCGCCGAGCTGCGCGCCGAGCTCGACCGCCGCTGGGCCGAGCTCGCGCTGCCCGAGGGATGGCCCACGCGCCAGCTCCGTCGCCGCGCCGAGCGCATGATCGAGAAGCTCGCGGCGTACGTCGCGCAGGCGGGCGAGCCGCTCCTCGTCGAGCCGACGTTCGACGTCACGGTGGGCCGCGCGCGGCTGCGCGGGACGATCGACCGCGTCGAGGACGCGGGGGAGGGCGAGGTCCGCGTCGTCGACCTCAAGACGGGGCGCCGGACCGCGACGAGGGCGGAGGGCGCCGAGCACCCGCAGCTCGGTGCGTACCAGCTCGCGGTCGAGGCGGGGGCGCTCGACGTCCCGGAGGGCACGCGCAGCGCCGGGGCGCAGCTGGTCTACGTCGGGAGCACGCACGTCGGGCCGGCGGTCGTGCCGCAGCCCGCGCTCGACCCGGCGCCGGACGGCTCGAGCTGGGCGCGCGACGTCGTCGAGGACGCCGCCGGCACCATGTCGGCGTCGACGTTCACCGCCCGTCGCAACGGGCTGTGCGAGATGTGCCCGGTGCGTCGCGCGTGCCCGGTGCAGCCCGAGGGCAGGAGGGTCGTGGCGTGAGCAGCGAGCTGTTCGAGCTCCCGGAGCCGGACCGGGCGCAGGTGCACCTCGTCGCGGCCGACGGTGTCGCGCTCGACCCCCGGGAACCGGTCGCGCAGGCCACGCCGGGGCGGCCCGCCCTCTCGGCGACGCGCATCGCCGACCTGCTCGGGCGCCCCCGGCCCACGCCCGAGCAGGTCGAGGTGATCGAGGCCCCGCTGGAGCCGACGCTCGTCGTCGCGGGCGCGGGCTCGGGCAAGACGGAGACGATGGCGGCGCGGGTCGTCTGGCTCATCGCGAACGACCTCGTCGCGCCCGACGCGGTGCTCGGCCTGACCTTCACGCGCAAGGCCGCCGGCGAGCTCGCCGAGCGCGTCCAGGTGCGCCTCGCCCAGCTCGCCCGCGCCCGCGGCGGGGCGGCGTCGGCCCTCTCGCTGCTCGACCGCCCGACCGTCGCGACGTACAACGCGTACGCCGCCTCGCTCGTCGCGGACCACGGCCTGCGCGTCGGCGTCGAGCCGGGCGCGCGCCTGCTCGGCGAGGCGCAGCAGTGGCAGCTCGCGGCGGAGGTCGTCGAGAGCTGGGACGACGACCTCGGCACGGACCGTGCGCTGAGCACCGTCGTCGCCGCCGTGCTCGGGCTCTCGGGCGCGCTCGGCGAGCACCTCCTCGAACCGCCCGAGGCCCGCGACCGGCTCGCGGAGATCGTCGGGCAGCTCGACGCGCTGCCGCTCGGCCCGCGGCAGAAGGCGCGGACCAAGGAGGTGGAGAAGCTGATCGGCGACGTCGCCGAACGGGTCCGGCTCCTCGACGTCGTCGCGGAGTACCGCCGGCGCAAGCGGGCGGCGGACTCGCTCGACTTCGGCGACCAGGTCGCGCTCGCCGCGCGCCTCGCGCGCGAGGTGCCGGTCGTCGGCGAGACCGAGCGCGCCCGCTACCGCGTCGTCCTGCTCGACGAGTACCAGGACACGTCGCACGCGCAGGTCGAGCTGCTCGCGGGTCTGTTCGGCGGCGGGCACCCGGTGACCGCCGTGGGGGACCCGCACCAGTCGATCTACGGCTGGCGCGGCGCGAGCGCGGGCGGCCTCGCGCGTTTCCCCGAGCGGTTCCCGCACGCCGCGGGCGGCCGGTCGGCCGTGCGCTTCCTGTCCACGTCGTGGCGCAACGACGCCGCCGTGCTCGCGGCGGCGAACGTCACCGCGACACCCCTGCGCGGCGAGGCGTCCGGCTCGCGGGACGCGCGCGTCGAGGTCCCGCCGCTCGCGCTGCGTCCCGACGCGGGCGCGGGCACGGTGTCGGCGCACGTCGCCGCCACGGCGGAGGAGGAGGCGGCGGCGGTCGCCGAGCTCGTCGCCGCGCGCTGGCGGCCGGCCGGCGCCCCGGGCGGCCGGGTCACGGCCGCGGTGCTGTGCCGCAAGCGCAGCCAGTTCGCCACGCTCGAGGTCGCGCTGCGACGGCGCGGGCTGCCGGTCGAGGTGGTCGGACTCGGGGGTCTGCTCACGACCCCGGAGGTCGTGGACGTCGTCGCGCTCCTCGAGGCCGTGCACGACCCCTCGCGCGGGGACGCGCTCGTCCGGCTCCTCACGGGCCCGCGGCTCAACCTCGGCGCGGCGGACCTGCACGCGCTCGCGAGCCGCGCGGCGGACCTGGCGCGGATCGAGGGCGCGCTCGCGGCCCGACGCCGGTCGGCCACCCCGGGCGACGGCGGTGAGAGCGCGGTGGTCGTCGAGGGCGACGTGGCCGACCACCGTTCGATCGTGGACGCGCTCGACGACCTGCCGGAGCCGGGGGAGGCCGCGGCCGACGGACGCACGCTCACCGCCGACGGCCACGCGCGCCTGTCCGCGCTGTCCCGGACGCTGCGCGCGCTGCGCGGGCTGACGTACCTGTCCCTGCCGGAGCTCGTCGTCGAGGCGGAGCGCGCGCTCGGGCTCGACGTCGAGGCCGCGACCAACGAGGCCCTGCTGGCGTCGCGCCGGCTCGTCGACCCGGAGGCCGTGAGCGACCGGGCGCGCGAGCACCTCGACGCCTTCCGCGACGTGGCGGCGACGTTCTC
Source organism: uncultured Cellulosimicrobium sp. (assembly GCA_964521905.1). GTDB lineage: Bacteria > Actinomycetota > Actinomycetes > Actinomycetales > Cellulomonadaceae > Cellulosimicrobium. The sequence continues at coordinate 15,560 of CAZFUQ010000020.1, forward strand.
CCAGACGGCGGACGTCGTGACGCTCGGGGCGTTCCTCGCCTGGCTCGGCGTCGCCTCGTCGCGCGAGAACGGGCTCGACCTGCCGGTGCGAGCGCCCGACCCGGACGCCGTGCAGGTCATCACGGCGCACGCGGCGAAGGGGCTCGAGTGGGACGTCGTCGTGGTCCCCGGTCTCGTCGACGGCGTGTTCCCGACCGTCGCGCAGTCCTCGACCGGGCTGCGCACGGACAGCGGCTGGCTCACGGACGTGAGCCAGCTCCCGTACCCGCTGCGTGGCGACGCCGCCGACCTGCCGGCCTTCCGGCACGACCTCGCCGCGGACACCAAGGAGCTCGTGGCGCGCCGCGACGAGTTCCGGGCCGCGGCCGGGGAGCACCAGCTCGCGGAGGAGCGTCGTCTCGCCTACGTCGCGTTCACGCGCGCGCGCCGCGAGCTCTACCTCACCGCGTCGTGGTGGCAGACGGGCTCGCGCCCGCGCGCGCTCTCGCCGTTCCTCCTCGAGCTCGTCGAGGCGGGCGTCGTCGCGGCGGACGGGTGGTCGGCACCGCCCGGACCGGACGACACGAACCCGCTCGAGGACCTCGAGGTCACGGGGACCTGGCCCGTGCCCGACGACGCGGTGCGCGGCTCGGCGCGGTCGGTGCTGCGCGACACGGCCGCGCGCGTCGACCGGGCGGTCCTCGAGCGTGCGGCGGTCGAGCGTGCGGCTGCCGGGCGGGCCGGGCCCGCGGGCGACGGGCCGCGAGGGCTCACCGCCCCGGCGGGCGTGCTCACGGACGGCGACGGGCGCGACCTCGTCGCGCTCGCCCGCGTGCTGCTCGCCGAGCGTGCGGAGCGGTCCGGGCGCGACGTCGAGCTGCCGGCGCACGTGTCCGCGTCGGCCCTGGTGCGGCTCGCCGCGGACCGCGGCGAGTACGCGCTGCACCTGCGCCGGCCGGTGCCCGCGGAGCCGACCGTGCACGCGCGGCGCGGCACCCGGTTCCACCTGTGGGCCGAGCGCTACTTCACGACGTCGTCGCTCCTCGACGTCGAGGACCTGCCCGGCGCGGACGACGAGGACCTCGACCCGGACGCCGACCTCGAGCGGCTGCAGAGCACGTTCCTCGCGTCCGAGTGGGCGTCGCGCACGCCCGTCGCGGTCGAGGTCGACGTCGAGACCCCGGTGGGCGGGACGGTGCTGCGCTCGCGCATCGACGCGGTGTTCCCCGAGCTCCCCGAGCACGCCGACGGCGCGCGCGACGCGGTGGTGGTGGTCGACTGGAAGACGGGCCGTGCGCCGTCGGACCCGGAGGCACGCAGCGTCCGCGAGGTGCAGCTCGCGGTGTACCGGCTCGCGTGGTCCCGGTGGACGGGAGTGCCGCTCGAGAAGGTCGACGCCGCGTTCTACTACGTCGCGTCCGACGAGACGGTCCGCCCGCAGCGGCTCCTCGGGGAGTCCGAGATCGAGGCGCTGCTCGCCGGCTGACGGCGCGGGGGCCCCGGCTCCGGGGGCGTCAGTCCGCGGCGTCCTGGGTCGCGTCGTCGAGGTCGGCGAGCATGTCGAGCGCGTCGTCGACGACGTCGTCCAGGCCGTGCCGGACGCCGTGCAGGAGCCACCGCGCGAGCGCGAGCTCGCCCACGAGGAGAGCGCGGTCCACGAGGTGGGTGTCCGTGAGCTCGGTGCGGCGCAGCTGGTACGCCTCCATGATCGAGTCGATCGCCTCGGGCGGTGCCGAGACGAGCACCCACGCGAGGTCGTCCGCCGGGTCCGCGACGCGCGCGCTCGCCCAGTCGGTCACCGCGACCACGCGACCCCGGGCCGCCAGGACCTGCTCCGGCCCGAGGTCGCCGTGCACGACGACCGGCTGGAACCGCCACAGCGACACGTCCTCGAGCGCGGTCTCCCAGCGGCGCAGGAGCGCGGGCGGCACCTTGCCCGTCGCGGCGGCCTCGTCGAGCTCCGCCATCCGGCGGGCCCGGTACTCCTCGACGGCGTACCCGGGCAGCCCCGCGTCGTCGACGATCGCGCGCGGCAGCTCGTGGATCGAGGCGAGCACGCGGCCGAGGTCGGCGGCGAGGCCCGGCCCGGGCCGCAGCGCGTCGACGTCGAGCGGGGTCCCGTCGAGCGCCGGGTGCACGATCGCGCGCCCACCCTCGGGCAGGAGCGCCGTGCCGCTGATGCGGGGGACGGCGAAGGACAGGACCCCCGACTGCACGTAGTGCTGGAACGAGGCGAGCAGCTCGGCCTCGGCCTCGAGCGCCGCGCCCGCCTGGAGGCTGCGGGGCGCGCGCACGGTCCACCGGGCGCCGTCGGCGTCGGTCACGACGGCGGTGTCGTAGTCGCCCGGGTCGTCGACGGGCCGCGCGCTGCGGGCGTCGAGCCCGGGGACGGCGGCCGTCGCCAGCGCGGCGAGGGTGAGCGGTGAGCGAGGCACCCGACCACGGTAGTCGCTGCCGTAGCGCTCGCCCCCGCCCCACGCCGACGGTGGCCTACGGTCGGGGGGTGAGCACCCCACTGCCCCGGACCCCCCTGCACGACCTCCCGCTCCCGCTGGACGGCTCCGTCGTCGACCGCGCCGCGCACCGCCGGACGGAGCCGGACCTCGTGCGCGTGCTGCGCGGCGAGCCCACGACGCGCGTCCTGCTCGTCCACCGCGGCCGGCTCGCGCTGGGCCCGGGCGCGGACGGGTCGACCGGCGGGGCGGCGGGCGGGCTCGGGCTCCTGGACCCCGCGGCGCTCGGCGACGTGGACCCCGCGACGGACGACGAGCAGGCGCGCTGGCTCTTCCTCGGCGAGGACGACGGCACGTCCTACCTCGCCCTGGTCCTGCCCGACGACGCCGACGCCGAGGAGGTCGACATCGAGGGCGTCGACGCCTCGGACCCGTTCGCGGTGCTCGCGCGAGAGCGCACCTGGTCGGGGCTGCGCGAGCTCGTCGGGGGCCTCGGGGCGCCGTTCGCCGGTCTCGTGACGGAGGCCGTCGCGCTCGCGGCCTGGCACGCGAACCACGCGCGCTGCCCGCGCTGCGGCGGCCGCACGACGGTGGAGAACGGCGGGTGGACGCGTCGGTGCGTCGCGCAGGGGATCGAGCTCTACCCGCGCACCGACCCGGCCGTCATCATGACGGTCGTGCACGGCGAGGGCGACGACGAGCGGCTGCTGCTCGGGCACGCCGCGCACTGGCCCGAGCACCGGTTCTCGACGCTCGCGGGCTACGTCGAGCCGGGGGAGTCGCTCGAGAGCGCGGTGCGCCGCGAGGTCGCGGAGGAGGTGGGCGTCGTCGTCGGCGAGGTCGCCTACCGGGGCAGCCAGCCGTGGCCGTTCCCGGCCTCGCTGATGCTGGGGTTCGCGGCGCGCGCGACGACGACGGAGCTCCGCGTCGACGGCGTCGAGGTCACGGACGCGCGGTGGTTCACCCGCGCGGAGCTGGAGCGCGACGTCCGCTCGGGGGAGGTGCTGCTCCCCGGCCGCACCTCCATCGCGCGGTCGCTCGTCGAGGACTGGTTCGGGGCCCGCCTCCCCGACGCCTGAGCCTCCGAGAGGTGAGCGCAGGCCCACGACCTGTCAGACGGCGAGGCGCTGCTTGACCTCGGCGAGCGACGGGTTGGTCGCGGCGGAGCCGTCGGGGAAGACGACGGTCGGCACGGTCTGGTTGCCGTCGTTCACCGACTCCACGAACTCGGCCGTGCCCGGGGTCTCCTCGATGTTCACCTCGGTGTAGCCGATGCCCGCGGAGTCGAGCTGCGTCTTGAGGCGTCGGCAGTACCCGCACCAGCTCGTCGAGTACATGACGATCGAGCCGGCGTCGGGCAGGGTCGGGGCCGTGGTCATCGAGGTTCTCCTGGTGCGTTGTCGGGCGGCGCGCGCCGCGGTCGAGGCGGTCGTGACGGTAACACCGGCGCCCGGCCGGCTGTTCCCGCGGCTCGTGCCGGACGACGCGCGCGGTCGTGTCCTCGGGGCCTGCGAGAATCGCGGTGATGTCCATGCCACCCGTCTCCCGCCCGCCCGCCCTCCGCTCGGCCGACGAGATCCTCGACGCGCTCGACCCCGACCAGCGCGACGTCGCGCTCGCGCTGCGCGGGCCGGTGTGCGTGCTCGCCGGGGCCGGGACGGGCAAGACCCGCGCCATCACGCACCGCATCGCCTACGGGGTGCGCACCGGGGCCTACGCCCCGACGAGCGTCCTCGCCGTGACCTTCACCGCCCGCGCGGCCGGAGAGATGCGCACGCGGCTGCGCGAGCTGGGCGCGACGGGCGTGCAGGCACGGACCTTCCACGCCGCGGCCCTGCGCCAGCTCGGGTACTTCTGGCCCAAGGTCGTGGGCGGGGCTCCGCCGCGCATCCTCGAGTACAAGGCGCCGGTCGTCGGCGAGGCGGCGCGACGGCTCGGGGTCGGTGTCGACCGCGTCGCGGTGCGCGACCTGTCGTCCGAGGTCGAGTGGGCCAAGGTCTCGCTCGTCACGGCGGACGACTACGTGCGGGCGTGCGAGGCGATCGACCGCGAGCCTCCCGCGGGCTACGACCACCAGACGGTCGCGCGCCTCATCACCGCGTACGAGGACGTGAAGACGGAGCGGTCCGTCATCGACTTCGAGGACGTGCTCCTCATGCTGGGGGACATGCTCTCGACCCAGGGCGCCGTCGCCGACGAGGTGCGGCGCCAGTACCGCCACTTCGTCGTCGACGAGTACCAGGACGTCTCCCCGCTGCAGCAGTTCGTCCTGGACCAGTGGCTCGGGGGGCGCGACGAGCTGTGCGTGGTCGGCGACCCGTCCCAGACGATCTACTCGTTCACGGGCGCGACGCCGCACCACCTGCTGACGTTCTCGCGGACGCACCCCGAGGCCCAGGTCGTCCGGCTCGTGCGCGACTACCGCTCGACGCCCCAGGTCGTGAACCTCGCGAACCAGCTCCTCGCGCGGGCGGGGCGCGCGGGTGGCGCGCACCAGGCGCTCGAGCTGGTCGCGCAGCGGCCCTCGGGTCCGCCGGTCGCGTTCACCGCCTACGACGACGACGAGGCCGAGGCGACCGGGATCGCGCAGCGCGTCGCACGCCTGCTCGCGGCGGGGACCCGGGCGAGCGAGGTCGCGGTCCTCTACCGGACCAACGCGCAGTCGGAGGCGTTCGAGTCGGCGTTGGCCGACGCCGGGATCGGCTACCTCGTGCGGGGCGGCGAGCGCTTCTTCCAGCGCAAGGAGGTGCGCGACGCGATCGTGCTCCTGCGCGGTGCCGCGCGCTCGGCGGACCCCGAGGTCGCGATGACCGAGACGGTGCGCGACGTCCTCGCCGCGGCCGGCTGGGCGCCCGAGCCCCCTGCGGCCCGCGGTGCCGCACGCGAGCGCTGGGAGTCCACGCAGGCGCTCGTCGCGCTCGCCGACGACGTCGCGGGCCTCGCGCAGGCCGCGGACGGCCCCGCTCCCACGGTCGCGACGTTCGTCGCCGAGCTCGACGAGAGAGCCCAGGCGCAGCACGCCCCGACCGTCGAGGGCGTGACGCTCGCGTCGCTGCACGCGGCCAAGGGGCTCGAGTGGGACGCGGTGTTCCTCGCGGGCATGAGCGAGGGGCTCATGCCCATCTCGCTCGCCGAGACCGACGAGGCGGTCGCCGAGGAGCGTCGGCTGCTCTACGTCGGCATCACCCGGGCGCGCGAGCACCTCGAGCTGTCGTTCGCGCGCTCGCGCAACCCCGGCGGACGGGCCACGCGTCGTCGGACCCGCTTCCTCGACGGGCTGTGGCCCGACGACCCGAGCGCGCCCGGCGGCCGGCGCTCGCGCACGGGCCAGGCGAAGCTGCGCCTGACGGGCGAGTACGACCGCGAGCTGTTCGACCGGCTGCGCGAGTGGCGGCTGCAGGTCGCGCAGGAGACGGACAAGCCCGCGTTCACGGTGCTCGTCGACACGGCGCTCGCCGCCATCGCCGAGACGCGCCCGACGAGCGTCGCCGCCCTGGCCAGGATCAACGGGCTCGGGCCGGCGAAGATCGAGCGCTACGGCGCGTCGATCCTCGAGATCGTGGGCCGCGCGCAGTCCTGAGCCGGTGCCGTGGACGAGCCGAGAAAACTCGTCGAAGAAAACTCCGGAAATAAGTTGTGCGCCCTGCGAAGGGCGGCATATGGTCGACGAGTCCTGTTGGGGAGGGGCGCGCCGAGAGGCGGGTCCCTGAACGGAGAGAGGGGGTGGGAAAGCTGATGAAGAACCAGATCGCCATGGCGAACCTGCTGGATATCGCGACCGTGTACACGGGCACGCCAGGAGGACTCCGTCCCCGTGCACGCGTGCACGGCGGCTCCTTCGTCACCCGCCCCGCGCCCGACTCCGCCCCCAGGACACGTCCGGTCTGATCGACCGAACCTTCCAGGCCGCGGAGTCCATCTGGGACCCGCGGCCTTCGTTCTCTCCAGAGCACGACTGCCGACGAGGATCACCGGTGTCTCCCGTCTCTCCTGACGGGCCGCCGTCCTCGGGTCCTGTGACGACGACGTTCACACCCACGACAGGACATCACTGGAGGAATCGTGCGGCTCACCGCGCTGCTCGACAACATCACCGCCCAGGGCGGATCCGGCCCCTGGGTCCCCCACCAACCGCTGGCCACCCCGCTCGCCGAGCAGGACTCCGCCGAGTTCGACCGGCTGCTCGCCGGCCTGCTTCCCTGCCGCACCAACGACCCGGAGCTCTGGTTCGCCGAGCGCTCGACGGAGGTCGAGGAGGCCAAGGCACTGTGCCGGACCTGCCCCCTCGTCGAGGGCTGCCTCGCGGGCGCCGTCGAGCGTCGCGAGCCCTGGGGAGTCTGGGGCGGCGAGGTCTTCGTGGACGGCGTCGTCGTCGCGCGCAAGCGCGGCCGCGGGCGTCCGAGCAAGGCCGAGCTCCTCGCACGGGAGGCCGAGCGCCAGGCCCAGGAGGCCGGGCGGGTCGGGGCCGAGGTGTCAGTCGGCGCCTCGACCGCGGCCTGACGTGCGCAGCGGCGCCCCGTCCGGGGGCGTGCGCGCCAGCTCGCCGCACCCGCAACGGGGGTGGCGGCTCGTCTCGCGCAGCCGCGGCACGGCATCGGGAGCAGGGATCTCGATGCAGGCCGTGGCTGCGCGGGGCACCAGCCCGTCCAGGGCCGCCAGCACCTGACCGCTGGCGACCGCCGCGGCCGACGTCGCGAGCAGGGTCTCCTCGGGCGCCCGCCCCGCCGCCGCGCGCAGCTGCTCGGCGAGCTGGGGCCAGCACGGGTCGGCGTCCGCCCGGTGCAGGTCCACGCACCTGAGGCACGGGCCGAGCCCCGGCCGGACGAACGGACCGACGACCACGTCGGCCTCGCGCACCACGACGGACAGGTGCGCCACCCCCTCACCCACGAGCCCGTGGACCCGGCCCGGGTCCGCCGCCCCGTGCTCGACCACGACGACGACGTCGGGCGCGCGGGCACCCGCACCGCCGCGGCCCGGGGCCTCGTCCGCACCCGTGACGACACCCGGCGCCACCTCCGCGACGACCCGTCGCACCGCGTCCTCGCGCGGCGACCCCACGTCCCGCAGCCGGTAGGCGCCCACGCCCACGTCGGTGACGAGCACCGTGGCAGGGTCGTGCAGGGCGAGCGTCCCGACCCCGGCCGTGGCGAGGGTGGTCGCGAGCGACGCACCCACCCGGCCCAGTCCGACGATCCCGACCGCCGCACGGCCGCGCGCCGCGAGGACGCGGTGCCCGGCGCCGTCGGGCCGCAGCGCGGCGAGCACGTGGACGTCGGCCGCGCCGCTGCCGGGTGCGGGCGAGTCGGGCCTGCGCCGCCGCGCCGGGACCAGCAGCCGAGCCTCCTCCAGCAGGCGGAGCAGCTCCGCCTGGCGCGGGCGGCCGATGCCCGACGGCGGCGCGTCCCGGTCGTCGGGCCGCACCAGGCCGCGCAGCCAGTCCTCCTCGGCGGGCTCCAGCCCGACGAGCCGTACGGACCACCGGGGGTCCGTCCCGAACTGGAGCTCCCCGGGTGCGCGCCGCAGCACGGGGGCGTCGGGTCGCAGCACGCGTCGTCGGTGCACGGGTCCTCCCGGGTGGTCGGGGTCGGGCGGGGCGCCGTCGGCCCCTCGTCGGTGGCCAGCGTGGCACGGCGACGGCGCCCGGAGACCGTTGTCCACAGCCGGACCTCGTTGGCCGGCGCACGGCGTGGGCTTGACCGAGGGTGGGTGATGGCGCGGGAATGTCTCGACCGGGCACCGCGAGAACGCGGACTCCCCGGCGTGGTCCCTGCCATCTCGTGGCGAGAACCACTACGGTCTGAGCGTGGTCCCGGAGACGATCGTGGAGGTTCGGCGCAGCCGCCGACGCAAGAGCACGGTGAGCGCCTATCGCGACGGCGAGCGCACGATCGTCGCGATCCCGGCGCGGTTCACCCGTGCGCAGGAACGTGAGTGGGTCCAGCGGATGCTCGACCGGCTCGCCGACTCCGAGCGTCGCCGCCGCCCCTCCGACGACGAGCTCGAGCGCCGCGCGACCGAGCTCTCCGAGAAGTACCTGGACGGGCGGGCCCACCCCACGAGCGTGCGGTGGTCCGGCAACCAGGACCGTCGCTGGGGGTCGTGCACGCTCATCGACGGCTCGATCCGCATCTCGACCCGGGTGCGCGGCATGCCGTCGTGGGTGCTCGACTACGTGCTCCTGCACGAGCTCGCGCACCTGCTGCACGCCGGGCACGGTCCCGGCTTCTGGAAGCTCCTGGAGTCCTACCCGCGCACCGACCGTGCCCGCGGGTTCCTCGAGGGCGTCTCCTACGCCCGCGACGCGGACACCGAGCCCGGCCCGGGCGAGGTCGTGGGGGACGAGCGCGAGGACGAGTCGGAGGACGCGGCCGGGGTCACGTCGTCGGACACCTCCGCGACGTGATCCCGGCCGTGGACCGCGTGCCCTGACCTCCCGAGGTCAGTCCTCGGGCTCGTCCTCGCCGCCCGGGTCCTGCGCCGTCCGGAAGATCTCGGCGAGCGCCTCGTCGACGTCGCTCGTCTCGTCGCGGGCGGCGGCGCGCCGGCCCTCGTAGCCCGCGGGGTCGTCGAGGTCCGCCGCGTCCGGCAGCAGGTCGGGGTGGTCCCAGACCCCGTCGCGGGCGGCCGCGCCGGACTGGGTGGCGATGAGCGCCCACAGCGCGGCGGCGTCGCGCGAGCGACGCGGCCGCAGCTCGAGGCCGACGAGCGTGGCGAACGTGTGCTCGGCGGGGCCGCCGGCCGCCCGGCGCCGGCGCAGCATCTCGCGCAGCGCCACGGCGTGGGGCAGGTGGGGGAGCGCGGCGGTGGCGGTGACCTCGTCGACCCAGCCCTCGACGAGCGCGAGCGTCGTCTCCAGGCGCAGCAGGGTCGCCTGCTGCTCGGGGGTGTTCTGCAGGCCGAAGACGCCTCCGGACAGGGCGGCCTGGAGCGCGCCGGTGTCCGTGAGGTCGACGTCGGCGAGCTGGGACTCGAGCGCGGACAGGTCGATCGTGATGCCGCGCGCGTACGCGTCGACGAGACCGCGCAGGTGCCCGCGCAGCCACGACACGTGCGTGAAGAGGCGCGCGTGCGCCGCCTCGCGCAGCGCGAGGAACAGGCGCACCTCCTCCTCGGGAGCGTCCAGCCCCTCGGCGAACGCCGCGACGTTCGTGGGGAGCAGGACCGTCGCCGCGCGGTCGAGGAGCGGCAGCCCGACGTCGGTCGCGCCGAAGACCTCGCGGGAGAGCGTCCCGGCCGCCTGGCCGATCTGCATGCCGAAGACGGCGGACCCGAGGCGCTGCACGAGCGCGGCGGGGTCGCCGGCCGGGAGGCCGAGCGCGCCCGCGGGCATGCCCGGGAGGGTGAAGCCCACCCCGGGCGGCGCCGACGCGTCGTCGCCGAGGCCCTCGGGGAGCTGGTCGCGCAGGACGGTCGCGAGCGCGGCGGCGACGGACGACGCCACGGGGGCGACGAGCTCGTTCCACGCGGGCAGCGTGTTCTCGACCCACTCCGACCGGCTCCACGCCTGGGCCTTGCCGCCCGACGGCGGGAGGTCGGTCACGGCGTCGAGCCACAGCTCGGCGACGGACAGGGCCTCGGTGGCGGCACGCTGCTGCGCGAGCGTGACCGACGGGTCGCCCTCGGCGACCGCGACCTGGCGTGCGACGTCGTGCGAGACGTCCGTGTTCACGGGCCCCTCGCTCGGCGTCGACAGCAGGCGCTGGACCTGGGCGAGGACGTGCTGGAAGAGCTGCGGGTCGGCGCCGCCGCCCGCGGCGAGGGCCTGCGGGTCGAGGCCGCGGGCGCGCAGCTCCCGCAACGCCTCGTCGGCGTCCGCGCCCAGCATCGAGCGGAGCAGCTCCTCGAACCGCGGGTCGAAGGGGGTGTCGTCGTCCGGTCCGGGCGTACGGTCGGGGGGAAGGCTGCTCATGGCGACTCCTCACGGTAGCGTCGGTGATCACCGTAACCACGATCGAGCGCCGAGAACGGGGGCTGAGCCATGTCCGAGGGCCGGGTTCGCTCACGGCGCAGCGCCGAGGGCCGCGGGTCGGGCGGTCCCCCGCCCGACCGGGGGGAGGACCCCACCGGCGAGCCGGCGCCGCCCGTCACCGGCGTCGCGGTCGTCGGCGTGGGACAGGTGGCCGACGCCGTCCGGGCGGGTCTGGGCGTCCCGGCCCCGCCGGAGGCCACGGCCGACCCGGTGGCGGACGCGTGGCCCGACGGCGCACGTCGCCTCGTGGTGGTCGCGCCCGCGGGCGAGTTCGGCACGCCCCGTGCGCGCACGGACGCGGAGCAGCGCGCCCGCCTCGTGCTCCTCGGGCGCCGCGCGGGCGAGGCGGCCCGCGCCGCGGGGATCGAGCACGTGGTCGCGGTGACGTCGGCCGCGGTGCACGGGGCGACCCCGGACCGTGCCGTGATCGACGACGAGGAGCCGGTCGCGACCCTCGACGGGCCCGGCTTCGCGGGTGACCTCGTCGCGTTCGAGGACGCCCTGGGCGAGGCGCTGGGCGACGTGCCGCTCGCGCTCGTCCGCCCGGCGGTCGTCGTCGGTCCCGGCGTGGACACGGTGCTCACGCGCCACTTCGAGGCGCCCCGGCTCCTCACGGTGCGGGGTGCGGAGCGCACGTGGCAGCTGGTGCACCTCGACGACGTCGTGCAGGCGGTGCGGGTCGTGCTCGACCGCAGCCTCGTCGGCGGGCTCACCGCGGGCCCGCTGCGCGGCGGCGTGCCGGACGAGCTCGACGCCGAGACGGTCGCCGCGGCCGCGGGGATGCGCACGGTCCAGCTCCCGCCGGCATCGGCGTTCGGCGCGGCGGAGCGCCTGCACCGGGTGGGCGTGCTGCCGTCGCCGGCGAGCGACCTCGCGTTCGTCGTCCACCCCTGGTCCGTCTCGGCGCGACGCCTGCACGACGCCGGCTGGTCGCCGACGTGGTCGGGCGCGGCGGCGCTCGAGGTGCTGCTCGCGGAGGTGCGGGGCCGTGTGGGCGTCGCGGGTCGCCGGTTCGGCGGGCGCGATGCCGCGGCGCTGGGCGCGGCGGGGGCGGCCGTCGCCGTCCTCGGCACGGCGGCCGTGTGGCGCCAGGCGCGGTCGCGGCACTCCTGAGGCGCGACCGGGCACGGTCCGGCCGCCGGTCCTGACGAGGAGATCCCAGGATCCTCGGGGATGATGGCCCGGTGAGCGACACCCCCTCCTTCGACACCCTCCTGGGCGAGGACGACTACACCCCGCCGCCGGTGACCCGCCGTTCCCTGACGTTCGGCATCTCCCTGCTGGTGACGACGCTGCTCGTCGCGGGCCTCGCGATCCTGCCGGCGCCGTACGCCGTGCGCTCGCCCGGTCCCACGCAGGACACGCTGGGGGAGCAGGACGGCACGCCGCTCATCTCGATCACGGGCGCGCAGACGTTCGACTCGACGGGCGAGCTGCTCCTCACCACGGTCTCGGTGGCGGGCGGCCCGGGCTACCCGGTGAACCTCGGCCAGGTCCTGCAGGGCTGGTTCGACTCGTCGCGCTCGGTGCGTCCCGTCGAGGAGGTCTTCCCGACGAACCGCACGCAGGAGGAGACCCAGGAGCAGGGCCAGGCCGAGATGATCAGCTCGCAGGAGAACGCGACCGTCGCGGCCCTCACCGAGCTCGGCTACGAGGTGCCCGCGACCCTCGTGGTCCAGGAGGCGGTGCCGGGCAGCGGGTCGGACGGCGTCGTCGAGGCGGGTGACGTCATCGTCGCGCTCGACGGCTCGCCGGTCGAGACGTACCAGGACCTCATCGACGGCCTCGAGGCCGTCGCACCGGGCGACGACGTGACGCTCGGCGTGCTGCGCGACGGCACGGCGACCGACCTCGAGGTGACGACCACGGACGGTGGGGACACCGCGCTGCTCGGCGTGTTCATCGACCCGGCGTTCGAGTTCCCCGTCGACGTGTCGATCCAGATCGAGGACATCGGCGGCCCGAGCGCCGGCACGATGTTCGCGCTCGGGATCATCGACCAGCTCACGCCCGAGGACGAGGCCGGCGGCGAGATCATCGCCGGCACCGGGACCATGAGCGTCGAGGGCGACGTCGGCCCGATCGGAGGCATCCAGCAGAAGCTCCACGGAGCGCTGCGCGACGGCGCGACGTGGTTCCTCGCGCCTCGGGCGAACTGCCAGGAGGTCGTGGGCAACGTGCCGGAGGGCCTCCACGTGGCCGCGGTCTCGACGCTCGCGGACGCGCGCGCGGCCGTGGTCGCGATCGGTGCGGGGGAGGGCGGGTCGCTCCCGACGTGCGAGGCGCGGGGCTGACGCCCCGGCTCAGTCCTCGAGGGTCGCGCGCAGGGCGCCCACCAGGCCGGGCACCAGGTCGGGTCCGCCCGCGACGTCGGTCGCCGTGTCGTGCTCGCGGGAGCGGACGGCGCACCAGCTGGGACCGCGCCGCAGGACGCCCACGGCGAGACGTACGTCCTGCCGGTCCGGGTGCGAGGCGAGGTGGTCGAGCGCGGCGGCGGGGTCGTCGGGGACACCCTCCTCGGCGGCGGGCGGCAGCACGATGCGCTCGACGACCAGCACGACGCCGTCGACCGCCGGCGGCCAGGCGATGCGCGCGAGCGCGTCCTCGAGGTCGCCGTCGGCGGCGAAGCCCTCCTGCTCGACCGACAGCAGGTGGTGCGGGTCCGCACCGGCCGCGGCGACGACGTCGGGCGGGAGCCGGTCCGCGAGCGACGGGTCGTCCGCGAGCGCGCGGGCGGTGGAGACGAGCGCGAAGAGGCGGGGCGGCGCGTCCCAGCCGGCGTCGGCGGCGTGCACCTCGACCTCGTGCACGGCGAGCGCGAGCGCGTGCTGCGGCGTCGGGCCGCCGGGGGCGACGGAGGAGGGCGGGTCCGGTGTCACGTCGGGGGTCGCGTCGTCAGGGTGGGGCATGCCCCCCATCGTCCCCCATCGGCGCCCGCCGCCGCACGGGCTCCCCCACGGCGGCCCGGACCGTGGGAACCTTGGGGGAGGACCGGGCGTTGACCCCGGTGCACGCCCGAGCCACGACCTGAAGAGGTATACCCACCGTGTCATTCGCCGCATCGCCCCGCCGGCCGTCCCCCGGGACGAGGCCCGCCCGGCGCCGGAGCCCGATCGGCATCGCGATCGCCGTCGTCGCCGCCATCGTGGTCCTCCTGCTCCTGCTCGCCCAGTTCTGGACCGAGGTGCTGTGGTTCCGGCAGCTCGACTTCGCGAACGTCCTGTGGACGCAGTGGGGCGCACGCATCGTCCTGTTCGTCGCGGGCTTCGTCGTCATGGGTGGGCTCGTCTTCCTGTCGTTCTCGCTCGCCTACCGGTCGCGGCCGATCTACGCGCCGTCGACGCCGGAGCAGGCGACGCTCGACCAGTACCGCGAGGCGGTCGAGCCGCTGCGCAAGGTCGTCATGATCGTCGCTCCCGCGCTCGTCGGCTTCTTCGCCGGCGCCGCGGCGGCGTCGCAGTGGCAGACGGTGCTGCTCGCGATGAACTCCGTCCCGTTCGGGACGACGGACCCCCAGTGGGGCATCGACCTGTCGTTCTACGTCTTCACGCTGCCCCTCCTGCGGTTCGTCGTGAGCTTCCTCATGGCGGCCGTCATCATCGCGGGCATCGCCGCGGTCGCGACGCACTACCTGTACGGCGGGCTGCGCGTCGGCGGCGGCGCCGACGCCGGTCCGCGCACGACGAAGGCGGCACGCGTCCAGCTCGCGGTCACCGCCGCGGTGCTCATGCTCCTGATCGGCGCGAACTACTGGCTCGACCGGTACTCCATCCTCACGTCGAGCGGCGCCCGGTTCGACGGTGCCTCGTACTCCGACGTGCACGCCGTCATCCCGTCCAAGGCGATCCTCACCGCGGTCGCGCTGTTCGTCGCGGCGCTGTTCGTCGTCGCGGCGGTCCGCGGCAACTGGCGCCTCCCCGCGATCGGCGTGGGACTCATGGTCGTCTCGGCGATCGCGATCGGCGGGATCTACCCGAGCGTCGTCCAGCGCTTCCAGGTCACCCCGAACGCGCAGGAGTTCGAGCAGGAGTACATCCAGCGCAACATCGACGCGACCAAGGCCGCCTACGGCATCGACGAGGTCGAGACCGAGTCGTACAACGCGAAGACGGAGGCCGAGGCCGGTGCGCTGCGCGAGGACGCGGACACGACCGCGTCGATCCGCCTGCTCGACCCGGAGGTCGTCAGCCCGTCGTTCAGCCAGCTGCAGCAGAACAAGCAGTACTACCAGTTCTCGAACTCGCTGTCCGTGGACCGCTACACGATCGACGACGAGAGCCGGGACACCGTCATCGCGGTGCGCGAGCTGAACCAGGAGGGCCTCGGCGCCGACGCCCGCAGCTGGGTCAACGACCACACGGTCTACACCCACGGGTTCGGCGTCGTCGCGGCGTACGGCAACCAGATCGGCACCGACGGCCGGCCCGCGTTCTACGAGGGCTCGATCCCGTCGACGGGCGCCTTCACGGACGCGGGCGGCTACGAGCCGCGCATCTACTTCTCGCCGGAGGCACCGCAGTACTCGATCGTCGGGTCGCCCGAGGGCACGGAGCCGTGGGAGCTCGACTACCCGGTCGACGACGCGGCGGGCCAGGTCAGCAACACGTTCCCGACCCAGGAGATCGAGGCCGGCCCGGCCGTCGGGTCGTTCCTGAACAAGGTCCTCTACGCCCTGAAGTTCGGGTCCGAGCAGATCCTGTTCTCCGACCGCGTGACCGACGACGCGGAGATCCTCTACGACCGCAGCCCGCGCGACCGCGTCGCGAAGGTCGCGCCGTACCTCACGCTCGACGGCCGTGTGTACCCCGCGGTGGTCGACGGCCGGGTCAAGTGGATCGTCGACGGCTACACGACGTCGAACGCCTACCCGTACTCGTCCTCGGAGTAGCTCGAGGACTCGACGCGCGACTCGCTCGTCGCGGCGAACTCGGTCGAGGCGCTCGC
>CAZFUQ010000021.1:0-3294 GCA_964521905.1 uncultured Cellulosimicrobium sp.
CGCGAGGCAGCGCGAGTCGGCCGTGACCGTCACGTCGAGGGCGGGCTCCTCACCGTCGTCGCCGGCGTAGACCTGGGCGACCTCGGCGTCGGACAGCGCCCGGTCGAAGACGGTGAGGAGCCAGCCCTCGACGTGACGGTCACGGCCGACTCGCGCTGCCTCGCGGGCAAGGCCTACGTGGCCGTGCGCGCGACGAACGGCGAGGACGTCCCCGTGGACGTCACCCTCGCCACGCCGTTCGGGACCAAGGCGTTCACCGCCGTGGCCCCCGGCGCGAACGCGTACCAGTCGTTCGCGGTGCGCGGCACGTCCGTCGAGGCGGGCGAGGCGACCGTCACCGCCTCGGCCCTGGTCGACGGCGAGCAGGTCACCACCGAGGTGACCGCACCCCACGAGGAGCTCGCCTGCGGCTGACGCCGAGGTAGAGCCCTGGTCCGCCGAGGTAGAGCCCTGGTCACGACCAGGGCTCTACCTCGGCGGTCGTGCGGCCCGTTCCGGGGGCGGGCCGACACCCGAGGAGGGCCCGCCGGCTGCGCCGCGCCCTCCTCGGCCGACGGTCGTCAGGGCGTGGGGGCGGCGACGTCGACCAGCCACCCGACGCCGAAACGGTCGGTGACCATGCCGAACTCGTCGCCCCACGGGGAGGTCGCGATCGCCATGACCTCCTGGGCGCCCTCCGACAGCGCGGCGAACCAGGAGTGCAGGCGCTCGCGGTCCTCCGGGCCGCCGGACAGGGCGACGGACCCGTGGTCCGTGAGCGTCGTCCCCGGCGGCACGTCGGACGCCATGAGGGTCCCGACGCCCGCGACCGGGATCTGCGAGTGCATGACCTTCCTCGCCTGGACGGGGTCGTCGACGGGACCCACGGAGTCGTACGTGCGGATGTCCGGCGCGACGCCGAACACGGTGCCGTAGAACTCGATCGCCTCGCGTGCGTCCCCGTCGAAGCTGAGGTACGGGCTGAGCCGGGTCGCCATGGTGGCCTCCTCGTCGTGGTCGGACCTGACACCTGTACGACGCCGCGCGGCGGGCGGACTCATCGGCCCGCGCGGGCCCGTCTCGCGCGGCGGCGGTCGCGTCGCACCGCGCGCCCGGTCGGTTAGGGTGTGCGCGGCCCGACGGCGGCCGACCGGTCCGCGAGGTCGCCCCCTCGCGCTCCGGGACGCGGTGCCAGGGCGACCGGGAGGCGGAGGCGTGCAGCGCAACCTCGTGCACGTCTTCGACGTGACGGGCGCGGACCCGAGGCTGCTCGACGACGACCCGACCGTCCGCGCGTGCCTCGCCGAGATCGTCCGGCAGGCCGGCATGACGCCCCTCGACGAGGCGTCGCACCGCTTCGAGCCGCACGGCACGAGCATGGTCGTGCTGCTCGCGGAGTCCCACCTCGCCGTCCACACGTGGCCCGAGCACGGCACCGCGTACGTGACGCTCACGACCTGCCGGCCCCCGGCGTCGTCCACCTTCACCGACGACGTGCGTGCGCTGCTCGCCGACGCGCTCGGAGCGGCGGACGTCACCGTGCGGAGCCTGGTGTGAGCCGCTTCCGTCCCCGGCTCGCGATGCGGGTCGGCGAGGAGCTCGTCGGCACGCCGCCGCAGCGCGCGACGCCGCGCGCCGTCGCGGTGCTCTCGACCGTGCAGGGCGGTACCACGTTCACGTGGGAGGAGTGGCAGCTCCTCGGGCACGACGGGTCCGACGTGTGGGTCGAGTACGACCACGACACGCGCGACGTCACGCTGTACCACCCGGTCGAGGCCTGGCCGCCCGTCGTCGACCTCTCGGGGCTGCACCGGGGCCGCACGCTCGACCTGCGGCTGGGACGCCGGCAGCACCGGCTCGTCGTGCGCGAGCGCGGCACCGGGCGGGTGGAGCACGTCGAGGGGCAGTTCGCCGAGCCGTTCGTCGTCGGGCAGCAGGTCGAGTACGTCGACCTCTCGGACTCCGGGACGATCGTCTCTGTCGAGCGCACCTCGGGCCCGCACGGGCCGGTGACCTCCGTCTACGCCGGCCGGCGCCTCGACGCCGCCGAGCAGCGCCGGGTCCTCGGGCGGCGGGTCGCGCCGCGCACCGTCCCCGGCGGTCGCCTCGTCGTGCTCGCGGTCGCCGCCCTGGTGCTCGTCGGGCTCTTCGCCTCGTGCACGGCGCGCGCCGCGTCCGACGGGTCGTGCACGCCGCGCACCGTCGCGACGACGTCGCCCACGACCGGCGAGGTCGGCACGACCGAGCAGAGCGGGACGTGCGTCCCGCGTTCCGTGTACGGCGGCGGGGGCGGGGGCGTCGGCAAGTGACCCGCTCGCCCTCCCCGTCGACCCGCCCCAGCCCGCCCGTCCCACGACCTGAACCCCGGGAGACCCCGTGATCGCCGCCTCCGCCTCGCTCGCCTTCCTCTGGTCCTTCCTGTCCACGATCCTGTACTCGGTGCTCGGCATCGTCCTGCTGCTCCTCACGATCGTGGTCGCGAACAAGCTCTTCCACCTCAACCTGCACCGCGAGCTCGTGGACGAGCACAACACCGCGTTCGGCGTGATGATCGCGGGCCTCGCCGTCGCGATCGGCCTCATCATCGCGGGGACGATCAGCTCCTGAGCATGCTCGACCAGCAGGAGGTGCGGACCGGCCGGTCGCGCCGGATGGACCGCCCGACGGTCTTCGCCGCCGCGCTGCTCGTCGCGGTCGGCGGGCTCGTCTACGAGCTCATCCTCGGCACCGCGGCGTCGTACCTGTTCGGCGACTCGGTCGTCGCGTTCTCCGTCGCGACCGGGCTGACGCTGTTCGGCATGGGGATCGGCTCGCTCCTCGCGCCGCGCCTGCAGCGCACCGCGGGCCTGAGCTTCGTGCGCAACGAGCTCGTGCTCTCGCTGCTCGGCGGGACGTCCGTGCTCGTGCTGTTCTGGGCCTACGCGTCCACCGAGCTCGCGTGGGTCGTGTTCGTCGTCCTGTCGCTCGCGATCGGTACCGCGATCGGCGTCGAGATCCCGCTGCTCGTCGCGGTGCTCAAGGAGCAGGGGCGCGACGAGTCGGTCTCGCTGCTCTCGAAGGTGCTCGCGCTCGACTACTTCGGGGCGCTCGCGGCCTCGCTCCTCTTCCCGTTCCTCCTGCTGCCGTACCTCGGGCTCGTGCGCACGGCGTTCGCCGTCGCCGTCCTCAACGTCGCGGTCGCGGCGTTCATGCTCGCGCGCATGGGGCACCCGCCCCGCTGGACGGTGGTCTCGGCGGTCGTGCTCGCGGTGCTCGTCGCGGGGTTCGCCGCGTCGTCGTGGCTCGAGGCGCGCATCAGCGCGGGGATGTACCAGG
>CAZFUQ010000021.1:3304-30672 GCA_964521905.1 uncultured Cellulosimicrobium sp.
AGGAGCGCAGCGCGTACCAGCAGGTCGTCGTCACCGAGTACCGCGGAGACACCCGCCTCTACCTCGACAACCAGCTCCAGTTCTCCTCCGTCGACGAGGCCCGGTACCACGAGACCCTCGCGCACGCGGCGATGACGTCGGTCGCCGCGCCCGCGTCCGTCGCGATCCTCGGCGGGGGCGACGGCCTCCTCGCGCGCGAGGTGCTGCGGTACGGCTCGGTGCGCGACGTCACGCTCGTCGACCTCGACCCGGCGGTCACCGACCTCGCGCGCGAGAACCGGCTCCTCGCCGACCTCAACGGGCACGCGCTTGACGACGCGCGCGTCACCGTGGTCAACGCCGACGCGTTCCGCTGGGTCGAGGAGTCGGACGACGCGTTCGACGTCGTGCTCGTGGACCTCGTGGACCCCTCGACCGAGCGCGTCGCCAAGCTCTACTCGCAGGAGTTCTACGGCATGGTCGTCGCGCACCTGCGGCCGGGCGGCGCGTTCGCGACCCAGGCCACGTCGTCGTACTTCACGCCGGACGCGTTCTGGCAGGTCGCGGCGACGGCGAGCGCCGCCGCACCCGACCGCGTCGTCGTGCCGCTGACGGTCAACGTGCCGTCGTTCGGCGAGTGGGGCTTCGTCGTCTCCCTGCCCGGCGGTGCGGGCACGGCGGGCGCCGTGGTCGGCACGGACGGGGTCGTGCCCGACGACGTCCCCGGCCTCTTCGCGCGCACGCCCCTCCCGGAGGGGCTGCGGTTCCACGACACCACGTCGCTCGCCGCGACCACGCGCCTGCCCGCCGACAACGTGCCACGGGACCTGCCGGCGTCGACCCTGCTGTCCCCGACCGTGCAGCGCACCTACCAGGAGGACATGCGCGCCTGGCGCTACTGACCGGCGTCGGCCCCGCGCCGGTGGGGCGCGTCCTCGGCGACGGCGGGGAGCTCGGCGCGCAGGACCATGGACGCGGCGCCGACGGCGGCGGCGTCGGTGACGCGCATCGACAGCGCGACGGCGACCTCGTGCCGCTGGCGCGGCAGGGCCTCGACGTCGAGCCGCTGGCGCAGGACGGAGAGGTAGATGCTGCCCGCGACGGTGAACGACGGCCCCGCGAGCACGATCGAGTCGAGGTCGAGCAGGTCGACGAGCGTGAGGACGGCGTCCGCGAGGTGGTGCGCGGACTCCTCGACGAGCGCCGTCGCCAGGGGGTCTCCGCGCACGGCCGCGGACGCGACGGCGGAGAAGTCGGTGAACGGGTCGCCGTCGTCGCTGAGCTCCACGACGGTCTCGCGCCCGCCCGCGACGGCGGCGCGCGCGGCGGCGGCGACCGCGGCGGGTGCGGCGAGCTCCTCGACCGTGGGGCCGGCGGCGTAGCGGCCCCGGTGCACGTGCACGCGCCCCAGCGGGCCCACGTTGCCGCTCGCCCCGCGGTAGACCTGCCCGTCGAGCACGAGCCCGGCGCCGATCGTCGCGCCCATGTAGATCGTGCAGTGCGCGCGCGACTCGCCGACCGCGCCGGACCACAGCTCGCCGACGGCCGCCGCGGTCGCGTCGTTGCCGAGGACGACGTGCAGGCCGGTCGCGGCCTCGAACGCCGACCGGACGCCGTGGCTGACCCAGCCGGGCAGGCTGCGCGAGTGCAGGAGCGAGCCCTGCTCGAGGTCGAGCGTCCCCGGCAGGACGAGCCCGAGGCCCACGACGGACGACGCCGGGACGGCGCTCGCGCGCAGGAGCGCCACCACCTGGGCGGACAGCCGGGCGACGACGGCGTCGGGGTCGTCCGTGCGGGCGCCGCGGACGCGCTGGCGGGCGACGAGCGTCCCCGCGGCGTCGACGACGACGGCCACGGCCCAGTCGGCACCGACCTGGAGACCGACGGCGCACCGCGACATCGGGGCCACGGCGAGCATGACGCGGGGCTTGCCGCCGGTGTACGCGCGCTCCCCGGTCTCGACGACGAGACCCTCGGCGAGCAGCGCACGGACCGCGTGCGTGACCGTCGCCTGGGTGAAGCCGGTGGCCTCCGCGACCTCGACACGGCTGATGGGGCCGAGGCGCCGGATGGTGTCCAGCACGGTGGGACGGCTCGTCCGCGCACCCGCCCGGGCCGCGCGCCCTGCAACCTCCACGGGGTCGACGGTACCCGGCGGTGCGGGGCGCGGCATACTTGCGCGCATGGAGCAGCCTGCAGCTCCGGTGCGCGCGACGTTGCGCGTCGGTCTCGTCCAGCACCGGTCCTCCGACTCGAACGACCTCGACCCGTTCTACGACCACGTCCTGGCGGGGCTGGAGGAGACGCTCGACCGGCACGGCGCGAGCGTCTTCGTGCTCTTCGAGGACTCGGCGATCGCCGAGGCGGAGGTGTACCGGCGGTGGTCGGACGACGCGCTCGTGGACGCCGTGGTGCTCACGGACCTCGTCGACGGCGACGAGCGTGCGGCGGCGTGCCGCGCGGTGGGACTGCCGGCCTACGCCCTGTGCCCCGTGCGGCCGGACGACGTGCCCTCCGTCGTGGTGGACGACGCGGACGCGATGCGGCGCGCCGTCGACTACCTCGTGGGGCTCGGTCACCGGCACGTCGCGCACGTGAGCGGCCCGGCGACGTTCCTGCACACCCGCGCGCGGAGCCGGGTGTTCGGCGAGGCGCTCGCGGGGCACGGGCTGCGCGGCACGACGGTCGAGGGCGGCTACGGGACGGCGTCGGGCGCCGAGGCGACGCGGGTCCTGCTCGAGGCGCCTCGGCCACCGACGGCGATCGTCTACGACGACGACCTCATGGCGGTCGGCGGGCTGCGCGTCGCGCGCGAGCTCGGCCGGTCCGTCCCGGACGAGCTGTCGCTGCTCGCGTGGGACGACTCCGCGCACTGCCGTCTCACGGACCCGCCCCTGTCCGCGGTGAGCCGCGACGTGCGGGGACTCGGGGCCGCGCTCGGCGACCTCATCCTGCGCACGACGCGGGGCACCGATCCCGACGTGCTCCGGGCGCCGCCGGCCCGCGTCGTCGCGCGGGGCAGCACGGGACTCGCTCAGGAGGGCATCTCACCCCTCTGACGTCTCGGGTCGCGCCGAGGCGCTGAGCCGCGCGGGCCACCTCGGCCTGCTCCGCTCCTCCTGACGTGTGACGACCTGCGCGCGCCGCCGCCGCACGCTGGTCAGGCCGACGTCACGTGCACGACGAGCGCCTGCGCGGGCCACAGCGCGGGGATCTGCAGCCCCACCTCGCCGAGCACACGTCCGGTCGCGGTGACGGGTGTCGTCAGCCACGGTGGCGTGATCCACCCGTGCCGCGCGAGCCCGATCTCGTCCCGCACGCGCACGGTATAGCGGCGGTCGGGGTCGAGGCCGTGCAGCGCGACGCGCTCGGGCAGCGCGTCCTCGAGCGTCGCGACGGTCGCGATCGTCCACACGCCCTCCGACCGGTCGGGCAGCACCGCGCCGACGACGCGCAGCGCCGGGTCGACGACGTCCGCGTGCACGGCGGTCCCGGTGTGGACCACGTGCCGCAGCTCCTTGTAGAGCGCCGCCCACGCGGTGACGGTCGCCGTCTCCTCGGCGGTGCAGCCGAGGATGTCCCACTCGAACCCGGCCGACCCCATGAGGCTCGTCGCGAGCCGGTAGGACAGGTCGGTCGTGCGCCCGGACGAGTGCGACTCACCGGGGCCCACGTGCCCGCCCACGAGCTCGGGCGGCAGCAGGAGCTGCGTCCAGCGCTGGATGTCCTGGCGCTCGACCGGGTCGTTGGAGTCCGACGCCCAGACCCGGTCCGCGACCTCCATGACGCCCAGGTCGGTCCGCGCCCCGCCCGACGAGCACGACTCGATCTCCAGGCCCGGGTGCCGCTCCTCGAGCTCGGCCATGAGCGCGTACGCGGCGAGCGTCTGCGCGTGCGTGCCGGGGCGGCCGTCGTGCACGGACTCCACGAGGTCGCGGTTGTGGTCCCACTTGACGAAGTCGACGCCCAGCTCGCCGATCACGGTGCTGATCCGGTCCCGCACGTGCGCGTACGCCGCGGGGTTCGCGAGGTCGAGCACGTGCTGGTGCCGCCACGACACGCCCTCGGGCGCGACGAGGTGGGTCGGTGCGTGCAGCAGCCAGTCGGGGTGCGCGCGGGCGAGGTCGGAGTCGAGGTTGACCATCTCCGGCTCGAACCAGAGGCCGAGCTGCATGCCGAGCCCGTGCACGAGGTCGGCGAGCGGGCCGAGCCCGTCCGGCCAGACGGCGGGGTCGACCCACCAGTCGCCCAGGCCCCGGGTGTCGTCGCGCCGGTCGTGGAACCACCCGTCGTCGAGCACGAACCGCTCGACGCCGACCTCGGCGGCGCGTCGCGCGAGCGCCTCGACGCGCGCCGGGTCGTGGTCGAAGTAGACGGCCTCCCACGTGTTGAGCACGAGCGGTCGGGCCGTGCGCGGGTGCCGGGGCCGGGCCCGCAGGAACGTGTGGAACCGGTCGGCGACGCCGTCGAGGCCGTCGGGCGACCAGGCGAAGTACGTCGTGGGCGCCGCGTACGACGCGCCGGGCGCGAGGACGACCTCGTCCGGGCGCAGCAGCTCCCCGGCGCCCAGCAGGACGGGGTGCTCGGGCGTGCGGTCGACCCGGTACGTGACGTCGGCGCTCCAGCCCAGGTGCACGGCCCACACGTCCCCGCGACGGTCGCGCGGCGTCCCCGCGGACGCCAGCACGACGTGCGGCGAGTCGTGGCCCACGCGGCCCCGTCGCGTCTGGCGCGTGGTCGAGCCGCGCGGCATCTCGGTCGTGCGCGGGGTCTTCTCGCGCGTCCACCGGCCGGTGAAGGACGTGAGGTGGTCCGCGCGCGTCGGGACGGGGAGCGTCGCCTCGAGCTGGTGCACGACGAGCGGGGCGTCACCCGCGTTCTCGACCGTGTGGTCGACCGTGACGAGGCCGCCGGCCCCGATCGCGAGGCGGCTCGTCAGGCGCAGCCCCGCGGCGTCGTCGGTCGCCTCGACGACGAGCGTCGCGTCGTCGGGGCGTGCGCTGCGCGTCGTCCAGCGCGGGAAGACGGGGGCTCCGGCCCGGGAGAGCAGGACGCCGGGCCGCCCGGCCCAGCCGTCGCCCTCCTGCGGGAGCACGCTCGGGCGCCACGCGGCGTCGAGCGTGCCGGGCGGCGTCTGGCGCGTCGTGGCGAGCGCGAGCCCGTCCAGCAGCGCCGCGTCGAGGTCGCCGAGGTCGGCGCCCCAGTGCAGCACCGCGGGCAGGCCTGCGGCCGGGGTCTCGACCACCAGGGCGACGCCGTCGCGGCGCAGGGTCGTACGTTCGAGGTGCATCCTCGTCCTCTCGGTCTCTCATCGTTCTCGCAGGTGCCGGACGTCGTCCGGCAGGTCAGGGGGCACGGGTCCCCGGGCCGGCGGCGTGCGCCGTGCGGGGTGGTGGCGGGCCGCGGAGCACCGCGACCGCGACCCCGACGGCGGCCGCCGTCGTCCCGTGCGTGGAGAGCCTCGCACGGACCGGGCGCAGGTCGCGGTTGTACGCGGCCCGGGCGAGCGAGGACTGGACCCGCCGCACGACGGCCTCGCCCGTCGAGCGCAGCGCCGGGCCCGCGAACACGACGACGTCGAGGTCGAAGAGGTTGGCGAGCGTGACCGCCGCGACCCCGAGCGCGTCGCCCGCGTCGTCGAGCAGCCGGGCGGCCGCGCGGTTGCCGTCGCGCGCGGCCCGGGCGACGAGGTCGAGACCCGTGAGCGTGTCGTCGGGCCTCCCGGTGAGGCCGAGGTGGGCGAGGGTCGGCTCCGCACGGGCGCGCGCGACGACCGCCTCGGGCCCGGCGACGACCTCGACGCAGCCCCGGTTGCCGCACCGGCAGCGGGGCCCGCGCCGGTCGAGCGTGATGTGGCCGAGCTCGACGGCGTTGCCCGTGAGCCCTCGGTAGGCGACGCCGTCGACCACGACGCCCCCGCCGAGGCCGGAGCTGCAGTAGACGAGCCCGAACGTCGCGGGGGCGCCCGCCGTCAGCTGCTCGCCTGCCCACTGCTCGCCGACGGCGGCGGCCGTCGCGTCGTTCTCGAGCCGCACGGGCAGGCCGAGGCGCGTGGCGAGGTCGGTGACGAGGGGGTGCTCGCGCCAGGCGGGGGTCGGCTGGGGCGTGAGGAGCACCCCGCGCTCCGTGTCCTGCGGGCCGTGCGTCGCGACGCCGACGCCGAGCACGTGCTCGGCCGGGACGCCGGTGTCGTCGAGGAGGGCGCGCACGCGCCGCGCGACGAGCGCGAGGTACCGGTCGGGCGCCTCGTGGCCGCTCCCGCGCAGCGTGGTGCGCGCGGCCGTGCGGCCCGCGAAGTCCAGCACGACGACGGTGGCGCTGCACCGGTCGAGCTGGACCCCGACGGCGTACCAGCGCGACGGGTCGACGGCGAGGAGCCGGCGCGGCGACCCGCCCGACCGCTGCCGGCCGACCTCGTGCACGAGCCCGTCCGCCACGAGCTCGCGCACGACGTGCGTGATGGTCGCGGGGGTGAGACCCGTGCGTTCGGCGAGCTCGACGCGGCTGAGCGTGCCGTGGGACCGGACCAGGTCGAGCACGGCGGAGCGGGTCGCTGCGCGCCCGGAGGCAGCACGGGGCTCGCTGCGGGGCATCGGCGTCGACCTCCTGGCTCGGTGCGGTCCGGCGTGGGGGCCGATCCGCGGCGATATCTTGACACCATAAATTTACTAGGGCAAGAATCTGCGTGCGGTCATCCGCCAGAACCGGCCACCGTCGGCCGGTCGCCACCCGAGGAGGACATCGATGTTCCCGATCCGTACCCGCCGCTCGCGCCCCGGCGCCGGCGACCGGCCCGCATCGCGCGGCCGGCGTCGTCGCGCGCTCGTCGCCACCGCTGCCGCCGTCGCGTCCGTCGCCCTCGTCGCGAGCTGCGGCGCGGGCTCGAGCTCCCAGGGCTCGTCCGCCTCCGCGGACGACGCGATCACCGTCTTCAACGGCTCCACCGGCACCATCACGGAGAACTTCAACCCGTTCAGCACGACGGCGCTGCAGCCCACGCTCGGGGTGATCTTCCAGCCCCTCTACTGGTACAACCTCGCGAGCGACGCCGAGCCCACGGCCCTCCTCGCGACGGGGTACGAGTGGAACGAGGACGGCACGGAGCTCACCGTCACGACGCGTGACGGCGTGAGCTGGAGCGACGGCGAGCCGTTCAGCGCGGCGGACGTCGCGTACACGTTCAACCTCATCCGGGACACGCCCGCGCTCAACACGAACGGCCTCGCGGCCTCGGCCGAGGCGACGGACGACACGACCGTCGTGCTCACGTTCCCCGAGACGTCGTTCATGCAGGAGCCGGCCGTGCTCGGCAACCAGGCGATCGTCCCCGAGCACGTGTGGAAGGACGTCGCCGACCCGGTCACCGAGATCAACAGCGACCCCGTCGGGACCGGCCCCTACACGGTCAAGTCGTTCTCCGCGCAGTCCTACGTGCTCGAGAAGAACCCCGAGTACTGGGAGGAAGGGCTGCCCAAGGTCTCCGAGGTGCGCTACGTCGCGCTCGACTCGGCCGACGCGGCGAGCGCCGCGCTCATCGCGGGCGACGTCGACTGGATGTCGTCGTTCCTGCCCGGCCTCGAGGACCTCCTCGCGAAGAACCCCGACCTGTCGTACGTCAACACGCCCACGTTGACCGCGTCGATCTTCACGTGCTCGAACGCGGACCTCGGCTGCGAGGGGCCGCAGACGGACAGGGCCGTGCGCCAGGCGCTCTACCACGCGATCGACCGGACGCAGCTCAACAACCTCGCGGGCGGCGGCTTCGCCGAGACCGCGTCCCCGACGCTGCTCCTGCCCGAGCGCGACGAGCGCTGGATCTCCGACGCCGACCTGCGCACCGTGCCCGAGACGTCCGACGCCGAGACCGCGGGCGAGATCCTCGACGCGGCGGGCTGGGTCATGGGCGACGACGGCGTGCGCACCCAGGACGGGCAGCGGCTGTCGATGACCATCCAGACCGTCACGGGCTGGAGCGACTTCATCTCCCTCAACGACGCGATGAAGCAGCAGGCGGCCGAGGTGGGGATCGAGCTCCTGCCGAGCCAGGTCTCCTGGAACGAGTGGAACGAGGCGCAGACCTCGGGCACGTTCCAGCTCAGCCTCGACTCGATCGGCCTCGGGGCGTCGTCGAACCCGTACTTCACCTACTTCGGCAAGTACGACTCCGCGAACACGGCGAAGGTCGGCGAGAGCGCGTCGGCCGGCAACATGGCCCGCTTCTCGGACCCCGAGGTGGACGCGGCGCTCGCGACCGCCCGCGCGACGGACGACGAGGACGTGCAGCTCGAGCAGTACGCGGTGGTCCAGGAGATCATCGCGGACGACCTCCCCTACATCCCGATCTACGTGAACTCGATGCTCACGGAGTTCAGCACGTCGCGCGCGACCGGCTGGCCGACCGGCGACGACAAGTACGCCATGCCCGCCTCCTGGAAGGCCTGGGACAACGGCATCGTCCTGAAGTCGCTCACCCCGGCCGGGGACTGACCACCGACCGTGAGGTCCCGGCGCCGCCTCGCGGCGCCGGGACCACCCGGACGGACGAACTGGGAGGTTCGCACGGTGCGCTTCATCCTCCGCAAGGCCGGCTTCTACGTCGTGGCGCTCTGGGCCGCGCTGACGCTCAACTTCCTCATCCCTCGGCTCATGCCGGGCAACCCCGTCGACATCATGCTGTCGAAGCTCGCGACGAAGGGGCCGGTCTCGCCCGCCACGCGCGACGCGATCGAGGCCATGCTCGGCACCGACGGCGACGCGTCGCTGTGGAGCCAGTACGTCACCTACCTGCAGTCGCTCGCGCGCGGTGAGCTCGGGACGTCCGTCGCGTACTTCCCCGCCGACGTCGGGCAGGTCATCAGCCAGACGCTGCCCTGGACCGTCGGGCTCATCGGGCTCTCCACGATCGTGTCGTTCGTCATCGGCGTCGGGCTCGGCACGCTCGCCGGGTGGAAGCGCGGGTCGTTCGTCGACAACCTCGTGCCCGCGACGACGATGCTGCAGTCCGTCCCGTACTTCTGGCTCGCGCTGCTCCTGCTGTTCGTGCTCGGGAGCGTGTGGCCCGTCTTCCCGCTCAGCCACGGGTACGACGTCTACGGGTTCCCCGGGCCGGAGGCCTCGTGGGCCTTCGTGTCCTCGGTCGTCTACCACGGTGCCCTGCCCGCGCTGACGATCGTCATCTCGTCCGTCGGCGGCTGGATGCTCGGGATGCGCAACATGATGGTCTCGACGCTCTCCGAGGACTACCTCGTGACGGCCGAGGCCAAGGGTCTGCGACCGCGTCGCATCCGCTTCGCGTACGCCGCGCGCAACGCCGTCCTGCCGTCGCTGTCCGGGTTCGCCATCTCGCTCGGCTTCGTCGTCGCCGGGTCGATCGTCACCGAGGCCGTCTTCTCCTACCCGGGGATCGGCTCGGCGCTGCTCATGGCGGTCAACAGCAACGACTACGCGCTCATGCAGGGCGTGTTCCTCGTCATCACCCTGTCCGTGCTCGGGGCCAACCTGCTGGTCGACCTCCTGTACGGCGTGATCGACCCGCGCACGCGGGCCCGGTCCTAGGAGGTCCGCATGGCCATCACCACCCAAGACCCCGAGCTCGCGGCCGAGGAGGCCGCCGAGGCCTCGCGGGCCCCGCGCCGTCGTCGCGCGCTGCCGCCCCTGACCCCCAAGCTCGTCGCCGGCATCGTCATCGCCGGGTCGATCGTGCTGTTCGGGATCCTCGGGCCGCTGTTCGTCGGCAACCCGTCCACCGTCTCCGACATCGGGCTGTCCGCGCCCGGGCCCGGGCACCCCCTCGGCACGACGCAGACCGGCCAGGACGTCCTCGCCCAGCTCGCCCACGCGACCCGCGGGTCGCTGACGATCGGTCTGGTCGTCGGCGCGCTGACCCTCGCGCTCTCGGCCTTCTTCGGCGTCGTCGGGACGTTCGTCGGCGGCTGGGTCGACGAGGCGTTCTCGCTCTTCTCGAACGTCATGCTCGTCCTGCCGGGCCTGCCGCTCGTCATCGTCATCTCGAGCTACGTGCCGCAGAAGTCGGTCTGGCTCGTCGCGCTCGTCCTCGCCATCACGAGCTGGGCCGGGTCGGCACGGGTGCTGCGCGGGTACACCATGTCGCTGCGCAACCGTGACTACGTGCTCGCGTCGCGCGTCGCCGACGAGCGCGGCTGGCGCATCCTCGCCGTCGAGATCCTGCCCAACCTCGTGCCGATCCTCGCCTCGCAGGTGGTGTTCGCCGTGATCTTCGCGATCCTCGGCGAGGCCGGGCTGTCGTTCCTCGGCCTCGGCGCCTCGGGGTCGTTCACGTGGGGCACGATGCTCTACTACGCCCAGAACGGCCTCGCCCTGCGGCTCGGCGCCTGGTGGTGGTTCGTCCCTCCGGGCCTGCTGCTCGCGCTGTTCGGTGCGGCCCTCTCGCTCGTCAACTTCTCCATCGACGAGATCATCAACCCGAAGCTGCGCGCCCAGACACGCTCCCAGCGCAAGCGCTGGAGCATGACCCGCGAACAGCTCCACGAGGCCGACGAGGTGACGGCATGACCGTGATCAACGGGACCACCGGGACCGACCGGACCCCGCGACCCGTCGTCGGGACGCACCCGGTCCTCGAGATCGAGGACTTCTCCGTCACCTACCTCGTCGACCCGCCGGTGCCGGCGGTGCAGCACGTCGACCTCGTGCTGCGGCGCGGGGAGATCCTCGGGCTCGCGGGGGAGAGCGGGTGCGGCAAGTCCACGCTCGCGTACGGCGTCACGCGGCTCCTCAAGCCCCCGGCGTCCATCACGTCCGGGCGGGCGGTCTTCCACTCCCGCGAGGGCCACACGGTCGACCTGTCCGCCCTGCACGGCGAGGACCTGCGCGCGTTCCGGTGGGACAAGGTCGCGATGGTGTTCCAGGGCGCGATGAACTCGCTCAACCCCGTGCTCACCGTGCGCGCCCAGCTCGAGGACGTGCTCACGACGCACCGGCCGCAGATGACGCGCGCCGAACGTCGTGCGCGCTGCGCCGACCTGCTCGACCGGGTCGGGGTGGACCCGGCGCGGCTGCGTGCCTACCCGCACGAGCTGTCCGGCGGCATGCGCCAGCGCGTCATGATCGCCATGGCGCTCGCGCTCGAGCCGCAGGTGCTCGTCATGGACGAGCCGACGACGGCGCTCGACGTCGTCGTGCAGCGAGAGATCCTGCGCGAGATCACCCGGCTGCGCGCCGAGCTGGGGTTCGCGGTCGTGTTCATCACGCACGACCTCCCGCTCCTGCTGGAGATCAGCGACCGGATCGCGGTCATGCGGGCGGGGCGCATCGTCGAGCAGGCCGACGCCGTCACGCTCTACACGAACCCGCAGCACCCGTACACGCGCCGGCTCCTCGCGTCGTTCCCGTCGCTCACGGGCGAGCGCGGGGCCTTCGTCCGGGCCGGGGACGCGGACCTCGCCGACGAGCTCCTGGAGGAGACGAACCAGGACGTCGCGGGACCGGACGACACCGCGAGCACCGAGGAGGACGCACGATGACGACGCTCGAGGCCCGCAACCTCGTCAAGGAGTACCGGCTGCGCGCGGGGCTGCGCTCGACCACGCTGCGCGCCGTCGACGACGTGAGCTTCACCCTCGAGCCGGGCAGGACCGTCGCGCTCGTGGGCCAGTCCGGGTCCGGCAAGTCGACGATCGCCAAGCTGCTCATGCGGCTCGAGCACCCGACGACCGGCGAGATCCTCGTCGACGGGGCGGCCGTCGGCCGGTCGCGCCGCGCCCGCTCGGCGTACCGCGGCGCCGTCCAGATGGTGTTCCAGGACCCGTTCGCGTCGCTCAACCCGTACCACACGGCGGGTCACCACCTGGCGCGCGCGGTCGCGCTGCACCACCCGGACCTGTCGCGCCACGGGGTGCACGAGCGCGTGCTCGACCTCCTGCGGCGCGTGCGGCTCGACCCGGCGCAGGACTACGCGCAGCGCAGGCCGCACGAGCTCTCCGGCGGGCAGCGCCAGCGCATCGCCATCGCCCGAGCCCTCGCGCCCGAGCCCGGGATCCTCGTGGCCGACGAGCCCGTCTCGATGCTCGACGTGTCGATCCGGCTCGGTGTGCTCAACCTGCTCGCGCGCCTGCAGCGCGAGGAGGACCTCGGCGTCCTCTACATCACCCACGACCTCGCCACGGCCCGGCACTTCTCGGACGAGGTGATGGTGCTGCACCGGGGCGTGGTCGTCGAGTCCGGCCCGGCCGACGACGTGATCCTGCGCCCGCAGCACGAGTACACCCGTACGCTCGCCGCCGCCGCGCCCGACCCCGAGCGTCGCATCGCGGAGCTGTCCGCGTGACCGACCCGAACCACCCGTCCTCGACCTCCCCAGGAGCCCCTGCATGACCACCGTCGACCTGTCCTCCGGCTGGAGCCTGCGCGCCACGGGGGGTGACGTCCCCGCCGAGGTGGCGGCCGCGGTCGTCCCGGCCCCCGTGCCCGGCGACGTGCACACCGCGCTCCTCGCGGCGGGCCTGGTCCCCGACCCGTACCTCGACGCGAACGAGCAGGCGCTCGCCTGGGTGCACGGCGCCGACTGGGAGTACCGACGCCCGCTCGTGCTCGACCCGCCGGCCGACGACGAGGAGGTCGAGCTGGTCCTCGACGGTCTCGACACGGTGGCGGACGTGCTGGTCGGGGAGCAGCGGGTCCTCGCGGCGCGGAACATGCACCGCGGGTACCGGGTCGACGTGCGCGCGCTCGCGGACGGCGTCGAGCGCGACCTCGTCGTCGCGCTGGGGTCCGCGACGGCGTGGTCGGACGCACGCAGCGCGGAGCTCGGGGAACGACCGGCCGCGTACCCGAACACGTTCAACGCGATCCGCAAGATGGCGTGCTCGTACGGGTGGGACTGGGGTCCGGACCTGCGCACGGCCGGCATCTGGAAGCCCGTGCGCGTGGAGCGGTGGCGCGTCGCGCGCCTCGAACGGGTGCGCCCGTTCGTCGACGTCACCGATCTCGCGCCCGACGGTACGACCGGCGCGGGCCGCCTCGTCGTGCACGTCGACGTGCGGCGGTCCGCGCTGCGCGAGCAGGCTCCCGTCGTCGTCGAGGTCGAGGCGGCGGGCCACGGCGCGCGCGTCGAGGTCCCGGCGGGGGAGACGACGGCGGTCGTCACCCTCGACGTGCCGGACGCCCCCGTGTGGTGGCCGGTCGGGTACGGCGACCAGCCGCTCGTCGCGGTCGACGTGGCCCTCGCCACGCCGGACGGCGACCGGCTCGACGCGTGGCGCCGCGCCGTCGGCTTCCGCACCGTGCGCCTCGACACCACTCCCGACGAGCACGGCACCCCGTTCGTGCTGCACGTCAACGAGCGACCCGTGCTCGTGCACGGCGCGAACTGGATCCCCGACGACCACCTGCTCCCGCGCCTGGCCCGGGACCGCCTGGCCCGGCGCCTCGACCAGGCCGTCGGGGCCCACCTCAACCTGCTGCGCGTGTGGGGCGGCGGCGTCTACGAGTCCGACGACTTCTACGACCTGGCCGACGAGCGCGGGCTGCTCGTGTGGCAGGACTTCCTCCTCGCGTGCGCGGCCTACCCGGAGGACGCCGGGACGTGGGCCGAGATCGAGGCCGAGGCGCGCGAGAACGTGGCCCGCCTCGTGCCGCACCCGTCGCTCGTGCTCTGGAACGGCGGCAACGAGAACCTGTGGGGCCACGAGGACTGGGGCTGGAAGGAGCGTCTCGGCGACCTCACGTGGGGCGAGGGGTACGCGCGCGACCTGCTGCCGCGCGTCGTCGCGGAGGTCGACCCCACGCGCCCGTACACCGACAACAGCCCGTTCAGCCCCGGGCGGCCGGACCTGCACCCGAACGACCCGGACCACGGCACGCACCACCAGTGGCAGGTGTGGAACCAGGTCGACTACCGCGCCTACCGCGACGAGGTGCCGCGCTTCTGCTCCGAGTTCGGTTTCCAGGGCCCGCCGACGTGGCGCACGCTCACCGAGGCGGTGCACGCCGTCGACGGCGGCCCGCTCGCCGACGCCCCGGAGCCGACCGCGGACCCGGTGTGGCTCGTGCACCAGAAGGCGCACGACGGCAACGGCAAGCTCGACCGCGGCATGGCCCCGCACCTCGGGGTGCCCGCGCGGTTCGAGGACTGGCACTGGGCCGCGCAGCTCAACCAGGCGCGCGCCGTCGCGCACGCGATCGAGCACTACCGCTCGTGGTGGCCCCGCACCGCGGGCGCGATCGTGTGGCAGCTCAACGACTGCTGGCCCGTGACGAGCTGGTCCGCGGTCGACGCGGGGGAGCGGCCCAAGCCCCTGTGGTACGCGCTGCGCCGGGCGTCCGCGCCGCGCACGCTCGCCGTCGTCGCGCGTGACGGCACGGCCCACGTCGCGATCGCCAACGACCACGACGAGCCCTGGATCGGGGCGCTCTCGACCCGGCTCGAACGGCTCGACGGCAGCGCGCCGAGCCGCACGTCGGTACCCGTCGCGGTGGCGCCGCGGTCGGTCGCGCTCGTGCCCGTCGACCCGGCCCTCGCGGCGCCGGACGACCCGACGGACGCCGTGCTCGTCGTGGACCTCGGCAACGAGCGGCTCGTGCACACGTTCGTCGAGGACGTCGACCTGCGCCTCGACCCCGGGGCCGTCGAGGCTCGCGTCGAGCGGGTCCCGGGCGGGTACCGCGTGCACGTGCGCGCCCGGTCGCTGGTGCGCGACCTCACGGTGCTCGCCGACCGGCTCGCCCCCGACGCCGTGTCCGACGACGCCCTCGTCAGCCTCCCCGCCGGCAGCACGGCGACGATCACCGTCACCACGGCCGCCGAGCTCGACCCGGCGGCCCTCCTCGCGGCACCGGTCCTGCGCAGCGCGAACGACCTGCGCGCCGTCCCGCAGCGCGAGCCGGCCGCGGTGCCGGAGCCGGCCCCGCTGCACGCGGAGGTGTGAGTCAGGGGCGCGAGGTCACCGCCTCCAGCGCGTCCAGCGCGGCGAACGGGTCGTCGGGGCGCGCCGGGTCGGGGCTGGTGGGGACGAGCACGACGCTCGACACCCCGTGCGCCCCGAGCTCGGCGAGGCGGGCCCGGAACGCGTCGGGCGGCCCGACGACGGCGAGCCGGTCGACCCACGCGTCGGGCATCGCGGCGGCGAACGCCTCGGGGGACTCGCTCGCGTCGCGCAGCGCGCGGAAGTCGTCCGCGAACGGCAGCGGGTCGATCTGCGCGGACCAGTCCGCCTCGCCCAGCACCGCGAGCGAGGGGCGCACGATCGCGCGAGCCGTCGCCGCGTCGTCGTGCACGGCACCGATCGAGAAGGCCACGACCCGGTGCGCGGGCGGGACGGCGTCCCCGGCGGACGCGCGCCCGGCGTCGATCGCGGCCCGTGCGACCGCGAGGTACTCGGGCGTCACGGGCATGTCGAGGATCGTCCCGTCGGCGACCCGCCCCGAGACCTCGAGCGAGCGCGGGCCGCGCACCCCGGTGAGCACGGGCGGCGGCGAGGCGGGCGGGGAGTGCAGCGCGACGTCGTCCACCGTGACGTAGCGGCCCGACGTGCTGACCCGCTCGCCCTGCAGCAGCGCGCGCACGGTGGCCGTCGTCTCCTCGAGCATGGCGAGCGGGCTCGCGGGCCACACCCCGACCTGCCGCATCCACGCGGGCATGCCGTGCCCGAGCCCCAGGTGGAGCCGGCCCGGGTGCAGCGCGGCGAGCGTCGCGGCCTCCATCGCGGCGGTCGACGGCGCGCGCGTCGCGGCGGGCAGGATCCCGATCCCCACCGTGAGCCGATCCGTCGTGGCGAGCACCGTCGCGGCCTGCGCGACCCCGCCGTGGAACGCGAGGTCCTCGACGACCCACAGCTCGTCGAGCCCCACCTCCTCGGCGCGCCGCGCGAACGGCACGATCCGGTCGGCGGGCAGGTCGCGCGGGAGGACCACGCCGAGGGCAGGGGTCGTCGTCGAGATCGCCATGCCGCGACCGTACCCCGGCCGCGCTCCCACCCTGACCGCCGGCGCACGCCCCCACCCCGCCCCCACCGCCGCGCACGCGCCTACGCGCCGCAGCTCCGCGCCTACGCGCGTGCACCACGCGGACGGTCGAACCTCCGCGCGGTGCGCACGCGTAGGCGCGGAGCCCGGGAAATGTGGGGACACCCCGGGCCGCCGGACCTACTCTCGAGAGCATGAGCCCACTCGACGACGTCGGCCTCGCCGGCCTCGACACCTACCTGCGTGCGGTGGCCGAGGCCGACGCGTTCTCGGGCGTCGTGCGGATCGAGCACGACGGCGACCCGCTCTTCGAGCGCGCGTACGGGACCGCGTCGCGGCGCTGGGGCGTCCCCGTGCGCACGACCACCCGGTTCGACGTCGCGTCGGTCACCAAGCTCTTCACGGCGGTCGCGGTGCTCCAGCTGGTCGGGGAGGGTCGGCTCGGCCTCGACGACCGCATCCACGACCACGTCGACCTGGCGGGCACGACGATCCCCAGCGAGGTGACGGTCCGGCACCTGCTCACGCACACGTCGGGCATCGCGGACGACGCCGACGAGGAGGCCGGGGAGTCGTACGAGGCGCTGTGGGTGGACCGGCCCATGTACTCCGTGACGCGCACGGAGGACTTCCTCCCGGGGTTCGTCCACAAGGAGCCGAACTTCGCGCCGGGCGAGGGCTGCCGGTACTGCAACGTCGGCTTCGTCCTCGCCGGCCTCGCCCTGGAGTCCGTCACGGGGACCACCTACCGCGACCACGTCCGCGAGCACGTGTTCGCCCGGGCCGGCATGGACGGGGCCGGGTTCTTCCGCATGGACGAGGCCGAGCCCGACGTGGCGGAGGGCTGGGAGCCGGTCTTCGACGGTCCCCGGAGCGAGGGCCGCCTCACCGGGTGGCGGCAGAACGTCTACTCCTACCCGCCCGTCGGCTCGCCCGACGGCGGCGCGCACGTCACGGCGCGCGACCTCACCCGGTTCTGGGCGGCGGTCCGCGGCGGCGAGCTGCTCCCGCCCGACCTCACGCGCGCGTTCCTCACCCCGCAGGTGAAGCACGACGACGCCGACACCGACGAGACGGACGACAAGGACGCCGCGACCGTGCCGCGCGCGGCGAGCGTGCACTACGGCTTCGGCCTCGAGTTCGAGCTGCTCGCCGACGGGTCGGTGCGCTCCGCGTACAAGGAGGGCATCAACACCGGGTCGAGCGCGATCCTGCGCCACTACCCGGACCGCCCCGGGGCGGGTCCGGGCGTCGGCGCGGGCCCGACGGCGGAGGGTGATCTCCCGCCGGCCGGTGCGCCCGGGGTGACGGTCGCCGTCGTCTGCAACGCCGAGAGCGACGCGTGGGAGCCCGTCCGCCGCATCGACGCGCTCGTCCTGGGCTGAGCGCCCCCGCGAGCGAGAGCGGCGCTCCCCGCCGCTCCCCACGAGACCTCCACACGGTCTCGAACTCATCGGTACCTCGTCACGCGGACGCTCGCATAGGGTCGTGAGCCATGCCCGCCGGAGCCCTCGCAGCCCTGTCCGCAGCCTCGACGGCCGGCGCGGAGCCCGCGCTCGACGGCGTGGCGGGGTGGGCCGTCGGGCTCATGGAGTCGCTCGGCCCGGTCGGCGCGGGGCTCGCCATCGCCCTCGAGAACCTCTTCCCGCCCCTGCCGAGCGAGATCATCCTGCCGCTCGCGGGCTTCGCCGCGAGCCAGGGCAGCTTCGGCCTGGTGGAGGCGATCCTGTGGACGACGGCCGGTTCGGTCGTCGGGGCGTTCGCGCTGTACTGGGTGGGCGCGCTCGTCGGGCGCGAGCGCACGCGCTGGATCGCCCAGCGGCTGCCGCTCGTCAAGGTCGAGGACGTCGACCGCACCGAGCAGTTCTTCCTCAAGCACGGGGCGGCGACCGTGTTCTTCGGGCGCTTCATCCCGATCTTCCGCAGCCTCATCTCCATCCCTGCGGGCGTCGAGCGCATGCCGCAGTGGAAGTTCCTCGGCCTGTCGGCCGCGGGCAGCGTGGTGTGGAACACGATCTTCGTCGGCGCCGGGTACCTGCTCGGGGAGCAGTGGCACGTGGTCGAGGAGTACGCGGGCATCCTGCAGAAGGTCGTGATCGGGGTCGTCGCGGCGGCCGTCGTGTGGTTCGTCGTGACGCGGGTGTGGCGCTGGGTGCACGACGACGCCCGCCCGGCCCACGCGCGCAAGGGCCGGGGCGCGGCGGCGCCCGTCCGCGAGGAGGCCTGAGGCTCGACGCCGTGCGGTGGCGCGAGCCCTGACGGATGATCGGAGCGTGCCCGACGCGACGCCCCGCACCGACGTGCGCCTCCGCGTGCCCGGAGGGATCACGTGATCTTCTCGCTCCTCGCCGCCGTCGCGGCGAGCCTCCTGTACGCGGTGAGCACGATCATGCAGGCCGTCGCGATGCGCCGGACCCAGGGCATCGCGGCGATGACGCAGCCGCTCGTGCTCGGTGGTCTCGTGATCGACGGCGTCGCGTGGCTCCTCTCGCTGCTCGCCCTGGACCACCTGCCGCTCTTCGTCGTGCAGGCGATCGTCGCGGCGTCGCTCGTCGCCGTCGTGCTCCTCGCCCGGCTCGTGCTCGGCGCCACGCTGCGCCGCACCGACGTCGTCGCGATGGGCGTGGCGGTCGCGGGCCTCGTCGTCCTCTCGCTCGCCTCGGGGGAGCAGCCGGCGCCGCACCCGCCGGCGGGCTTCTCGACGTGGGTCAACGTCGCCGCGGTCGCCGTGGCCCTCGGCACGGCGGCCGCCTACCGGCGCGGGCACCCGATGCTGCTGGCCGCCCTCGGCGGGCTCGGGTACTCCGTCGCCGCGGTCGCGGCGCGCGGCGCCCACGCGTCGGGCGACCTGCTCGACACCGTGCTGCAGCCGCTCGCCCTCGCGATCGTCCTCGGCGGTGCGGCGGGCGCGCTCGCCTACCTCCGCGCGCTCGAGCGGGGGTCGGTGGGCTCCGTCGCCGCGACGGTCTCCGTCATCGAGGTCCTCGCGCCCGGGATCGTCGGGCTCACCGTGCTCGGCGACGTCGTCCGGGACGGCTGGGCGGCTCCCGCGGTGGTCGGGGTCGTCGCGGCCGTCGGTGGCTGCATCGTGCTCGCCATGAGCCCGGCGAACGCCGCAGCGGAGGAGTCCGTGCCCTCCGACGACGCGCCGTCCGACGCTGCACCGGAGGCCGCCTAGGGTGATCCGGGCCGGGTTCGGCACCGAGGGAGGGACCTGATGCGCACACCCCTGGACACGCTCACGCTGGGCGAGCTGCGCCGTCGGACGTCGGTGAAGTGGCGCGCGTTCGCGCCGGACGTCCTGCCGCTGTTCGTCGCGGAGATGGACGTCGCGCCGTGCGAGGCCGTGGTCGACGCCGTGACCGCGGCCCTGCGCGCCGGTGACACCGGGTACGACGTCGGCACGACGTACGGCGAGGCGTACGCGCGGTTCGCCGAGCGCCGGTGGGGCTGGACGTCCGACCCGGCGACGACGCGCACGCTGCCCGACGTCATGCTCGCGATCGTCGAGGTCCTGCGGGTGCTCACGGCACCGGGGGACGCGGTCGTGGTGAACCCGCCCGTCTACCCGCCGTTCTACGGCTTCACCGCGAACGAGGGGCGGCGGGTCGTCGACGCGCCGCTGGGCCCGGGCGGGCGGCTCGACCTCGACACGCTCGAGCAGGCGTTCGCCGACGCGACGGGGGCCGCCGCGAACGGCCGCGGCCCCGGGAGCGGGCGCCGCGCCGTCTGGCTCGTGTGCAACCCGCAGAACCCGACCGGGACCACGCACACCCCCGCCGAGCTGGCGGCCGGGCTCGTGCTCGCCGACCGGTACGGGGTGCGGGTCGTGGCCGACGAGATCCACGCCCCGCTCACCCGTCCCGGGCTCGACGGGCACCCGGCCACGTCGCACACCCCGCTCCTCACGCTCCCCGGCTCCGACGCCGCGGTCGCGATCGTCTCCGCGTCGAAGGCGTGGAACCTCCCGGGCCTCAAGGCCGCCGCGGCGGTCGGCGGCCCGGCGGCCGCCGACGACCTGCGCCGCATCCCCGAGGAGGCGAGCCACGGCGTCCAGCACGTGTCCGTGCTCGCGCACGTCGCCGCGCTCGACCACGGCGGGGAGTGGCTCGACGCCGTGCGCGCCGGCGTCGAGCGCAACGCGTGGCTCCTCGCGGACCTGCTCGCCGAGCACCTGCCCGGCGTGCGGTACCGTCCGGGCGAGGCGACCTACCTCGCCTGGCTCGACTGCCGCGGCCTCGACGGCGCCACCGTGGCCGCGCCCGACGACGCCCGGTCGCCCGCGCGGGACCCGCGCGGCTGGTTCCTCGACCGGGCGCGCGTCGCGCTCGAGGACGGGCGCCGGTTCGGCCCGGGCGGGCAGGGGCACGTGCGCCTCAACCTCGCGACGAACGTCGACGTCCTCACCGAGGCCGTCGAACGCATGGGCGCGTCCCTCCGCCGACCGGCCGGCGCCGTCCTCGACGCCGACCCGGGGCGGGCGACCGATGAGTCCGTCCGGCCCGACGCGTCGTAGACCCTGACCGACACCTGCCCGACCTCGGAGGCCCGCATGCCGATCGACCCCGTCACCCTCGACCACACGTTCACCGCGCCGATCGGCGTCGACGTCAAGGGCGACACGTGGCCCTGCGTCGAGGTGCCGGGCGCACGGGAGCTCCTGGGCACGGGGCGGTCGGTGCGTGTCGACGCGAGCGTCGACGGCGTCCCGCTGCTGAACGCCGGTCTCATGCCGACCGGGACGGGCGGGCTCATGCTGTCCCTCAGCGCCAAGGTGCGCAAGCGCCTCGGCAAGGACGTCGGCGACACCGTCACCGTGCACCTCGGACGTCGGCTGAGCTGAGGACCGCCCGCGGGGCTCAGCGGTCCAGGACCCGGTCCACGAGCGTCCCGACCGGACCGGCGAGGACGAGCAGCAGGAGCCACAGCAGCCCGCCCGCCGGGACGAGCATCGCCAGGACGAAGGCCACGACGAGCAGGCCGGTCGGGACGAGCGGGTCGCGGACCCGGATCGTGCCGCGCACCTCGGGCCGCTGCAGGGCGGGGTGCCGCGCCACGACGACGGACAGCACGGTGAGGCAGCCCGACACGACGAGCATGGCGCCCATGTAGACGGCGATGGCGGCCGGGTCGTCGTCCGAGACGTCGGCGACGAGCTGGGCCGCGAAGGGGAAGACCACGATCCCCGCGATCCACACGAGGTTCACGACGAGGATCGTCGGCGAGTAGTCGTGCATGGCCTCGAACAGGTGGTGGTGCACGATCCAGAACCGCCCGATCACGGCGAACGTGATGGCGAACGAGAGGAACGACGGCCAGTTCTCCACGAGCACGTCCCGCACGGACGTGACGTCGTCCGTCGCGACGAGCTCGACGAGCGGCAGCACGAGGAGAGTGATGGCGATCGCCACCGCTGCGTCGGTGAAGTTCACGACGCGGTCCAGCCCGCGCTGGGTCCGCGTGACGTCGTCGCCCATGGCCAGCCCCGTTCGGCACGTGTCCCACGACCCTACGCGGCGGGCCCGCCACCCACCCGGCGAGCATGGGCAGCGCTCCCCATCGCGGGTGCCCGTACCGGCGCGTAACGTCGGCGTGCGACCGCCGCGGGACGGCCGTCGACGAGCGCCGACGACCGGCGTGGCTGCCGCTCGATCGGCGCAGGTGCCGGGAGGAGACAGCATGGGCGGTGTGTGGGGCGCCGACGTCCGGGCGCTGCGCTCCCTCGCCGACGCGCTGCGTACCGGCGCGGACGCGCTGCGCGCCCACCGCGCACAGCTCGCGTCCCTGGTGGACGGCTCGGGCGCGTGGGACGGGCCCGACGCCGCGCAGTTCCGCAGCGACTGGTCCGCGACCCTCCGCCCGTCGCTCGCCACCACCGCGACCCTCCTCGACGCCGCGGCCGACCGGCTCGCCGCCGACGCGGACCAGCAGGAGTCCGCGAGCCGTGACGGCGGCGTGCTGGGCGCCGCGGGCGGCGGCCCGACGACCGGACCCGGCGGTCCCCACCCGACCGTCGCCACGCCGACTCCCTCCGAGTACGCCGCGACGGACGCGAGCGAGCGCGCCGGGTGGCTCGAGAACGCGACGGACGCCCAGGTCGCCGCGCTCTACGCGCAGCTCGTGCGGCTCGGCGTCGATCCCGACTCGCCCGGGTTCTCCGACCTCGTCGTCGCGCACTGGACGCGCGTCGCCGCCGCCGAGGCGGGCTTCGACCTCGCCGACTGGGACCCCTCGGCCGGGGCGTCGGCCAACCGCGAGATCATCGAGGGCGTCTACACCTGCTACGGCGAGCTCTACCTCGACCACCCGTGGATGCAGTGGGCGGGCATGGCCGCGATGATCGGGCCGTCGTTCGCCGCCGGCTTCTTCGACCTCGACCAGGTGCGGCAGCTCGCGCAGGGCGTCGCCGCGGGCTCCCAGGTGCTCCCGCCCGGCGTCGACCGCGCGGCGCTCGAGGCGATCGCCACCATGCCCGACGCCGAGCTCGGGTCCTACGAGAACCAGTTCCTGTCGATGCAGCGCGAGATCTTCGTCGACCAGGCCGTCATGCACGAGGCGTACCTGAACGGCGGCATGGAGGAGATGGAGCGGCTGCTCGAGGCGGGCGTCGTCGACGACGCCGCGTACCAGGCCTGGGCGGACGTCGAGGCCGGGCGCGGGGGCGACGCGCAGGCGCTCGCGGACGGCAGCACCGCGCTGCTGTGGCGCGAGCAGAACCAGGTCATCGCCGACGACCGGCAGACCATGCGCGACCACCCGGTCACGGGCGAGGCCTTCACGGGCATCTCCTTCGACGACCCGGTGCAGGGCACGGTGACGGTCGAGACACCGCTCCCGGGCGGCAGCACCGCCGACCGGGCGACGCGCTGGGAGTACGTCTCGAACGACACGCTGCCCGACTACCAGCGGCTCGTCACGGAGCACCCGGACCAGGTCGCGCAGATCATCGGCACGGACGTGTCCGACCGCATCGACCGGTACCGGCCCTCCGACCCCGGCCGCATCGCCCGCGTCCTCGGCAGACCGACCGAGCGGGACGTGGACGTGGAGCGGTGACGACGTCGGGCACGGGGACCGACGGCACGACGACGATCGACGACATCGAGAGGGGCGAGCCCGTGCGCTGGGACGTGAGCAGGCCGATCACCGCGGAGTCCGTGGGGCTGGGCGAGTCGCAGGCGGTGGTGCGGGTGCCCGACGGCGCGGCGCCGGTCGAGCTGACCCTTCCCGACGGCACGTGGACGACCACGGCCGAGGAGCTGACGATCCAGCCGCGTCGCGGGTACGTGAGCACCGTCAACGTGTTCCGGACCCTCTCCGGCGGGAAGGCCGTGCACGACCGGCTCGTCGCCGACGCGGAGGTCCTCGGCTTCCCCCGGTCCCAGGTCGACCGCTGGCTCGACGAGCTGCCCGCTGCGCTGGACGCGTCGCGCGCGGGCGGGACGCGGGAGCGCACCGGCATCAACGGGTCGAACGGCGACGTCGTGACGTCGGTCCAGATCAGCCACGAGCCGGGCCCCGGCGGGGACGAGAAGGTCCGCCTCTGGTACGCGATCAGCCCGGTCACCCCGGACTGACGTCGCGGCGCGGGGGACGCCGTGCAGCGCCTCCGACGTGAAGAAGCCGGGGAAGAACCGGGCCGGTTCGTCCGGGACGCCCGGCACGTCCGAGGCGTCGGGTAGCGTCCCTCCCGTCCCGACCGTCCGAAGCAGGGGAGCCCCAGTGAGCAGCGCCGCGCACGTCCATGGCCGAACGAGCACGCCGACCCGGGCGCCGGGCCGTCGTCGGGTCGTGCGCTGGACCACTGCGGCGGCCCTCGCCCCGGCCCTCGTCCTGCCGCTCGCCGCGTGCTCGGGGGACGAGCAGCCGCCGGCGCAGGACGCCGCGGCGGCGCTCGCGCAGGGCATCGCCGCGGGTGACGTGAGCGATCTGGAGTTCGGCAACGGCGCGGCGACGGACGTGCAGGCCCACCTCGCGGCGGTGCTCGAGCCGCTCGAGGCCTACGAGCGCACGGTCGAGGTCGAGCAGGTCGACGTGGTCGAGGAGGGTGACGACGCGGGTCAGCGCGCGACGGCGACGCTGGCCTACAGCTGGGCCGTCGGCGACGAGCAGACCTGGGAGTACTCCACGACCGCCGAGCTGACGTTCGCCGAGGCGGCCTCGGGCGAGGACGGGCCGGGGCACTGGGACGTCGTCTGGGAGCCGGACGTCCTGGTCCCCGAGCTGGGGCAGGGCGACCGTCTGGCCGTGAGCCGCGTCGCGGCGGCGCGAGCCGGCATCCTCGGTGCGGACGACGTGCCGATCGTGCAGGACCGCCCGGTGTACCACATCGGGGTCGACAAGACCCTCGTGGCCTCCGGCGCGTGGGACCGCGTCGCGCGCGAGCTCGCGGGTGTCGCGGGTCTCGACCCGGAGGAGTACGCGCAGCGCGTCGCGGCCGCGGGCGAGAAGGCGTTCGTCGAGGCGATCACCGTCCGCACGGAGGACACGGCCGGGGTCGACGTCGAGGCCGCGCGCGCGATCGACGGCGTCGCCGTGATCGACGACGAGATCCCTCTCGCGCCGACGCGCGAGTTCGCGCGCCCGATCCTCGGACGCGTCGGCGACGCGACGGCGGAGATCGTCGAGGAGTCCGAGGGGAAGGTGGCCGCGGGCGACGAGGTCGGCCTGTCCGGCCTCCAGCGCCAGTACGACGAGCAGCTGCGCGGCGTGCCCGGGCTGACGATCCAGATCGTCCCGGACGAGAGCACGTCGGACGAGGAGGCCACGGAGGTCTTCTCCGTCGACCCGGTGGACGGCGTCCCGCTGAGCACGACGCTGCGTCCGGACATGCAGGTTGCCGCCGAGGCGGTGCTCGCCGACGTGACGGTGCCGAGCGCGATCGTCGCGATCCAGCCGTCGACGGGTGAGGTGCTCGCCGCCGCGAGCGGCACCGCGGGCGAGGGACTGTCCACCGCGACGACCGGCCAGTACGCGCCGGGCTCGACGTTCAAGGTCGCCTCGGCGCTCGCGATGCTCCGCACGGGCCTCACGCCCGACACGATCGTCGCGTGCCCGCCCACGATCTCCGTGGAGGGACGCGAGTTCCAGAACGTCCCCGGCTACCCGACCGCCGCGCTGGGCGACGTCCCGCTGCGCACCGCGTTCGCCAACTCCTGCAACACCGCGATGATCGGCCAGCGCGACGCCGTCACGCAGCAGGCCCTGCACGACGCCGCGGCGTCCCTCGGCCTGGGGGTCGAGTCCGACCTCGGGGCGCCGGCGTACTTCGGCGACGTCCCGACGGAGGCGCCGGCCACCGAGCACGCCGCGTCGATGATCGGGCAGGGCAAGGTGCAGGCCTCCCCGCTCGCCATGGCGACCCTCGCGGCGAGCGTCTCCGCCGGGCACCGCGTGTCTCCGGTCATGGTCCGCCCCGACGTCCGGACCGTGGCCGCGGAGGAGACGGCGGGCGACCTCACCGAGGACGAGGCGGCGACGTTGCGCAGCCTCATGCGGTCCGTCGTCACCGACGGCTCGGCGGTGATCCTCCAGGACCTGCCCGACGAGCCCGGGGCCAAGACCGGGACCGCGCAGTACGGCGACGGCAGCCAGACGCACGCGTGGATGATCGCGACCCAGGGCGACCTCGCCGTCGCCGTGTTCCTCGAGACGGGTGACGGTGGCGCGGTCACCGCGGGCCCGCTCATGCACGCCTTCCTGGACGCACCGAACGCCTGACCTCGGCGAGGGCTGGGGCGGGGAAGCGGGCCCCGACGCCCGGCAGCCGCGTACTCATGGGTATGATCGGTTGCCGCGGGCGTCCGACTGCCCGTGCCCAGCGTGAACCCCACCGTTCCGGGAGAGACCCTCGTGTTCGTCAGCGTGCCCGACTGGCACCCCACAGAGCGCCGTGACATCGACCTGCGTCGAGTCGCCAGCGCGCTGTGTCGCTGACCTCCCGTCGTCGCCGACGCCTCTCCGTCTCCGCACACCCGTCCGTCCGTCAGGTCACCCCGTCGTGACCTGAGCGGCTGACGTGTGCGGCGTGACCCTGGCTCGCCGGTACCGCAGCTCGTCCAGGTGAGCTGCCGTGCCCGCGCGGGGGCCGCGCAGCTGCCGGCGTCCCGCGACGACGTCCCGAGCCCCCTCTCCCAGAGAGCGGGCGCTGGTGCGCCCGCGTGACCCGAAAGGTCCCCCGTGTCCTCGACCCCCTCGAAGCCCGCCGAGCAGGCTTCTCCCGACCGGACCGACGACGCGTCGTCGGCCGTCGCCACCGTGCCCGCGAAGACGAAGCGCCGGTTCCCCTCGTTCAGCGTGCAGATCCT
This sequence comes from uncultured Cellulosimicrobium sp., assembly GCA_964521905.1. Lineage (GTDB taxonomy): Bacteria > Actinomycetota > Actinomycetes > Actinomycetales > Cellulomonadaceae > Cellulosimicrobium. Next base: position 29,533 of record CAZFUQ010000021.1, read on the forward strand.
CCTCGGCCTCGCGATCGGCGCGATCCTCGGCGGCGTCGCCCTCGCGATGGGTACGCAGGACGCCGCCGGCGAGGTCCCCAACGGCCTGACGACGACGCTCGACACCGTCGGCTCGTCCTTCGTCACGCTGCTCCGGGCCATCGTCCCGCCGCTCATCTTCACCGCGATCGTCGCGTCGATCGCGAACCTGCGCACCGTCACCAACGCCGCGCGCCTCGCGGGCCAGACGCTCCTGTGGTTCGCCGTCACGGCCGCGATCTCCGTCGTGATCGGCATCGGCCTGGGCCTGCTGTTCCGGCCGGGCCAGAACGCGTCGGTGTCCGTCGACGACGCCTACGAGGCCGGTCGCACCGGCACGTGGCTCGACTTCCTCACCGGCCTCATCCCGGGCAACGTCCTGGGCCTCGGCGCGTCGACCCGGCTCTCGACCGGCGAGGACGGTGCGCTCACCGGCGCCGAGACGTCCGTGAGCTTCAACGTGCTGCAGATCCTCGTCGTCGCGCTCGTCATCGGCATCGCGGCGCTCAAGTCGGGCAAGAAGGCCGACCCGTTCCTCGCGTTCAACCGCTCGGCCCTCGCGATCGTCCAGAAGGTGCTGTGGTGGATCATCCGCCTCGCGCCGATCGGCACCGCGGGCCTCATCGGCACCGCGATCGCCACGTACGGGTGGACGTCGCTCACGTCGCTCGCGTGGTTCGCCGTCGCGATCTACGTCGGCCTCGCGCTCGTGCTGTTCGTGGTCTACCCGATCCTGCTGCGCACCAACGGCCTGAAGGTCTCGAGCTACTTCAAGGGCGCGTGGCCCGCGATCCAGCTCGCGTTCGTCTCGCGCTCCTCGATCGGCACGCTGCCGGTGACGCAGCGCGTCACCGAGCGCAACCTCGGTGTGCCGAGCGAGTACGCGTCGTTCGCCGTGCCGCTGGCCGCGACCACCAAGATGGACGGTTGCGCCTCGATCTACCCGGCGATCTCGGCGATCTTCGTCGCCCAGATCTTCGGCATCGACCTGTCGATCACCGACTACCTGCTCATCGCGTTCGTGTCCGTCGTGGGCTCCGCGGCGACCGCGGGCCTCACCGGCGCCGTCGTCATGCTGACTCTCACGCTCTCGACCGTGGGCCCGCCAGCGGCAGGCCCACG
>CAZFUQ010000022.1:0-30616 GCA_964521905.1 uncultured Cellulosimicrobium sp.
CCAGCCGGAAGGCGTTCTGGTGGCCCAGGTAGTAGGAGAACGGCGGCGTGTAGGAGCGGCCGGCGAGCTCGGCGCCGGTGTAGCGGCCGACGACGACGGGCTCCCCCTCGCCTGCGAGCTCGCGGGAGTACGACGCCAGCCGGGACTCGGCGATCAGGTAGCGCGCGCTGCGGTCGGTCCCGGGGACGGGCGCCTCCACGACGACGTACTCGATCTCCTCGCCGACCATCACGGCGAGGTTCGAGGGCAGGGTCCACGGCGTGGTGGTCCACACCAGCGCCAGCACTCCCGCGAGCTCGTCGTCGGGCTCGCCGTTCGGCTCCAGCCGGACCCCGACGGTGACCGCCGGGTCCTGGCGGATCTGATAGACCTCGTCGTCCATCCGCAGCTCGTGGTTGGACAGCGGGGTCTCGTCGTTCCAGCAGTAGGGCAGCACGCGGAAGCCCTCGTAGACCAGGCCCTTGTCGTAGAGCTGCTTGAACGCCCACAGGACCGACTCCATGAACGTGGGGTCGAGCGTCTTGTAGTCGTGCTCGAAGTCGACCCAGCGCGCCTGGCGCGTGACGTACTCGCGCCACTCGCTCGTGTACTTGAGCACGGACGAGCGGCACGCCTCGTTGAAGCGCTCGATCCCCAGCTCGAGGATCTCCTCCTTGGTCTTGATCCCCAGCTGGTCCATCGCCTCGAGCTCGGCCGGCAGCCCGTGCGTGTCCCACCCGAACCGCCGCTCGACGTGCCTGCCGCGCATGGTCTGGTAGCGCGGCACGACGTCCTTCGCGTACCCCGTGAGCAGGTGCCCGTAGTGGGGCAGCCCGTTGGCGAACGGCGGGCCGTCGTAGAAGACGAACTCGTTGCTGCCGTTCTCGCCCGCGGGGTTGCGCTCGACGGAGGCGCGGAACGTGTCGTCCGCCTCCCAGTACGCGAGCACCTCGCGCTCGATCGCGGGCAGGTCCGGGGAGGCGGGGATGCCGAACGCGGCACCCGGGCGGGCGTCGGTGGACGAGGGGTCGCGGTGCAGCGGGTAGGCCATGTCTCGAGGACTCCGATGAGTAGCGGCCGGCGGTCGGGTCCGCCGTGGTGGTACGGGTCGGGTCGTGCTCTCCTGCGAGGACGACTCCCCCACCCAGGGGCGGGCTCGCCGCGGTACCACCTCGCTTGCCGGCGTCTCCCGGTACCCGACGCCGTCGGACCCCCGGGCGGTCGTCGACCGCTCGTCGCAGGCTGTGACGGGCCCACCCGTCCGGTTCTAGTGAGGATCTCGCCGCGGGCCGTCAGGCCTGCCCGACGGCGGGGGTCCCGTTCTTCCGGAGGCTCACCGGTGATGGCCGGGTCGACGCCTGTGCGTCCATGGTAGCCGCCGCGCGGCGGCGTGCGGTGTAGGCGTCGATGTCACGAGCCACGAGCCACTCGAGCGTGAGGGGCGGCGTCGCCGCGGGCGGGAGGTCCGCTCCGGGTGTCGCGGCTGCGGTCGGGCGGTAGCGGGGGAAGTGGTCGGGAACGTACATCGTGGTCTCGCGTCCTGTGCTCGGCGGGCGTCCGTGGGTGCAGACCCGGGCGTCGCGCGGGACTCATCGGTGAGCCCGTGGCGCGAGACCGGCGACCGTCACGCCCCTGTACCAGGAAGGAGGGGCGGGAGGCTGCTCGCGGACACCAGGTCGAGGCTGCGCAGGGCGCCGCGAGCCCTCAACAACAGGTGGCGAGGAGGACCCGCGGGCGCACGAGGACGAGCACGGGGCTCGTGGGGCGCGCGGAGGTCACCCGGACATCGTGCCAGGGCTCCCGCGACCGGACAAGCCCGGGTCCGCGACCCGGGCGTCGACGGGTGGTCACCCCACGCGGACGCGGACCTCGTGCCACCCGCTCGCGCCGTCGGGCGCCGGCGGCGCGACGTCGGAGGTCTGCGTCCGGCCCTCGGCGTCGGTCGCGCGCACCGTGAGCCGGTGGTCGCCCGCGGTGGCGTCCCACGCGTACGACCACTGCCGCCACGTGTCGGGCCCCACCGTGCCCGCGAGGGACGCCGTGCGCCACGTGCCGTCGTCGACCCGGACCTCCACGCCGGAGATCCCCGTGTGCTGCGCCCACGCGACGCCCGCGACGGTCACGGTGCCCGCGGCGAGCGACGCGGAGGCACGGGGCGTGTCGATGCGCGAGGCGAGCTTGACCGGCCCGCGCTCGGACCAGCCGCGCGTCGTCCAGTAGGCGACCGCGTCGGCGAACGTCGTGACCTCGAGCTCCGTGACCCACTTGGTCGCGGACACGTACCCGTACAGGCCCGGGACGACGAGCCGGGCCGGGAACCCGTGCTCGGGCGGGAGCGGCTCCCCGTTCATGCCGACGGCGAGCAGGCACGCGCGGTCGGGGTCGGTGAGGACGTCGAGCGGCGTGCTCGCCGTCCAGCCGTCGGCGCTCGTGGACAGGACCATGTCGGCGTCGGCCCGCACGCCCGCGCGGGCGAGCAGGTCGCGGACGGGGTACCCGAGCCACCGGGCGTTGCCGACGAGGTCTCCACCGACCTGGTTGGAGACGCAGGCGAGCGTCACGTGGTGCTCGACGAGCGGCAGCTCGAGCAGGTCCGCGAAGGTGAGCTCGAACGGCGTGCCGACGAGCCCGGTGACCCGCAGGGCCCACGTGCCCGGATCGACCTGCGGCACGCGCAGCGCGGTGTCGATCCGGTAGAAGTCGTCGTTCGGCGTGACGTACGGCGCGAGCCCGGCCACGCGCAGGTCGGCCCCCGCGGGCACGGCGGGAGCCGGTACCGCGGCGGCCGGCAGCCGCAGCGCGTCGCGCGCCGCCGTGACGACGCGCGTCCCGGCGGACACGGCCCGCGAGGTCGCGAGCGCGACGACGCCCGCGGCGGCCGCCAGGCCCGTCACGAGGAGGAAACGACGCCGGTCGAGCCGGGTGCCGACGTCGGGCGTCGCTCCCCCGCCCGTCGCGTCGCGCGACACGACGTCCGCGCGCAGCGTGGCGACGGCCGCGCGGAGCAGCAGCACCGCGAGGCCCACGCCGACGAGCGAGGGCAGCGCCCACGTCAGGTCCGCGCCGGGTCGCGTCGCGGCGACGACGGCGCCCACGACCCCCACGGCCCCCAGCAGCACGGAGCCCCCGGGCGGGCGGCGCAGCTCGAGCCACCCCGCGAGCGCAGCGCCCGCCGCGAGCACGACGCCCATGGTCCCGAGCAGCACGGCCTTGTCCGCGGTGCCGAACGTCGCGACCGCCCAGTCCTTGAGCGGCCCGGGCACGACGTCGACCACGCCCGCGCCGGCGGCGAAGAGCGGGCTCGAGCCCGGCCCGACGAGCGCAGCGACGAGCTCGGCGACCGCGAAGCCCACCGCCGCCACGACCACCCCGGCGAGCGCGGCGAGCGCGCCGGCCCGCCGTCCGTGCGTGCCCATGGACCCAGGGTGGCACGCGGTTCCGGCCCGCGGGCCGGAACCAGGGTCAGGCCCGCTCTCCGGGCGCGTCCTCGGGCGCGACGTGCCTCGGCTCCAGGGGCCCCCGCCACAGCGAGGTCGTGGACGCCTGCGCGACCGGGCGCAGGATCAGGGAGTCGATGTTGACGTGGTGCGGGCGCGTGACGGCGAAGGTCACGACGTCGGCCACGTCGTCCGCGGTGAGCGGGGCCTCGACCCCCGCGTAGACGGCGTCGGCGCCCGCCTGGTCGCCGCCGTACCGGTGGAGCGAGAACTCCGGGGTGTGCACGAGGCCGGGCGCGATCTCGATGACGCGGATCGGCTCGCCCACGAGCTCGAGCCGCAGCGTCCTCGCGACGCCGAGCAGCGCGTGCTTCGAGGCGACGTAGCCGGACCCGCCGACGTAGGCGTCGTGCCCCGCGGTCGAGGTCATGAGGACGATGTCGCCGCGCCGGGACGCGCGCAGGAGCGGCAGGAACGCCTTCGTCGCGCGGACGGTGCCGAGCACGTTCGTCTCGTACATCGCGCGCCACCCGTCGAGCTTCGCCGCGTCGACGTGGTCGACCCCGAGCGCGAAGCCCGCGACGTTGAGCAGCGCGTTGACGGGTCCCCGCGCGCCGGCCTCCGCGACGAGTCGTGCGACGTCGTCGTCCGAGGTCACGTCGCCGACGACCGGGTGGGCGCCGGTGCGCTCCGCGAGGTCCGCGAGCCGGTCCGCGCGCCGCGCGAACGCGACGACGTCCCAGCCACGGGCGCGCAGGAACCGCACGCACGCCTCGCCGATGCCCGACGACGCGCCGGTCACCACCGCGCGCAGGGGCGGGGTCGGCAGAGCGGTCGAGGGGTTCTGGGCAGACGGGGTCGATGGCTCGGTCACGACGGACACTCTGCCATGCGAGGTCCCCCCGCGGGGGCCGTCAGGCGGTGGGCGCGACCGCCCGCGGCGCCCGCGCCCAGCCGGCGTCGCCGTGCCAGTCCACGACCACCACGGGCTCGTCGCCCACGACCCAGGCGTCGTGCCCCTGCGGCAGGCTCGTGACGCTCCCGGGCTCCGCGAGGAGCTCGGTGCCGTCGTCCATCCGGATCCCGAGCCGCCCCTGGACGTGGTACTGGACGTGCGGGACGAGGCAGGACGCGGTACCGACCAGGGGTCCGACGTCGTTCGACCACCGCCACCCGGGCTCGAGGGTCAGCCGCGCCACCGTGCTGCCGCCGACCTCCAGGAACTCCGTCCGGCCGTGCGGGAACTCCCGGACCTCGGACGGGTGCGTGAACGTCTCGTGCTCCAGCGCCGACATCTTCGTCCTCCTCGCGCCGTGCCCGCCACCGGCGGGCGACACCGCCAGTCTCCCGCCGGGACGACGGCGGTTCAAGGTCACGGTGCGGCGCGCACGCCCGTGCGCGCGACCTTCGTGTTCGACGCCTGCGCGCGCGGGCGCACGACGAGCAGGTCGAGGTTGACGTGGTCCGGGCGGGTGAGCGCGAACGCGACGACGTCCGCGACGTCGTCGGCGACGAGCGGCTGGTAGCCCTCGTAGACCATCGCGGCCCGCTCGGCGTCACCGTCGAAGCGCACGAGGGAGAACTCCTCGGTGGCGACGTTCCCGGGCGAGACCTCCACGACGCGGATCGGCTCGCCGACGATCTCGAGCCGCAGCGTGGTCGTGAGCATCCGCTCGGCGTGCTTCGCGCCCGTGTACCCGGCCCCGCCCTCGTACGGCCAGTGCGCGGCCGTGGACGTCACGACGAGCACGTCCGACCCGCCCGTGCGCGCGGCCGAAGCGCGCAGCAGCGGGAGCACGGACTGGACCACGCGCAGCGTGCCGAGGACGTTGAGCTCGTACATGCGCCGCCAGCCGTCGACGTCGGCGCTCTCCACGGGGTCGAGGCCGAGCGCCCCGCCCGCGTTGTTCACCACGGCGTCCAGCCCGCCCGTGGCCTCCAGGTGCTCCGCGAGCGCGGCGACCGACACGTCGTCGGTCACGTCGAGGGGCCACGCCTCGCACCCGGTCTCGGCCGCGAGCGCCTCGAGCCGGTCCTTGCGCCGGGCGCTCGCGACGACGTCCCAGCCCTCGGCGCGCAGCCGGCGGACGGTCGCGGCGCCGATGCCGGACGACGCCCCGGTGACGAGGGCGCGGCGGGGTGTCGGGCGGGAGACGGGTGCGACGGCGTCGGGCATGGTTCCTCCGGGTCGGTGGGAGTCGGTGCTGGTGGTGGGTCCTGGCACGCCCGGGCCGGGCCCGGGGGCAGGAGTCTCGTCAGACGGACCCGGCGACGTCGTCGAGGACGCCCGCCAGGACGGCGAGGCCGGTGCGCGCCTCGTCGGGCGTGACGACGCACGGCGGGACGACGTGCACACGGTTCTCGGCGACGAAGGGCAGCACGCCGCGCTCGAGGCACAGCGCCCGCACCCGCGCGACCGTGGCCGCGTCCACGGGCTCGCGCGTCGTGCGGTCGCGCACGAGCTCGACGGCCCAGAACACCCCGGTGCCACGGACCTCGCCGACGAGCGGGTTGCCCGCGGCCAGGTCCGCGAGCGCCGGGCCGATGACGTCGGCACCGACGCGGGCCGCGTTCCCGACGACGTCCTCGTCGTGCATGGCGTCGAGCGTGGCGACGATCGCGGCCATGGCGAGCGGGTGGCCGGAGTAGGTGAGGCCGCCGGGGAAGACGCGCTCGGCGAACGTCGCCGCGATCGGCGCGCTGACGAGCACGCCGCCCGCGGGGACGTATCCCGAGTTGACCCCCTTGGCGAAGGTCACGAGGTCGGGGACGACGTCGTGCTGCTCGAACGCGAACCACGACCCGGTGCGGCCGAACCCCGCCATGACCTCGTCGAGGATCAGCACGATCCCGTACCGGTCGGCGATCTCGCGCACGCCGGCGAGGTAACCGGGCGGCGGCACGAGGACCCCGGCCGTCCCGGGGACGGTCTCGAGCAGGATCGCCGCGATCGTGCCCGGCCCTTCGCTCTGCACGACGCGCTCGAGGTGGCGCAGGGCGCGCTCGGACTCCTCCTCGGGGGTCGTGGCCCAGAACTCGGAGCGGTAGAGGTAGGGGCCGAACACGTGCACGTGCCCGCGCGCGTACTCGTTGGGCACGCGCCGCCAGTCCCCCGTCGCGACGACGGCGGCGCCCGTGTTGCCGTGGTACGAGCGGTAGTGGCTGATCACCTTGTCCCGCCCGGTGTGCAGGCGCGCCATGCGGATCGCGTTCTCGTTGGCGTCGGCACCGCCGTTGGTGAAGAACACCTTGGCGAAGCCGTCGGGCGCGACGTCGAGGACGCGCCGCGCGGCGTGCGCGCGCGTCGCGTTGGCGGTGGACGGCGCGATGGTCGCGAGCCGGCCCGCCTGCTCCTGGATCGCGGCGACGACGCGCGGGTGCTGGTGCCCGATGTTGACGTTGACGAGCTGGCTCGACAGGTCGAGCCAGCGCTCGCCCGCGTGGTCCCACACGGTCGACCCGGAGGCCCCCGCGACGACGAAGCCGGGCAGGTGCGCCTGCGCGGACCACGAGTGCAGGACGAGCGCGTGGTCGGCGGCGAGAACCGCGTCGTCGGTGGTCGAAGGGCTCCCGGTGACGGTCATGGCCTCTCCTCGGTTCGCTGGCGGTGGTGCAGGTCGGGGGACGGCGCGGGCCGGGCGCCGGGGACCGCTCGGGCCCCCGGCGCGCGGGCGTCAGCTGCCGCCCTCCTGCAGGGTGACCTCGATCGGCTCGAAGTCGGCACCGGTGACGTCGACGCCCTCGTCCTCGAGCTCGGCGATCGCCTGCGTCACGTACTCGGTGCTGTAGGCCGTGTCCGGCGGCTCGCTCGTGATGATGGTCGCGCCGGTCTCGTTCTGCGTGCTCATCGCGATGTCGACGGTCTGCTGCCACAGGTCCTCGTCCATGACCCCGACGCCGGCGGTCGACGGCCAGACGAGCTTGTTCACCTCGTTCGTCTGCCACAGCTGGTGGCTGGCACCGAGGGTGGACCCTGCCGCCGTGACGGCGTCGGCGGCGGCCTGAGGGTCGTCCCGCGCGTAGACCCACCCCTTGAGCGAGGCCTTGAGGAACTTCACCGTCGTGTCGGCGTAGTCCTCGTCGTCGGCGAGGCGGTTCGTGTCCGCCCAGATCGCGTCCTGGAGCATCGCGGTGCCGTGGTCGTTCCAGTCGATGACGGAGAGGTCGTCGGGCTGGTACAGCTCACCGGTGTCGGGGTTCACGGTCTCGAGCACCTGGGCGTACTCGTTGTAGGTCATGGCCTGCGCGGCGTCGATGTCGCCCGCGAGGAAGCCGTTCATGTCGAACGCCTGCTGCACGAGGTCGATGTCCGAGGACGTGTCGATGCCCGCCTCCTGCATGCCGGCGAACAGCTCCCACTCGTTGCCGTAGCCCCACGACCCGACCTTCGTGCCGGCGAGGTCGGCGGGCTCGGAGATCCCGGAGTCGGCGAAGGCGATCTGCAGCGTCCCGGAGCGCTCGAACACCTGGGCGACGTTCGTCACCTCGGTGCCCTGCTCGATGGACCCGAGCACCTTGGGCACCCACGAGATCGCGTAGTCGGCGTCGCCGGCGGCGAGGACGTCGATCGGCACGGTGTCGGTGCCGGCCTCCTGGATGGTGACGTCGAGGCCCTCGTCCTCGTAGTAGCCCTGGTCGAGGGCCGCGTAGTAGCCGGCGAACTGGGCCTGGGCGACCCACTGGAGCTGGAGCGTGACCGGGGTGAGGCCTCCGTCCTCGCCGGTGGCGGACGAGCCGCCCGAGCCGTCGGACGAACCGGTGCCGCAGGCTGCGAGCGTGGAGGTGAGCGTGAGGGCGAGGACGGTGCCGGCCGCGGCCGTCGTGGTGCGGGTTCTTCTCATGGGGGGTTCCTCTCGGGCGGGGTGGAGACCTCTCGGGGGTGGTGCGGCGCAGGTCGTGCGGGCTCAGCGGGCCGCGGTGAGCCGCCCCAGGGCGACGCGTTCGGCGAGGTAGGTGGCGCAGTAGAAGACGAGGCCGACGACGACCGCCGCGACGACGTACGCCCAGGCGAGGGCGTACCGGCTCGAGGAGACCGCGGACGTGATGGCCTTGCCGAGGCCGTCGACCGGACCGCCGAAGTACTCGGCGACCAGGGCCGAGATGACGGCGAGCGACGACGCGACGCGCAGCCCGGTGAAGAAGAACGGCAGGGCCCCGGGCAGGGTCACCGCGCGCGTCGCCTGCCACGGCGTCGCGTCGAGCGCGCGCAGCAGGTCGCGGTGCACGGGGGCGACCGTGCGCAGCCCGCGCAGCGCGTTGACGTGGATCGGCACGAAGACCGCGACCGCCGCGACGATCACCCGCGCCGTCTGCGCGTCGGTGCCGAACATCGTGTACAGCACGGGCGCGAGCGCGACGATCGGGACGACGGCGAGCGCCGTCACGACGGGTGCCGTCGCCTCCTCCAGGAGCGGCCAGGCGGCGGCGAGACCCGCCCCGACGAGGCCCGCGAGGGTGCCGAGGAGGAGGCCGACGAGCGCGTTGCGGGCCGTGGCGAGACCGGCATCGGCGATCACGGCGACGTTCTGGCGCAGCTGGTCCGCGATGTCCGACGGCGCGGGCACGACGTAGGCGGCGACGTCGCCCGCGACGACGAACCACTGCCAGAGCGCGACGGCGACGACGCCGAGCAGCACGGGCGCGACGACCGTCCGGACGCTCGCGCCGACGCCGCGCCGGGTCGGGCCCGTCGGGGGGCGGGTCGCGGCCGCCGCGCGCCCGGGGGCGCTCATCGCCGCTCCGCCGCGCGGGGGGCGAAGCCCTCGACGCCGTGCAGCGCCTCGCGCACCGCGCCCACCCGGTCGAAGAAGGCGGTGTCCTCGCGCAGGTCCTCACGACGGTCGCCCGCGTCGCCGAGCGCGACGGGGACGATCTCGCGCACCCGGCCGGGCCGCGGCGACATGACGACGACACGGTCGGACAGGTACACGGCCTCGGGGATCGAGTGGGTGACGAACACGACCGCCGCGCCGCTCTCGGCGCGCAGCCGCAGGAGCTCGGTCTGCATGCGCTCCCGCGTCATCTCGTCGAGCGCGCCGAACGGCTCGTCCATGAGGAGCAGGCTCGGGCTCTCCGCGAGCGAGCGCGCGATCGCGACGCGCTGCTGCATGCCGCCCGAGAGCTGGGCCGGGCGGTGGTCGGCGAAGTCCGTGAGGCCCACGAGCTCGAGCAGCTCGCGCGCCCGCTCCGCCCGCGCCCGCCGGGGCGTGCCGTGCAGCTCGAGCGGGAGCTCCACGTTCGCCCGCACCGTGCGCCACGGCAGCAGTCCCGCCTGCTGGAAGGCGATGCCGTAGTCCCGCCCGCGCCGGGCCTGCGCCGGCGAGCGGCCGAAGACACGCAGCTCGCCCGACGTCGGGCTGTCGAGGTCCGCCACGAGACGCATGAGCGTCGACTTGCCGCAGCCGGACGGGCCGATGAGCGAGACGAACTCCCCCGCTGCGACGGTGAGGTCCACGCCGGTCAGGGCCGTCACGTCCCCGAACCGGCGCCCGACGCCGCGCGCCTCGAGGGCGGGGGCGGGGCCGGCGTCGGGCACGACGCCCGGGGCGGTGCCGAGGCCGGTACCAGGACCGGCCACGAGGTCGGTCGTCGGGGCGGGGTCTGGGGCGGTCACGAGGCCTCCGAGGGACGGTAGCGGCGCAGGGCGCGGGCGAGGAGCGAGACGGCCCCGGTGGCGAGGAGCCCGACGAGGACGGCGCCGGCGATCGGCGCCCACTGCTTGGCGGGGTCGGCGCTCGCGCTCGCGCCGAACTCGACGATCATGCGGCCGATGCCGCCGCGCAGGCCGATCGACACCTCCGCGACGACGGTGCCCACGACGGCGTTCGCGGCGGCGAGCCGCAGCGCCGGGACGAGGTGGGGCACGGACGCGGGCAGGCGCAGGGCGACGAACGTCCGCCACCACCCGACGCCGTACGAGCGCAGCAGGTCGAGGTGGACGGCGTCGGGCGAGCCGAACCCGCGCAGCGCGCCGACCGACACCGGGAAGAACGCGAGGTAGGACGCGATGACGGCGACCGACATCCAGTCCTGCCAGTCGAACGCACCGAGCTCGAGCGCCGAGCCCCACCGCCGCACGAGCGGGGCGAGCGCGATGAGCGGGACCGTCTGGCTCAGCACGACCCACGGCAGGACCGCGTCCTGCGCCGTGCGCAGCCGCTGCATGAGGACCGCGAGCGCCAGCCCGGCGACCACGCCCACGACCCACCCCACGGCCGCGACGCCGAGCGAGAACCCCGCCGCCTGCAGCACCGCGAGCCACAGCGGGGGCGACCCGGCCGCCGACGTCACCGGCTCGAGCCCGCGCGCGACCATGTCTGCCAGGTGCGGCATCGCGACGTCGGTCGTGCGCGGCAGGAGCCGCACCCCGCCGACCACGACGCCGTCGTCCGGGCCGAGCGCCTTGTACGCCTCCCACGCCAGGGCCAGGGCGAGGACCCCGGCGGTCCCCACCAGCGCGCGGTGCGTGCGCCCGACGCTCCTCATGCGCTCGCGACCACCGGCGCGGCCAGCGCGGGGATGACGCGCTCGCCGTACAGGCGCAGCGTGCCCTCCTTGTCGTCGTGCTGGAGGTAGGCGGCGAACTGGTGCACGCCGAGCGCCTCGAGCTCGCGCAGGCGCTCGACGTGCTCCGCCGGCGACCCGAGCAGGCAGAAGCGCTCGACGATCTCGTCGGGGACGAACGTCGTGTGGCTGTTGCCCGCGCGCCCGTGCTCGTTGTAGTCGTACCCCTCGCGGTCCTTCACGTAGTCGGTGAGGGCCTTCGGGATGGCGCTGTCCGTGCCGTACCGCGCGACGATGTCCGCGACGTGGTTGCCGACCATCCCGCCGAACCACCGGCACTGCTCGCGCATGTGGGCGCGCTCGGACGGGGACGAGCCGTCGCCGACGTACGCGGGCGCGGCGACGCAGATCGTCAGTGCGTCGGGGTCGCGCCCGGCGGCCTCGGCCGAGTCGCGCACGGCCCGGATCATCCACGCGGCGATGTCGGGGTCGGCGAGCTGCAGGACGTAGCCGTCGCCGACCTGCCCGGTGAGCTCGAGCGCCCTCGGGCCGTAGGCCGCGACCCATACGTCGAGCTCCGAGCCGGAGCTCCACGGGAAGCGCACCTCCCGCCCGCCCACCTCCACGGACCGCGAGTTCGCGAGCTCGCGGATCACGTGCACGGCGTCGCGCAGCGTGGCGAGGTTCGACGGCCGCCCGTTGAGCGTCCGCACGGCCGAGTCGCCGCGCCCGATGCCGCACACCGTGCGGTTGCCGTACATCTCGTTGAGCGTCGCGAACATCGACGCGAGCACCGTCCAGTCGCGTGTGGCCGGGTTCGTCACCATCGGCCCGACGACGATCTTGCGCGTCGCGGCGAGGATCGCCGAGTACACGACGAAGGGCTCCTCCCACAGCAGGTGGGAGTCGAACGTCCACGCGTAGCCGAAGCCGTGGTTCTCCGCCTGGCGGGCGAGGTCGACGACGCGCGAGGCCGGCGGGTCGTTCTGCAGGACGATGCCGAAGTCCATGGGTGGTCCTCCTGGGATCTGGGGTGCTCGGTGCTCTTCCGGCGGGGTCGGCCGGCGGGCCGGTCAGACGAGGTACTGGCTGAGCCCGCGAGGCACGTAGCGGCCGTGGCCGGGGCGCCCGTGGAACTGCCCGTCGGCGACGAGGACCTCGCCGCGCGACATGACGAGGTCGACGTGCCCGTCGACCTCGAACCCCTCCCAGGCGGAGTAGTCCATGGACATGTGGTGCGTCTTGGCGACCCCGATGCTCGTGTGCCCGGCGGGGTCGTAGACCACGACGTCGGCGTCGGCCCCGGGCTGGATGACGCCCTTCTTCCCGTACATGCCGAACATGCGCGCGGGCGTCACCGAGCACGTCTCGACCCAGCGCTCGAGCGAGATCCGGCCGTCGACCACGCCCTGGTAGATCAGGTCCATGCGGTGCTCGACGGACCCGATGCCGTTGGGGATCTTCGTGAAGTCGCCGAGGCCGAGCGTCTTCTGGTCCTTCATGCAGAACGGGCAGTGGTCGGTGCTGACGACCGACAGGTCGCCCGTGCGCAGGTACCGCCACAGCTCGTCCTGGTGCCCCTCGTGCTTCGAGCGCAGCGGCGTCGAGCACACCCACTTGGCGCCCTCGAAGTCGCCCCACTCCTCGCTCACGGCCGCGAGCTGCTCCTCGAGCGACAGGTAGAGGTACTGGGGGCACGCCTCGCCGAACACGTTCTGGCCACGGTCGCGCGCCACGGCGATCTGCTCGACGGCCTGCTTCGCGGAGACGTGCACCACGTACAGCGGAGCGCGCGCCATGTCGGCGATCATGATCGCGCGGTGCGTCGCCTCCTCCTCCGCCTGCCAGGGACGGGTCGTGCCGTGGAAGGACGGCGCGGTGTGCCCGGCCTCGATCGCCTGCTGCTGCAGGACGTCGATCACGGAGCCGTTCTCCGCGTGGATCATCATGAGCGCGCCGTTCTCGGCGCCCTTCTGGAACGCGCGGAAGATCTGCCCGTCGTCGGAGAGGAACACGCCCTTGTAGGCGGTGAAGAGCTTGAAGCTCGTCACGCCCTCCGCGACGAGCTCGTCCATCGCGACGAGCGAGGAGTCCTGGACGTCGGACAGGATCTGGTGGAACCCGTAGTCGACGGCGCACCGCCCCGCGGCCTTGTCCTGCCACGCCCCGTACTGGGTGAGCACGTCCTGGTCCGGGTACTGCACGACGAAGTCGATGATCGTCGTCGTCCCGCCCCACGCCGCGGCGACCGTGCCCGTCTCGAACGTGTCCGACGCCGAGGTCCCGCCGAACGGCATCTCCATGTGGGTGTGGGCGTCGATCCCGCCGGGCACGACGTACTTCCCGGTCGCGTCGACCACGCGGTCGACGGACGCGGCGAGGTCGACGCCCAGGGCCTTGCTCCCCGGTTCCAGGACGGCGACGACGGTCTCGCCGTCGACGAGCACGTCGGCCTGGACGCGGCCCGTGGCGTTGACCACGGTGCCGCCGCTGATGAGGGTCTTCACGGGCGTCCTCCGCTCGTTCGGTGGGATCGGTGCTCGGTGGGCGGCACGCTCAGGGCGCGACGATCGGCCCGTACGCGTCCGGGCGGCGGTCCCGGAAGAACTGCCAGCGCCCGCGCACCTCGCGGATCTGGTCGAGGTCGAGGTCGCGCACGACGAGCTCGTCCTGCGTGGCGGACGCGACGTCGCCCACGTAGTTCCCGTCGGGGCCGACGACGTAGGACGAGCCGTAGAACGCCACGGCCTCGTCGCCGTACTCGTTGTCCTCGAGGCCCACGCGGTTGTTCGCGACGACGAAGTACCCGTTCGCGACCGCGGCCGCCGGCTGCTCGATCTCCCACAGACGGTTGGACACGCCGGGTGCGGTCGCGTTCGGGTTGAAGACGATCTCGGCGCCGTTCAGGGCGAGCACGCGCCAGCCCTCGGGGAAGTGGCGGTCGTAGCAGATGTTCACGCCGATCCTGCCGACGGCGGTGTCGAACACGGGCCAGCCGAGGTTGCCGGGCCGGAAGTAGAACTTCTCCCAGAACTTGGGCAGGTGCGGGATGTGGTGCTTGCGGTACGTGCCGGCGACCGTGCCGTCGGCGTCGATGACGACCGCCGTGTTGTACAGGACCCCGGGCTGGTCCTCCTCGTAGATCGGCAGCACGACGACGATCCCGAGCTCCTTCGCGAGCGCCGCGAACCGCTGCGTCGTGGGTCCGAGGACCGGCTCGGCGTAGTCGTAGTACGCGGTGTCCTGCGTGATGCCGAAGTACGGCCCGTAGAACAGCTCCTGGAACCCGATCACCTGCGCGCCCTGCGCGGCCGCCTGCCGCGTCCAGTCCTCGTGGAGCGCGATCATCGACTCCTTGTCACCGGTCCAGCGTGCCTGGGTGAACGCGACGCGTACGACGCTCATCGACTCTCCTCCTCGTGCGGTGCGGGTCCCGGCGCGGACGCCCGGGACGCGGGGTCCCGTGCCGGGGTGAATGTGACTGTGCGTCGTGGACATTTCCGGTGCGTGTCACCACCCGCGCCGCCCGTGACCAGGGCGTAAACAGTCGGTCGCGAATCGTGACCGCCCCTGCCGGACACCTCGCGCGCGTGCGCACGATGACGTCCATGACGACGCCGACCACGATCGAGCCGCCCGCCCCGACCACCCCGGGACCCGCCCTCGACGCGGCCGGTCTGGCGGCCGAGGTGGACGACCGCTCGCCGCGCGGCATCGCCGCGGCGGTCGCGCGCCTGGTGCACGACGGCCGCCTGCTCCCGGGAGACCGGCTCCCGACCGTCCGCGACCTCGCCGTCGCGCTCGCCGTCAGCCCCGCGACCGTCGGCAACGCGTGGCACGCGCTCGCCGGCGTCGGGATCGTCGCGGCGCGCGGCCGTGCGGGCACGAGCGTCCTGCCCCCGCCGCGCGGCTGGCTGCCGCCGCGCTACCGCAGCCTCGCGCCCGACGGCGGCGCCGACCCGGACGCGGGGCGTGCCGCCCGGACGCGCGTCCCCCGGCTCGACCTGTCCACCGGCACCCCGGACCCCGAGCTCCTGCCCGACCTGCGTCCGGCGCTCGCGCGCGAGGCGCGACGCCCGCTGGCCCGGTCTGCCGTGCGCTACGCCGACGACCCCGTCCTGCCGGAGCTCGAGTCGTTGCTGCGCCGGGAGTGGCCGTTCGTGCCGCGCCGCCTCACGGTGGTCGACGGCGCGATGGACGCCATCGGCCGCGTGCTGCAGCAGGCCACCGGCTACGGCGACCGCGTCGCGGTGGAGGACCCGGGCTTCCCCGCGACGTTCGACCTGCTCGACCAGATGCGGCTCGAGCGGGTGCCGCTCGCGCTCGACCGGTGGGGCGTGCTCCCGTCGTCGCTGCGGCGCGCGGTCGAGGCGGGCGCGCGGGTGGTCGTCGTGCAGCCGCGCGCGCACAACCCGACCGGGGCGAGCATGAGCCCGACCCGAGCGCGCGAGCTCGCGCGCGTGCTGCGGCCCCACCCGGAGGTCCTGGTCGTCGAGGACGACCACGCGGGCGAGATCGCGTCGTCGCGCGCCGTGTCCCTGGGCCCGCACCTGCCCGACCGCGTGGTGCACGTGCGCTCGTTCTCCAAGTCGCACGACCCCGACCTGCGGATCGCGGCCGTGGGCGGCCCGGCGACGGTGGTGGACGGGCTCGTCGCGCGACGCATGCTCGGGCCGGCGTGGACACCCCGGCTGCTCCAGCGGGTGCTGCTCGACCTGCTGACCGACGGCGACGCGATCGACGCGATCGCCCACGCCCGCCGCGTCTACCACGCACGCCGGCGCGGCCTGGTCGACGCGCTCGCGACGCACGGCGTGCTCCTGCCGCCCGGCGACGGCTTCAACGTGTGGCTGCCCGTGCGCGACGAGACCGCCGCCCTCACGCGACTGTCGGCCTCCGGGGTGCGCGTCGCGCCGGGGTCGCCGTTCCGGGCGGCGGGCGCCACCAGGCGCCCGCACGTCCGGGTCACCGTGTCGGCGCTGCGCGAGGAGCCCGGCCCGGTCGCCGCGCTCCTGGCTCGCGCGGCCCGCACGTGACGGGCCGCCGTGGGGCGGCCGTGGGGTGCGTGCTCCGGCGCCCGGCCGTGCGTGGACGGGCGCCGGACGGCGGGCCGGATCCGTACTAGGCTCGCAAGCGGATCACGGGCCGGCATTGGCCCGTCGGAGCGGCACCGGACCTGGGCCGCGGGTCCGCTCGACGCGAGATGACGCGTCCTGCCCGTCGCGGCGCCGCCGCGCGGGCCCCGAGCCACCCGACCCCGCACCGCGGGTCCGTCGTCGGCCCTCTCGGCACCACGCCGACCGGTCCGGGCCCTCCACGACGCCCCACCGTGCCCCGAACCTCCGGAGTCCCTGCGTGACCTCTCCCTCCCGGGCCGTGCGTCGCCTCGCCCCCGCCCTGCCCGTCCTCCTGCTCCTGGGTGCCTGCTCGTCGGGCACCGCCGCGGGCGGCGACCCGACCGGCGACGCCGAGCCCGCGCCGTCGGGCACCGCGGCGTCCACGACCTACCCGCTGACGCTCGACGACTGCGGGTTCGACGTGACGTTCGACGCGGCGCCCGAGCGCGTCGTGACCATCAAGTCGAGCACGACGGAGATGCTCCTCGCGCTCGGCCTGGGCGACCGGATCGTCGCCTCGGCGTTCGCCGACGGACCCGTCCCCGAGTCGCTCGCGGACGCCGCCGCCGAGGTCCCGGCCGTGGCCGAGCCGATGTCGGACGAGGTCCCGGGCGCCGAGGCCGTCCTGGAGACCGAGCCCGACCTCGTCTACGCGGGGTGGGAGTCGAACCTCACGGCCGACGGCGCGGGCGACCGCGAGACCCTCGCCCGGCTCGGCGTCGCGACGTACGTCTCCCCCGCCGCGTGCAAGGAGCCCGGGTACATGCCCGACCCGCTGACGTTCGACGACGTCTTCGCGGAGATCACCGAGGTCGGGACGATCTTCGACGCGCAGGACGCCGCGGCGGACCTCGTCTCCGAGCAGCGGGCCACGCTCGACGGCGTCGCGCGGGACGAGCGCGGCCTGACAGCCCTGTGGTACTCGTCCGGGACCGACATCCCCTACGTCGGAGCCGGCATCGGCGCGCCGCAGATGATCATGGACGCGGTCGGGCTCGAGAACGTCGCGGGCGACGTGCGGGACACCTGGACGTCGTACGCGTGGGAGGAGGCGGTCGCCGCCGACCCCGACGTCCTCGTCCTCGTCGACGCCGCGTGGAACACCGCCGCGTCCAAGATCGAGCGCCTCGAGTCGAACCCGGCGACCGCCGAGATGACGGCCGTGCGCGAGGGCCGATACCTGACCATCCCGTTCCCGGCCACGGAGGCGGGCGTGCGCACCGTCGACGCCGTCGTGGACCTCGCGGCACAGCTGGAGGCGCTCGACCTGTGACCGCCGTCGACCGCGCGACCGGCACCGTCCCGGCCGCGAGCGCACCGAGAAGTGGGCTTCCGCCCCGGAACCGCTCGGATCCGGGGCAGATGCCCACTTCTCGACGTGGGCGCCGCGGTGCGGCGTGGTGGGTGCCCGTCGGGGTGGCCGCGCTCGTCGTGACGGTGCTCGTGACCGTGACGATCGGGCCCGCCGACCTCGCGGTCGCCGACGTGTGGCGCTCGATCGCGACGCACCTCGGGCTCGGGGGGCTGCTCGGGCTGGAGCCGCTCGGCGCGCTGCAGGACGGCATGGTGTGGCAGCTGCGTCTTCCCCGCGTGCTCACCGCTGCCGCCGTGGGCGCGGGGCTCGCGGTGTGCGGCGTCGTCATGCAGTCCCTCACGCGCAACCCGCTCGCCGACCCCTACCTGCTGGGGCTGTCGTCCGGCGCGTCGCTCGGTGCGGTGCTCGTCCTGGTCGCGGGGATGACGGTCCTGCTCCCCGTCGCGGCGTTCGGCGGCGCGGTCCTCGCGCTCGTCGCGGCGCTCGGGCTCGCGGGCGCTCTCGGCACCATCACGCCGACGCGGACCGTGCTCGCCGGCCTCGCCGTGAGCCAGCTCGCGGCCGCCGCGACGAGCTTCGTCATCTTCTGGTCCGCGACCGGAGACTCCTACCGCGAGATCCTGTCGTGGCTCATGGGGTCCGTCGCCGGCGCGACGTGGACGTCGGTCGCGGTCGCCGGCCTCGCGACGCTCGTGCTCGGCACGCTGCTCGCCTCGACCGGGTCGGTGCTCGACGCGTTCACGTTCGGCGACACCGCGGCGTCGGCCCTGGGGGTGGACGTCGCCCGGGTCCGATGGGTGCTGCTCGTCGGCGTCGCGCTGCTCACCGGGGCGCTGGTCTCGCAGTCGGGGTCGATCGGGTTCGTCGGGCTCATCCTGCCGCACGCCGTGCGCCTCCTGACGGGCGCCCGGCACCGGCTGCTGCTCCCCCTGTCCGCGCTGTTCGGCGCGACGTTCCTCGTGTGGGCGGACACCCTCGCGCGCACGGTGTTCGCGCCGCGCGAGCTGCCCGTCGGGATCGTCACCGCCGCGATCGGCGCCCCGGTGTTCGCGCTGCTCCTGTGGCGCGGGAGGAGGATCTCGTGAGCGAGACGGCCCGCACGGCGACGGACGTGGTCGCCGACGAGTCGACGCGCCAGGTCCTCGACGCACCCGCGCGCGCGACCGGTGCTGCCGCCGGTCGCCGGACCGGCGGTCTCGACGCCGCGCGCGTGTCGTGGTCGGTCGACGGTCGGACGATCCTCGACGGCGTGGACTGCACCGCACCGCCCGGTGCCGTGAGCGGGCTGCTGGGCCCGAACGGCTCGGGCAAGTCGACACTGCTCCGCGTGCTCGCGGGCGTCCGGGCGCCGTCGACCGCCCCGGCCCGGGCCGGGGCCGCGGTCCTGTTCGACGGGGTCGACCTGCTCGCCATGCCCCGCCGGCACCGGGCGCGCGTGCTCGCCCTCGTGGAGCAGGACGCCACGACCGACCTCCCGCTGTCGGTGCTCGACGCCGTCCTGCTCGGCCGGATCCCGCACCGCTCCCTGCTCGCGGGCGACTCCGCCGCCGACCGCGCCGTCGCGCTCGCGGCGCTCGCGCGGGTCGGGATGTCCGCGTTCGCCGACCGGGAGGTCGCGACGCTCTCCGGCGGCGAGCGCCAGCGCGTGCACATGGCGCGCGCGCTCGCGCAGGAGCCGGCCCTGCTCCTGCTCGACGAACCGACCAACCACCTCGACATCGCCGCGCAACTCGACACGATGCGCGTGCTGCGCGACCTCGCCGACGACGGCGTGACGGTCCTCGCCGCGCTGCACGACCTCACCCTCGCGGCGCAGACGTGCGACCACGTCGTCGTGCTGTCCGAGGGGCGGGTGGTCGCCGCGGGCGACGTGCACGACGTGCTCGTGCCCGAGGTCCTCGACCCGGTCTACGGCGTGCGGAGCGAGGTGCTCGTGCACCCGCGCACGGGACGGCCCGTCCTCACGTTCACGTCGCGGGGCTGAGCGCCCGGTCGCGTACCCTCTGCGGGTGCGCCTCTCCCTGGTCCCCCGTGGTCTGCGGACGCTCGCCGCGGCCGGTCTCGTCACGGCCTGCATGGTGCCCCTCACCGGCTGCGCGGTGCTCGACGGGCGGTCCCCGTTCGACACCTCGGACGTGTCGTACGCGGACGTCGACAGTGCCCTGCCCGCGGTCCAGGACGCTCTCGACGCGGCGGCCCTCCCCGTCGAGGTGGACCTGTACACCGGTGCGACGAACTGCGAGGGCGCGTGCGACCTGGGCGTCGGGGTGAGCATCGTCCCGGCCGAGGACGCGGGGCGTCCCGAGCTGGACCCGGACGTGCTGGCGGCGGTGCTGGTCGTCGTGCTGCCCGAGGTGCCGGGCATGCCGGTCTACGTCAGGAGCGGGACCACCGCCGACGGCGCACGCCCCGACCTCGAACCGGCGACCCGAGCCCTGGGGATGGACGAGGCGCCCTTCCTGCTCTCCCTCGGCGAGCTCCGCATCCCGAGGACCGAGCTCGGCACGGCGCTCGGCCAGGCCGCTGCACGCCTCGACCGCTGAGCGTGGCCCCCGGGACGCCCGCCGGGGACTCAGCCGTCCGACGGCGCGCGGAGCAGGGGCAGCTCGATCGCCGGGCAGCGGTCCATGACCATGTCGAGGCCTGCGTCGCGCACGCGCTGCGCCGCGTCCTCGTCGATCACGTCGAGCTGGAACCACACGGCCTTCGCGCCGATCGCGACGGCCTGGTCCGCGACGTCGCCCGCGAGCTCGGACCGGACGAACACGTCGACGACGTCGACCGGGAAAGGGACGTCCGCGAGCGTCGCGTAGCCCTGCTCGCCGTGCACGGTCTGGGCGGACGGGTGGACCGGGACGATGCGCTTGCCGCTGCGCTGCAGCACGCCGGCCACGCCGTGGGCGGCGCGCGCGGTGTTGCTCGACAGGCCGACCACGGCCCACGTCTCGGTGTCCTGCAGCACGCGGCGGATCGTGTCCTGCTCGCTGGTCCCGGTCTCGGCGGGCGCGACGTCGCTCATGTCCACGGCAACCGGGACCCGTCCGCGGCTATTCCGACCCGACGGCACCGCGCTCAGACGAGCGCGAGGGCCAGCAGCGCGGTCGCCGCGGCGCCCGCCACCGTCCGTACGTGGTTCGACGCGAGCCAGCGCGGCACGAACCTCGCCCACTCGGCGACGAGGTCGTCGGGCCGTCCCGCCGCGGCGTCGAGCCGCTCGTTGAGCGGGACGTTCCCGACCCCCGTGACGCCGAGGAAGCCCACGAGCGCGACGACGGCACCCGCGAGCGCCCGTCCCGCGCCGTCGGCCCCCGTGACGAGGCCGACGACGCCCGCCGCGGCCGGCAGGAGCACGGACGCGGCGAGCAGGAGCATGAACGGGGGTCGCAGGGCGGCCCGGTTGATCGCCACCGTCGCCGCCGCGCCGTCGGCGGCGGGCAGCCGCCGCAGCCCCGCGAGGACGAACGTGGAGAACGCGGCGAACACTCCGCCCGCGAGTCCGGTCGCGGCCGCCCCGACGACGACGAGGACCGCGAACGCGGTCACGACGTCCGACCGGCCGGCCGCGCCGCGACCGCACCGCGCCATGCGGCGGCCTCGCGGGCGGCGAACTCGCGGAAGTCCCGCGGCTCACGGCCCAGCGCCCGCCGGACGCCGTCGCCCACGTGCGACCCGCGCCCGTCGAGCACCTCGGTGAACAGGTAGCGCATGAGGCCCACGACGTCGCCGGGGAGCCCCGCCGCCGTGAGCCCGCCGACGAACTCGTCCACGGTGATCGGGACGAACCGCACGTCGCGCCCGCTCGCCGCGGCGATCTCGGCGACCACGTCGGCGAAGGACAGCGCGCGGGGGCCGGTGAGCTCGTAGGCCTCCCCCGCGTGGGCGTCGTCGGTGAGCGCGGCGACCGCGACGTCGGCGACGTCCTCCAGGTCGACGAACGGCTCGGCGACGTCGCTCACCGGCAGGGCGAGCGTGCCGTCGAGCACCGGGTCCAGCAGGAAGCTCTCGCTGAAGTTCTGGGCGAAGAACGCGCACCGCACGACCGTCCGCGCCGCGAAGGCCTCCCCGACGAGCGCCTCGGCGCGCTGCGCCTCCTCCTCGCCGCGACCGGACAGCAGCACGAGCCGGCGCACGCCCGCGGCCCGGGCCAGGGCGGCGAACCGGGTCACGGTCTCCGGCGCACCCGGGACCGCGAGGTCCGGCGCGAAGGCGACGTACACGGCCTCGGCCCCGTCGACCGCGGGACCCCACGTCGCGTCGTCGTCCCAGTCGAAACGCGTCTCGCCGCCGCGGGACGCCCGGCGCACCGGGACCCCGAGGGCCTCGAGGCGGTCGGCGACGCGACGGCCGGTCTTGCCGGTCGCGCCGAGGACGAGGACCGGTCCGGGCGCCGGCGGCACGACCGGCCGGCCCTCGGGGCGGGTCGTCGGCATCGGGAAGGCGTCGCTCATGATGTCTCTCCTGTCGCGGTGTCGTGCGGTGACGAATGCCAGTCAACCGACGATCTGCAAGACGCGACATGGCCCAGACGCGCGTCGGCATACGCGATCGTCTCGTCTCGAAGGACCTGTGGGTCTAGGCTCGCGGGATGGACGTCGTCGCCGGCCTCCTCGACGGGCCTCGGGCCCGCGGGGCCTTCCTCCTGCGCAGCCACCTGAGCGCCCCGTGGGGCATGCGGATCGAGGACGAGGCGCCGCTGACGATCGTGCCGGTGCTGCGCGGGTCGGCCTGGGTCGGGCCGGTCGTCGGGGACGAGACCACCGACCCCGGCGAGCACGTGACGACGGGCGACGTCGTCCTGCTCCGCGGCCCGGACCACTACGTCGTCGCCGACCGTCCCTCCACGGCGCCGCAGGTGGTCGTCGGGCCGTCGGAGGTGTGCCGCGCCGTCGACGGCGGCCCGTCGCCCATGTCGGAGCTCGGCGTGCGGTCGTGGGGCAACGACCCCGACGGCGAGACCGTCATCGTCACCGGCACGTACCCGCTCGACGGCGAGGTGGGTCGCCGGATCCTGCGTGTGCTCCCCCAGCGCCTCGTGCTGCGCCGCGAGGACGTCGACGCGACGCTCGTCGAGATGCTCGCGCGCGAGGTCGCGCGCGACCTGCCCGGCCAGGAGGCGGTGCTCGACCGCCTGCTCGACCTGCTCCTCATCTCGTGCCTGCGCACGTGGCTCTCGCGCGACGACGCCCCCGGCTGGTACCGGGCCGACGCCGACCCGGTCGTCGGCGCCGCGCTGCGGCTCGTCCACCACGACCCCGCCCGGGCCTGGACGGTCGCCTCGCTCGCGCGCGAGGTGGGCCTGTCGCGCGCGGCGTTCTCGCGGCGGTTCACGACGCTCGTCGGCGAGCCGCCGATGGGCTACCTGACGGGATGGCGCCTGGACCTCGCGGCGGACCTCCTGCTCGAGCCCGACGCGACGCTCACGTCCGTCGCGCGCACCGTCGGCTACGCGTCACCGTTCGCGCTGAGCGCCGCGTTCAAGCGCGTGCGCGGCACGAGCCCCGCGGCCCATCGCCGCCGCGACGGCGCGGCCTGAGGCGGCGGGCGCGGGCAGGGAGCAGGATGGTCACCATGCCGATGCCGCGCTGGGTGGCCCAGAGCAACAGGCGCTTCCTCAACCCCGTGATGCTCCGTGTCGCGACGGGCGTCGGGCCGATGGCCGTCGTCCGCCACGTCGGGCGCCGCAGCGGGCGCGAGTACCGCACCCCGGTCTTCGCGTTCGCCTACGGGGCCGGGCCGGAGGTGCGCGTGGTCCTCGCCCTCACCTACGGGCCCGACGTCGACTGGCTCCGCAACGTCGAGTCCGCGGGCTCCTTCGTGCTCGAGCGGCGCGGCGAGGAGTACGAGGTCGACGACCTGCGTCGCGTCACGGGTGAGGACGGGCTGCGCCTGCTGCCCGGGTGGACGAGCGCGGTCCTGCGCCGCACGGGCGTGGACGAGTTCCGGACCGGACGGCTGCGCCGCGCCCTGCCATGATGGACGGCATGGCACACCAGCTGTGGATCACCGGTGACCCCGAGACGGACGGACTCCTGAGCGACGACGCGTTCGCGCTCCTCGTCGGCATGCTCCTCGACCAGCAGTACCCCATGGAGCACGCGTTCGCCGGACCTCGCAAGATCCGCGACCGGCTCGGGTCGATCGACCCGCGGGCGATCGCCGACGCCGATCCCGACGCGTTCGTCACGCTCGCGACCACGCCGCCCGCGATCCACCGCTACGGGCGCTCGATGGCGGCCCGCGTCCAGGACCTGGCGCGCGTCGTCGTCGACGAGTACGACGGCGACGCGACCCGGATCTGGACCGCGCCGGGGTCCGGTGCCGACGGCGAGGAGGCCCCCACGGGCGCCGAGGTCCTCGCCCGGCTGCGCGCGCTGCCCGGGTTCGGGGAGCAGAAGGCGAAGATCTTCCTCGCCCTGCTCGGCAAGCAGCGCGGCGTGCAGCCCGCAGGGTGGCGCGAGGCCGCCGGGCACTACGGCGACGACGGCTCGCGCCGGTCGATCGCGGACGTCACGAGCCCCGAGTCGCTCACCGAGGTCCGCGCGTTCAAGAAGGCGCAGAAGGCCGCGGCGAAGGCCGCGAAGGGCTGACGCAGCCGTGCCCGGCCGGACCTCCCCGCCGACGGCTCACCGGGCGGCTACTGTCAGCGCGTGAATCCCCCGCCTTCCCGCCTCTCCACGCTCCCGCCGGCGACGCGCACGCTCCTCGTCCTCGCTGCGGGGATCGTCGTGCTCGCCGGCGTGCACGTCGCCCGCGAGGTCCTCGCCCCGATCTTCCTGGCCGCCGTCATCGTCATCATCTGCCACCCGGTCCGCTTCCCGCTCGAACGTCTGGGGTGGCCGCGGTGGGCGGCGACGTCGGCGGTCGTGGTCGTCGCCTACCTCATCCTCGCCGCGCTGCTCGCGATGCTCGTGCTCGCCGGCTTCCGGTTCGCCGACCTCGTGCGCGAGTACCTGCCCGACCTGGTGCGCTCGGTGGAGGAGCTCGTGGACCAGCTCTCCGCGGCGGGCATCGACACGGACGTCGCGGAGACGGCGACGGCGTGGCTCGAGCCCGGCCGGGTGCTCAGCCTCGCCGGGAACGTCTCCGGCATCGCGCTCGGCGTCGCCACCGCGTTCTTCTTCGTCCTCGCCTACGCGATCTTCATGGCCGCCGACGCGGCCCGGTACTCGACGGCGACGGCGGTCTTCGGCGCCGAGCGCTCCGCGACGATCGAGCGCGCGAGCCGGTTCAGCGGCGGTGTGCGTCGCTACTTCGTGGTCAACGCGTCCTTCGGCGCCGTCGTCGCGGTGATCGACGGCGTCGCGCTGGGCATGCTGGGCGTCCCCGCCCCCCTGGTGTGGGCCATCCTCGCCTTCGTCACGAACTTCATCCCGAACATCGGCTTCGTCCTCGGCCTCGTCCCGCCGGTGATCATGGCGTTCGTCGTCGGTGGCTGGCCCCTCGCTCTCGCCGTCGTCGCGATCTACTGCGTCGTCAACGTCGTGCTCCAGGTGCTCGTGCAGCCCAAGTTCGTCGCGGACGCCGTGAACCTCACCCTCACCCTGAGCTTCGTCTCGGTCGTCTTCTGGACCTTCGTCATCGGCCCGCTCGGCGCGATCCTCGCGATCCCGCTGACCCTGCTCGTGCGTGCGCTCGTGCTGGAGCCCGACCCGGGCTCGGGCTGGCTGCGCTGGCTCTCCGGCGACGACGCGCCGTCGCCGGACGCGGGTCCCCGGCCCGGCGACCCGGGCGGCGCGCAGGACGACGCCCCCCGGGCGGAGGTCGAGGGTGCGCCGTCGCGCGTCCCGGTCGCCCCCGGGCCTGCGGCCGACCAGGATCCGGGCCGGGCCGACGACGACGAGCCGGCGGACCGGTAGCCGGACGCTTGCGAGCCCGCCGCGCGACCCTAGGCTGGCTGACGGCGGGCGTCCCGCCCGCCGTCGGCACGGGAGGAACCATGGCGCACGGAGACATCACGCACATCGACATCCCGGTGAGCGACGCCGGTCGGGCCACGCAGTTCTACGGTGGGCTGTTCGGGTGGCAGATCGCCGAGGTCCCCGGGTTCGAGGGCTACCCCATGTGGCAGGCGCCCAACAAGATCAGCGGGGGCGGCCTCGCACCGCGCTCGGACGGCTTCACGACGCCGCGCAGCTACGTCGAGGTGGACTCGATCGACGACACGCTCGGGAAGGTCCGCGAGCTGGGCGGGACCGTCGTCATGGAGCGCTCGGAGATCAGCCCGACGTCCTGGTGGGCGGTCTTCGAGGACCTCGACGGGAACCAGGTCGGGCTCTACGAGGGCACGACGGACGCGGGCTGACCCCGCCGGGAGCGCTCCTGCCGGTCGGTCGTCGCGGTCAGAGCGACAGCACGCGCCCGTCCGGGTCCCCCGGACGCCGCGGCCGCAGCGCGGCCGGCGGCGGCCACGGGAGCGCGTACCGCTCCACGGGGACGTCGATCGCACCGAAGTCGTCGGTCTGCACGACGACGCCGTCCGGCGTGACCTCGACGAGCCGGACGCGCAGCGGCTCGCCCGCGTCCTGCTCGAGCATCCAGACGTCCGCGAACCACGCGAGCGAGACGGCGTCGAGCGCCTCCTCGGCCGCGAGCCAGTCGACCGGACCGGTCAGCTCGCGCCCGAGGAGGTTCACGGCGACCCAGTCGTCGCCCTCGGGCCGGATCCACCCGACGTGCTCACGGTCGTCGGGGCGGCGGTGCACGATCCAGTCGGCGGGCAGCATCCCGGCAGGCTATCCGCCCCGGTGTCCGCGAGCCACGGGTCTCCCGCCGGCCGGCGCGGGGTCCGCACCGTCAGTCGACGGCGACCGGCTCGTTCCCCGACCCCTCGCGGGACCCCTCCGAGAAGCCGTCGCGATAGCCGTGGTCGTAGGCCTCGGCGCTGCCCTCGCGGAACAGGTCGTCGCCCGACGGCCGGACGAGCGTGCGCGCTCCCGGTCCGTCGTCGTCGCCCACGTACCGCCCGAGGCCGCGCACGACGGCGACCGGCCGCCCGTCGGCCTTGCCGCGGACGAGCTCGCTCGCCGAGGCGATCTCGTCGGCCACGGCCGTGACCGTCACCGAGAGCGGGCGCCCGTGGGAGTCGACCCCGCCGCGCAGGTCGTCCACGACCGCGACGCCCGCCGCGCCGATCGCCACGTCGACGAGGCCGTCGCGCCACGCCCGGCCGGACGTGTCCGTGACGACGACGCCCAGCCGGCCGATCCCGAACCGCTCGCGCAGCGCGGCCCGCAGCACGCGCGCGCTCGCGTCGGGGTCGAGCGGGAGCAGGAGGATCGTGCCCTCGGGCGTGTTGGACGCGTCGACACCCGCGGCGGCCATGACGAGCCCGAGCCGGTTCTCCACGATGCGCAGCGGCGGCTGGCCGGGGCGCTCGCGCGTGGCCACGACGCGCACGGTCTCGTCCGTGATCGCCTGCTCGCGGTCCGCGGCGGCGACCACTCGGCCCTCCGCCTTGGACACGATCTTGCTCGTCACGACGACGACGTCGCCCTCGACGAGCGGCGCGTCGGCCGCGAGCACGTCGCCGACGAGCGCCGCGAGGTCGTCTCCGGCACGCACCTCGCCCAGGCCCGACGGCGCCCACACGCTCAGGCGCGCGCCGTCGCCCGGGCGGGGACCGGCGCCCGGCCCGGTGCTCCCGTTCATCGGACGAGCTTCGGCAGGACGTCGCGCCCGAACGTCTCGATCCACTCGCGCTGGTTGCGCCCGACGTTGTGCAGGTAGATGCGGTCGAAGCCGAGGTCGACGAACTTCTGGATGTACGCACGGTGCTCGTCGGGGTCGGCCGAGATCACCATGCGGCCCTCGAAGTCCTCCGGGCGCACGAGCTTGGCCATCTGCTCGAAGTCGTGCGGGGAGCGGATGTCCGCCTTGGGGAACTTCATGCCGCCGTTGGGCCACTCGGTCATCGCGTTCGCGAGCGCCTCCTCGTCGGTCGCCGCCCAGGACATGTGCAGCTGCAGGACCTTGGGCATGCCCTCGGGGTCGCGCCCGGACTCGCGCACGCCGTCGTCGAACTTGCCGAACAGCATGGAGATCTTCTCCAGCGGCGCACCCACGGTGATGAGGCCGTCCGCGTGCCGGCCGGCACGCTTGGCCGTCACCGGCCCGGCCGTGGCGACGAGGATCTCCGGCGGGACCTCGGGCATGGTCCACAGGCGCGTGGACTCCATCTTGTAGAACTGCCCGGCGTGCTTGACGTCCTTGCCCGCGAGCGAGGCGGTGAAGAGCTTCTTGATGATGTCGATCGCCTCGAACATCCGGTTGATGCGCTCGGGCGCCTCGGGCCAGTACCCCGCGACGACGTGCTCGTTGAGCGCCTCGCCCGAGCCCAGCCCGAGCCAGTGCCGGCCCGGGTACATCGCCGCGAGCGTGGCCGAGGCCTGCGCGACCATCGCCGGGTGCCAGCGGAACGTCGGTGCGGTCACCCCCGGGCCGAGGTCACCCGACGTCCGCTCGCCGAGCGCGGTGAGGACGTTCCACACGAACGACGACTCGCCCTGCGCCGGGACCCACGGCTGGAAGTGGTCCGCCGCCATGGTGCCGGAGAAGCCGTGCTCCTCCGCGTAGGCCGAGAGCGCGACGGCCTCGGTCGGGTGGAACTGCTCGAGCATGGCGGCGTAGCCGATCGTCAGACCCATGCCACGACCTTAGTACCCGTCGACGACGGCCGGCCGGGTGTGCGGGGAGGGTCGGGCGCCCGGACCTCCCCGCACGGCGGCATCAGGTGAGCAGCGGGGTGAGCGCCGCGTACTCCTCGACCGAGCCGTCCCGCAGGCACACCTCGATGATCCGGCGGCCCAGCGGGTCCAGGTCGTCGGTGAGGAACTGCTGCAGCTCGCTCCTGAAGAAGTCCGTGATGATCCTGGCGCCCGCGTCGTAGGCCTCGACGCCCACCTGGGACTGCATCTCGGGCCGGAGGAAGGTCGGGCGGACGAGCTGCCCGTCGATCTTCATCTCCCGGAGCGTGTAGCCGAACAGCGGGCAGCGCGAGGGGGTCAGCTCCTCGGTGCGGATCTTGCCGCCCCCGCGACGGGCGAGGTACTCGCGGGTGAGCCACTCGGCGGCGAAGTCGACCCGGTAGGCGCCGATGTGCTGGTTGGGGGTCAGCACGTAGCGGGTCCGGTCCATGTCGACGAGCTGGCGCAGCAGCAGGTTCGCGGCCGCGACCTTGGTGCCGGTCGAGAAGGGCCAGTACGAGCCGACGCCCTCGGCGACCATGCCGCCGTGCGCCAGCGCGTCGGTGGCGGTCCTGGACTCGCCGATCGAGGGGTTCTTGTCCCCGCGCGGGGCGACGAGCCGCCAGATCCACGCGAGCGACGGCGGCACGATGTGCATCATGCCCATGATCCCGTAGGTCGGGTTGTCGCGGGTGCAGGCCGGCATCCGGGCACCGAACGTCCGCACGTCGACCTCCTCGGCCCCCGTGACGTGGGTCATGAGCCGGCGGGGCACGACGACGCGCGGGTTGGGGCAGCGCGTGCCGGTCGAGTCCAGCGTGTGCTCCCAGGGCAGCACCGTGGCGTCGGGCACGCCGTCGATGTTGAAGAAGACGAGCGGCTGGTCGGGGTGGATGCAGGCCCGCTCGAGGTGCGCGTCCTGGCCGTAGCCCGTGAGGTTGTCGACGCGCACGAACCAGCCGTCCTCGGCGTCGGCGACCACGAGGCGCCCGTCGCCGGTCTGCAGGTCGGCGTGGCACAGGGTCATGTCGTCGGTCACGGGGTCCAGGGCGCTGGTCTCGCCGAGGTTGATGACGTAGGGCTCGTCCGTCACGACGTTGGTACCCAGCAGGATGCGCCCGTCCTCCTGGCGGCGGATCTCCTGGCACATCTCGGACTTGCCGCCGCCCGAGGCCCCCTCGTGCATGATCACGGTCTCGTTCTCGTAGGGCGTCGTGACCCGGACCGAGGACGCGTGCGCGGTGACCCATCCCTCCTGCTCGCCGACGTCGAGCAGGACGGAGAACACGCCCTTCTTGGCGCTCGGCCCCGGGTAGAGGTTGTAGGCGAAGACCTCGTGCAGCGTCTCGGACCGGTCGTGGACCACGACCTGGCGGCCCTCGAAGCGGGTGTGCCGGAACGGCGGGGCGACGTAGAGGATCGAGCGCGGCTCGAACGGCCCCAGCTCGTCGAACGTGACCCAGCCCTGCAGGTCCACGAGGGTCAGGGCGAAGAAGGCCGCGTTGACCGGGCAGATCGCGAGCGAGGGGTACCCGTGCGTGAGGCCGCCCGCCTTGAACGGCACGACGACGAGGTCCTGACCCGCGAGCCAGTCGAGGGTCTCGGTCCTGACCGCGTCGAACCCGACGCCGAACACGTCGCGGTAGCGCGGCTTGTCGGTCGGCAGGTCGTCGGCGATGCGCATGCAGTCGGGGTCGCGGCGCCGCATGTAGTCCTCGGGGTAGTTCACGGCGAGGCCGTTCCTGCACCGGACGACCTCCGCCTCGGGCACGGGCGTGCCCGCGACGTCGTACTCGACGACGAACCGCGGGCCGCCGTCGGGGCCGAGAGCGAGCTGGTAGAGCTCCTCGCGCGTGGAGGGCACGACGACGCGCGGCGAGGTCTCGAGGACGGCGCGGACGGCCGGCGGCAGCACGACGTCGGGCGGGAGCGGCCCGGCGGTGCGCGCGAGGTCGGTGTCGGTGAGGGTCATGGTGGCTCCACGGTCGTCGGGACAGGGTTCGGCTCGAGCGCACCCACGATCGCCCGCGTCTTTACGTGCAGATTACGAGCCGATGACCAACTCCCCCAGGGACCTTGGACCCGACCTGTGCGCGACGTCGCCCGACCCGCGACGCGGGTCGGGCAGCGGCGGGGTGACGAGACGCCGTCCGGCCGCGCGCCGGGATCTGGGAGAATGGGCGACCATGAGCGACTTCCCGACGAACGCGCCAGTGGGCGCGGCCGATGCCACTGCAGCAACGACCTCTTCCGCCGGGCGCGTAGCCGGCGACGTCGTCCGCGCGGTGGTCGCGGGAGTACCCGACCGGGTGAGCCTCGACGGGCTCGAGGCGACCTACGACGCGCGCTGGGCCGAGCAGGGGACCTACGCGTTCGACCGCTCCAGGACCCGCGAGCAGGTCTTCTCCATCGACACCCCGCCGCCGACGGTCTCCGGCTCCCTCCACGTGGGCCACGTGTTCTCCTACACGCACACGGACGTCGTCGCGCGGTACCGGCGCATGCGCGGCCTCGAGGTGTTCTACCCGATGGGCTGGGACGACAACGGCCTGCCCACCGAGCGCCGCGTGCAGAACTACTACG
>CAZFUQ010000023.1:0-27436 GCA_964521905.1 uncultured Cellulosimicrobium sp.
GCGGGCCGATCCCGAGCCTCGCGTCGGGGTTGACCTGCTGGACCGCCTGGGCCAGCACGTGCGCCGCCGAGTGGCGCAGCACCGCGAGGCCGTCGGGCGAGCCGATGGTCACGCCCTCGACGACGTCGCCGTCCGCGACCGGGGTGTCGAGGTCCTTGAGCACGCCGTTGACGCGGATCACGACCACGTCACGGCGGGCGGCGAACAGGTCCGTGCCCGTCGTACCCGTCGTCACCGTGGTCTCCTCCGCGTCGAGGGTGATGGTGAGGGGTGACGAGACGACGTCAGACACGTCCGTGCTCCGTTCTGCTGGCGGGTGGCGCGCCGGGCGCCCGGTCCTTGCTTCCTCGGCTCCCGGGCAGGTCCCGGCAGCACGAGGGGCGCCGTCTCGGACGGCGCCCCTCGATCGTACCGACCCGCAGGTCAGTCGTTGGCCTCCTTGGCCTTCTCGGCCAGGGTGTCGACGTGCTTGTCGACCGAGTCCGGGGCGACGGACTTGATCTTCTCGGCGACGTCGTCGATCCGGTCGTCGGTGAGGAACTCCTTGGCCTTGCCGACCAGGCCGCCGAGGCCCCCCTCGTCCTTCGGTGTCTGCTCGCTCATCTCGGCTCCCTCGGTTCTCGCTGCGTGCGCCCTCGCGCCGGGGGCACGGATCGTCCCGCGCCCTGCCCGGAACGCTACCCGGGCGCCCAGGGGCCCGCCACGGGGACCGGCGACGCACCGGACGCTCCCCCGGCCCTGTCACAATCGTCGTCATGGACGACGACGTGGCACCGGGCGAGCGCACCGCACGGGTCTTCCGCCGGCGGCTCAACGAGCTCTTCGCGCGCGGCCGGGACGGCCGGGCGGTGACGAACCGCGAGACCGCCCAGTGGATGACGGAGCAGGGCTACTCGATCAACGAGGCGTACCTCAGCGCGCTGCGCGGCGGGCACCGCTCGTCCCCGAGCCTGCGCGTCGTCGAGGGCATCGCGGCCTTCTTCCGCGTCAGCCCCGGCAGCCTCGTCGATCCCGAGGAGAACCCCGACGCACGCCTGCGCGCCGCTCTTGCCGACGAGGGCGTCGAGCAGTTCGCGCTGCGCGCCCACGGCCTGTCACCCGAGAACGTGCGCGCCATCATCGAGATCGTCGACCGGGTCCGCCGCCTCGAGCACCTGCCGCCGGTGCCGGACGGGTCGGACGAGGCCGGTGCATAAGCTCCTGCGCGCGGCCGGCCTCGACCGCGCCCGCACCGTCGAGGAGGCCTGCCGGATGGTGGCCGTCGTCCGCGGCCGGCCCCTCGAGGTCGTCGAGGGCGACCTCGGACCCGGCGTGACCGGCGTCTGGCTCGCCTTCCCCGAGCGCGACCTCGTGGTCGTCGACGCGCGCCAGACCCTCCCCGGGCAGCACCGCGACCATGTCGTCGCGCACGAGCTCGTGCACGTCCTCGAGGCCGCCCACGACGTCGGGCGCGAGCCCGCCGGCGCGTGCCGCGACGGGTACGACGACCCGGACGAGCTCCGGGTCGAGCGTCTCGCCAGCGAGCTCATGATCTCGATCGCCTCGCACGGCAGCTCCGCCGTGCGGCTCACGTCCCTGGAGCTGTACCGGTGAACGACACGCTCGGCGTCGTCGCGGTGGTGCTCTTCGTGACCGCGACGGCGTGGACCGGCCTGCGGGCGCGCACGAGCCCCGACGCCGCGCTCCCCGTCGGGCTCGGCCTCGTCGCGCTCGCGTCGACGCTGCGCGTCGCCCCCGTGGCCGACCTGCTCAAGACGCACGCCCCGCCCGGCACGCACGAGGTGGCCAAGCACGCCGCGCTCGTCGCCGGGTGCCTCTTCGTGGGGGTCTGGGCCTACAGCGCCACCACCGGCCGCGCGCCCCGCACCCGCCACGTGGCGCTCGCGGCCACCGCGGTGGCCGCGGCCATGGCGGGCCTCGCCGTCGCGAGCGGCCCCTGGACGACGAGCGACCTCGACGGCCAGGTCGCGGACCGTCCCCTCATGTGGGCGTACTGGGCGCTCTACTACGGCACGTTCCTCGTCGCGACCGCGACCTTCGCGTACTCGTGCGTGCGCACCCGGTCACGCCGCCCGCTGCGTCTGCGCTGGGGCATGGACCTCGCCGCGGCGGGCGCCCTCGTCGCGGTCTGCTGGGCGGCGGTGAGCTTCGTCGCCATGCTGCTCCACGACCCGGGCGGCACCGAGCCCTATCTGGTCCTCGGCATCCGGACCCGCTACCTCGTGCTGGCGGCGAGCCTGCTGCTGACCGTCGGCATCGTCGGGCAGCTCGTCTCGTCGGCGGCGTTCGCCCGCGAGCGCCGCCGCGACCTGGCGCACCTCCACGCGTTCGTCGCCGACGCCGTCGGCGGTGCGGCGCTGCGCGGGTCGAGCCCCGCCGTCGACGAGTACCACCGCACGATCGAGATCCTCGACGGGCTCGCGACCCTTGCCCTGCACTCCCGCCGGGACGACGTCGACCGTGTCCGCATCGCGGTCCCGGGGAGCCCGCGCGAGGTCATCCTCGCCTACCAGCTGCAGATCGCGGCGATCCGGCGAGCACGGGACGAGGCGCCGAGCACGGTCCCGGACGACTGGTCGACGCTGCTGGCGGACGACGACGCGCTGCGCCGCCTCGGTCGCACGCTGCGCGACCGCACGAGTCTCGAGGAGTCGTCCCGCGTCCTCGCGGGGCTCTGAGAGGCGCCGCCGTGGCCCGACGCCAAGCTCCCCCTGCGCGCTTGGCCCCGCGCCGAACCTCGGTCGGCGCGCTCAACCTACAGACAGACAACACGCGGCGCAACACACCTCGCAGTTGAATCCTCAACCGTCTGCCCGTCCTGCGCACCCGGCCGAGCGCACGGCCGCGGTTCACCCCAGGAAGACCTGGGAGCAGACGAGCGCGTCGTCGGCCTCGGAGGGGTCCGGGACGCAGGCGATCCCGACCGCCGTCATCGTCGCGTCCAGGACGTTCGCCCGGTGACCCGGGGAGCCGAGCCACGCGTCGACGACGTCCGGGGCCGGTGCGGACGCACGGCTGAGGTTCTCCGCCGCCGACCCCGCCGCCGGCGAGCACGCGGTGATCACCGGGTCCAGCGGGGCGTGCTCGAGAGGTCTCCCCACGAGGTCGGCCGCACGACGGCCCGCCTCGTCCGCGGCGCAGTCGTCCTGCGCGAGCGCGGCCAGCCCGTCCGCTGCCCGCGCCTCGTTGGTCGACCGGAACAGCTCGCGCGCGTACGCCTCGGGATCCGCGGCCGCGTCGACCGTGGTGTCGGGATCCGCGGTGTCGACGCCGGTCGTCCCGCCCGTGCTGCCGCCCGGCGGCGAGCACGCGACGCAGAGCACGAGCACGACCAGGGCCGGTCCCGACGCGAGGACACGCCGCGCCGTCGACCGAGCACCAGGTCTCCGTGCGTCTCGCACGCGGTCACCGCCGTTCGTGCGGCGCCACCACGTCGTCGAAGGACCCGGGCGGCGTCGACCGGGCGACGGCCACCACCGGCTCGCCCGGACCGGGGGGCGGCGGCACGGGGTCCGGGCTCCCCGTCGCCCCGTCGGCCGTGGGCGGCCACGGACCTGGCCCACGCCCGCCCTCGATCGGCGTGACAGGCCCGCGGCGCCGCCCGTGCTTGCGCGTCCCCCGCGCCGAGCGGCTCGCCCGGGTCGCCGGGGGTGGCGCCTCCTCGGCGGTGTAGGCGTAGTAGCCGTAGTCGTACGCGCCGGCGCCCGGCCCCCTGACCGGTACCCGGTTGACGACCACACCGAGCACCCGGACGCCGGCGGTCCCGAGCGCGGACAACGCCGTCTCCAGCTCGTCGCGGTCCACGGTCCCCGCGCCGACGACGACGATCGCGCCGCCGACCGCCTTCGCGAGGACGGCCGCGTCGGTCACCGGCAGCAGCGGCGGGGTGTCGATCACGACGGCGTCGTACTCTCCGCGGAGCCGCTCCAGCAGCTCCGCCATCGGCGCCGCGCCGAGCAGCTCGCTGGGGTTGGGCGGGACCTGTCCCGAGGCGATCACGAAGAGGTTGCCGTTCCCCCAGGGCTGCACCGCGTCCTCGACGCGCACCTTGCCGATGAGGATCGTGGTGAGCCCGACCGTGCCCTCGATCCCCATGTACCGGGCGACCGACGGTCGACGGAGGTCGGCGTCGACCAGGACCACGCGCTGGCCCGCGTCGGCGAGCGTGATCGCGAGGTTGATGCTCGTCGTGGTCTTGCCCTCGCCGGGCAGCGACGACGTCATGACGTACGTCCGCGCCGCCGGGCCGAGCTCGAGGAACTGCAGGTTGGTGCGCAGCCGCCGGAAGGACTCCGCGCGGACCGCCTGCGGCGACTCCTGGACGATGAGCGGGTGCTGCGGCGCGTCCTCCTCGTACCCGATGACGCCGAGGACCGGCGCGTCCGTCGTGTCCTCGACGTCCGACGTCGAGCGCAGGCGCGTGTCGAGGTGCTCGCGCACCACCGCGACCCCCACGCCGAGCGCCAGGCCCACGACGAGACCGAGGGCGAGGTTGAGCCTGACGTTGGGCGTCGACGCCGCGCCCGGGACCGTCGCCGCCCGGACGGTGCTGAGCTGCACGGGAGAGTCGCCGCCGCCCGCCGGGGTCTCCAGCTCGACGACGACCTCCTCGAGCGACCGGGCCGTCGCGTTCGCGATCTCGGCGGCGAGCTGCGCAGACTCGTCCGTCGCGGTGACGTTGATCAGCGCCGTGTCCAGCGGCGAGTCCGCGCTGACCCGTTGCGCCAGGGAACCCGAGTCCTCCGCCAGCCCGAGCTCCTCGACCACCGGGTCGAGCACGCGCGGGCTGGTCACCAGCTCCGTGTACGACTTGACCTGCCTGACGGTGAAGTTCGACCCCTGCAGGAGGTCCGTCGTCGAGTCCGACCCCTGCACCGACACGTACACCTGCGACCGCGCGGAGTACGTCGGCGTGGCCAGGAGCGAGTACGCCCCGGCGAGCACCACCCCGAGCACCGACACCACGACGACCGTCACCCACCGCTTGCGCAGCAGCACCAGGTAGTCCTTGAGCTCCATCGTCGTCCCCCTCATCGGATCGCTCCCCCTGAGCGTCGACCCGCGAACGCCCCAAATCTTGCACAGGCACCCGCGGGTCGCGAGCCGCGCCGGCGCTACCTGCGCACGTCGGCCGCGTGCTCGCGGTACCACGCGACGGTCCGCTCGAGCCCTTCCCGCAGACCGGTCGTCGACTCCCACCCGGTCGCACGGAGCCTCGACACGTCGAGCAGCTTCTGGGGCGTCCCGTCGGGCTTCGAGGTGTCCCACGTCGTCGCCCCGGAGAACCCGACCACGTCCGCGACGGTCGCCGCGATCTCCGCGATCGTGGTGTCGGCCCCCGTCCCGACGTTGACGTGCGTCGGTCCGTCGTAGCGCTCCAGGAGGTGCAGGCACGCGTCGGCCATGTCGTCGCTGTGCAGGAGCTCTCGACGCGGTGACCCGGTCCCCCAGTTCGTGACGCTCGCCGCCCCCGTCCGCGCCGCCTCGTCGTAGCGACGGATCAGCGCGGGCACGACGTGCGACCCTGCCGGTGAGAAGTTGTCCCCCGGTCCGTAGAGGTTGGTCGGCATCGCCGAGATCCACGGCAGCCCGTACTGGCGCCGGACCGCCTGCACGTGGAGGATCCCGGCGATCTTCGCGATCGCGTAGGCGTCGTTGGTGGGTTCGAGCGGCCCGGTGAGGAGGGCGTCCTCACGCAGCGGTTGCGGGGCCAGCCGCGGGTAGATGCACGACGATCCCAGGAACAGCAGCCGCTCGACGTCGTACGCGCGGGCGGCGTCGAGGACGTTCACCTGGATGCGCACGTTCTCCGACAGGAAGTCCACGGGGTACGTGGAGTTCGCCAGGATGCCGCCGACCTTCGCGGCCGCGAGCGCCACGTAGCGCGGGCGCTCGCGGCGGAAGTGCTCGAACACCGCGTCCCGGTCGGTGAGGTCGAGCTCCTTGGACGTCCGGCCGACGAGGCGGCCGAACCCCGCCGCCTCGAGCCGGCGCCAGATCGCGGAGCCCACGAGCCCCCGGTGGCCCGCGACGTAGAACACCGCGTCCCGGTCCAGGTCTCGTGGCGCGTAGGCGACGTCGTCGGCCGCGCTCACGCGACGTCCCACGTGGCGAGGGCGACCTCGTCGATCCACGGCGAGCCGGCGTGGCCGAGCGCCTCCACGTCCGCGTCGACCATGATGCGGGCGAGGTCGCGCCCGTCGACGGTCGGCTTCCAGCCGAGGGCGGCGTGCGCCTTGGTGGGGTCGCCGACGAGCGCGTCGACCTCGGTCGGGCGCAGGTACCGCTCGTCGAACCGCACGTGCCTCTGCCAGTCCAGGCCCACGTGCGAGAACGCCTCGTCGAGGAAGTCCCGCACCGTCAGACCGATCCCCGTGGCCAGCACGTAGTCGTCCGGGCGCTCGGCCTGCAGCATGCGCCACATGCCCTCGACGTACTCGGCGGCGTAGCCCCAGTCGCGGATCGCGTCGAGGTTCCCCAGGTACAGGTGCTCCTGGCGGCCCGCCGCGATCGCGGCGACCGCCCGGGTGATCTTGCGGGTCACGAACGTCTCGCCCCGCCGCGGGGACTCGTGGTTGAAGAGGATCCCGTTGACGGCGAACATGCCGTACGCCTCGCGGTAGTTCTTCGTGATCCAGTACGCGTAGAGCTTCGCCGCGGCGTAGGGCGAGCGCGGGTGGAACGGCGTGGTCTCGCTCTGCGGCGGAGGCGTGGACCCGTAGAGCTCGGACGACGACGCCTGGTAGTAGCGGGTGTCCACCCCGGCCAGGCGGACCGCCTCGAGCAGGCGGATGGCACCCGTCCCGGTCGTGTCCGCCGTGTGCTCCGGCTCGTCGAACGAGACGCGCACGTGCGACTGCGCGGCGAGGTTGTACACCTCGTCCGGGCGGATCTGCGAGATCAGCGTCACGAGGCGCGCGCCGTCGGAGAGGTCCGCGTAGTGGAGGAACAGCCGCGCGTCCTGCTCGTGCGGGTCCTGGTAGAGGTGGTCGATGCGCGCCGTGTTGAACGTCGACGCGCGACGGATGAGACCGTGCACCTCGTAGCCCTTGAGGAGCAGGAGCTCGGCGAGGTACGAACCGTCCTGCCCCGTGATCCCCGAGATCAGTGCCTTCTTCATGAGTGCCCCCTGTGGTCGGCAGCAGTGCTGCCCGGTCGTGGTCGTGGTCGTGCTAGTGGTCGGTCGGAAGCTAGGTGGGTGCGACGGCCGTCGCGTCCCGGCGGTCGTCCGGACGGCGCGCGCGGACGGCGTGGTGGCTCAGCCACTCCTCGAACCGGTCGACGGCGACCTCCTCGGAGAGGACGTCGCGCCGGTACCGGCGACCGGCGTCGCCCAGCGCCCGACGCCGCGCCGGGTCCGCCGCGAGCTCGAGCGCGGCCGCGAGGAGCGCCTGCGGGTCCTCGGCGTCGACGCGGACCCCCGCCCCGGAGGCCTGGATCTCGTGCGCGGTCGTGGATCCCGCCGACGTCGCCGCGAGGACGGCGCGCCCGGCGTCGAAGTAGGACGTGAGCTTGCTGGGAACCGACATCTCGGCGAGGCCGGCGAGCTCGTTCACGAGCAGGACGTCGGCCGCCGCGAGCGCGGCAGGGAACCTGTCCTCCGGGAGCGGGTCGACGAGCTGGATCGAGCGGATCCCGGACGCCGCGGCCTGCAGCGCCGCGCGCCGGCTGCCGTCGCCGAGCAGCACGAACCGGACCGGAGCACCCTGCGCGTCGGCGGCACGGGCCGCCTCCACCACGTTCTCGAGCCCCTGCTTCGCGCCCTGGTTGCCCGCGTGCAGCACCACGAGCTCGTCGCCCCAGCCGAGCTCCGCGCGCACCCCCCGTACGTCGATCGCGCCCGTCGGGCGCAGGTGGGTCCAGTTGCGCACGGTGCGGACCGCACGGGCGTCGGCACCCAGCGCCTCGCTGAGGTGGCGGGCGAACCGGTCGTGGATCGCGACGACGCCGTCCGCGCTGCGCACGACCCAGCTCTCCACCCGGCGGACGGCCCGCGCCGGGCGACCGCCCACGACGCCGGTCTCGGCGACCCCGAGCGAGTACAGGTCCTGCGTCCACAGGACCACCCCGGGCGCCGCGCGCCGGCCCTGACGTCGGACCGCCAGCCGGACCGACGCCACGGCCGCGGAGAACAGGGACGGCGAGACGAGGAGCACGACGTCGACGTCGGGCCAGCGCACCGCGGCGGAGCGCATCCCGAAGCTCAGCTCGGCGAGCAGGCGCCGGACGGGCGTCGGTGCGCCGGGCACGTAGTGGCGCAGGCGCAGGACGTCGACCCCGTCGATCGTCTCGCGGCGCGACCACCCCCGGTACCCGTCGTGGACGCGCCACCCGGGATAGTGCGGGAAGGTCGTGATGACCTGCACCTGCGCACCGCGCGCGACGAGCGCGCGGCTCAGCGCCGACGTGTAGGGCGCATTTCCGGTAGGTTCCGGAGAGTAGTTGGCACCGAGCACGAGCACGCGCAGTCCTGAGGCTTTCACCCAAGAACCATAACGGCGGGTCGACCACCATGCTGGGGGGCACATGAAATCCCGTGTTACGGACAGGAAAACTCCTGTCGTCCCGCTCGCGGACGCACCCGGCGAACGCGCGTCGTGGGACCGTCCCGCGGCTCTCGTCTATCTCTGGGGAATCGCCGAGCTGCTGCTCGTCACCAACCCGTGGCAGATCAGCTCGAGGATGCGCGTGGCGGTGCTCCGCGCCTTCGGTGCGGACATCGGCGAGGGCGTCGTGTTCCGACCGCGGACCCGGGTCCGATTCCCATGGAAGCTTCATGTCGGAGCCAATTCGTGGATAGGCGAGGGTGTCTGGATCCACAACCAGGACCATGTCTGGATCGGGCACGACGTCGTGGTGTCCCAGGAGACCTTCGTCACCACGGGCAGCCATCGGCACCGCACGGACATGGGTCTCGTCACCTCGCCCGTCCACATCTCCCCCGGCGCCTGGGTCACGGCCCGGTGCATCGTGCTCGGCGGCACCCGGCTGGGACGGTCGTCCCTCGTCGCGCCCGGGTCCGTCGTGCGCGGCGAGGTCCCGGACGGAGCCGTCTGGGAGGGCCGCGAGCTGTCCGCCAGGACGAGGTCCTGAGGGGTGGCGGCCCGGCCCATGCGCATCCTGCACCTCGCCACCCTCATCACCCCGGACGGCGCGTACGGCGGCCCCGTGCGTGTCGCGACCAACCAGGTCCGCGCCCTGCGCGACCGCGGGCACGACGCCGTGCTCGTCGCCGCGGCGTCGGGCTTCGACACCCTCCCGACCGACTGGGACGGCGTGCCCGTCCGGACGTTCCGGGCCGTGCGCGCGGTCCCGGGGACCGGGTTCGCCGGGATCGCGTCCCCCGCGATGCTCCGGTGGGTGCGAACGCACGCCCAGGGCTACGACGTCGCCCACGTGCACCTGGCGCGCGACCTCGTGACCCTCCCCGCCGCGCGGGCGTGGAGCTCGGCGCACGCGCCCTTCGTGACGCAGACCCACGGGATGGTCATGCCCAGCCGCCATCCGCTCGCCGCACCGCTGGACCGCCTGCTCACGCGGCGGGTCGTCGCAGCGGCGGCGACGAGCTTCGTCCTGACCGACACCGAGGAGTCGGGGCTGCGCACGCTGTTCGGCGCGACGGCGTCCCTCGCCCGGCTCGCGAACGGGGTGCCGTCGACGCCGCACGTCGCACACCCCTCGGGGGAGGGCGGTCGCCGGGAGGTCCTCTTCCTGGCCCGGCTGCACCCTCGCAAGCGCCCGCTCGCGTTCGTCCGCGCGGCCGCCGCTCTCGCACCGCGGTTCCCGGACGTCCGGTTCACGCTCGTCGGACCGGACGAGGGCGAGGGACCGCGGGTCGCCGCGGCGCTCGCCGCGCTCCCCCCGGACGTCCGGCACCGCGTCGCGTGGGAGGGCGCCCTGCCGCCCGGCGAGGCGACGGCCCGGCTCGCCGCCGCCGAGGTCTACGTGCTGCCCTCCGTCGACGAACCGTTCCCGATGAGCGTCCTCGAGGCGATGTCCGGCGCCACCCCGGTCGTCGTGACCCGGTCGTGCGGGCTCGCACCGGACGTCACCCGCGCACGCGCCGGCGTGGTCGTGGACGACGACGAGGCGGAGCTGCCCGGAGCCCTCGCCGAGCTGCTCGCGGACCGGGCCCTCCGGGCCGCGCTCGGCCACAACGCGCGCGCACTGGTGGAGGACAGCTTCTCCGTCGGGTCGGTGGCGGCGCTCCTCGAGCAGCACTACGTCCGCGCCGTCACCGGCCGGCGGCCCGACGCCGCGGCCTGACCCCGTTCGCCGACCGCCGGGTCCGAGGCCCCCTGCGCACCCACGACGCTCGCGATGCCCTCGTCGCGCCGCCGGGACGCGGCCGCGGCCAGGAGGAGCACCGCCGGGAACCAGACGAAGCGATCGTAAAGCGAAGGCCCTGTCTGCGCAAAGAACAATGCCGCGATCGTGGCGGCCAGGAGAGCGTTGCCGACGGCGTCCCGCGCCCGCGACCCCACGACGACGACGGTCACCGACATGATCGCCACCGCCAGCAGGAGAAGGATTCCTCCCTGATACCAGGACAGCACCATCATGTTGTGCGCCTGGGTCACGCCGTTGTACGTTCCCCCACCCTCTCCGAATCCGATTCCGGAGAACGGGCCGTGGCTGATCCGCTCCCAGGCGAAACGAATTGTCTCCGCCCGTTGACCGACGGTGCTGGTACCACCGACACCGATCGCCGACTCATACCGGTCGAAAGGTGTGACCACCGCCGGAAATACCCGTCGGAGAAGCACGAGCGTGAGCGCCACCGCGCCCACGCCGAGAATTCCCCGGAGCGCCGCCCGAGGGCTGCGCGACCGCCACAGGAGGACGACCAGCCCGACGACCGCGGTGAGGACGCCCGTGATGCTCGCCGTGAGCAGCAGGCCGACGGAGACGAGGACGGTCGCCACGAGCGCGCCCGGCCGCCGGTACCGGGCGAGCGCCGCAGCGAGGCAGAGGACCAGCGCGACCGCGAGACAACCACCCTGGCCGTTGGCGTGCCCGCCCAGCCCGATGAACCGCGCCGTGACCCCCTCGTCCGGCGCGGCGAGGAAGAAGGGACGCAGGTCGACGCCGGCCAGCTGGCCGAGCGCGACCACGGAGGACAGGCACGCACCCAGCACGAACGCCGTCGCCGCCGCCGCCACGTGCTCACGCGTGCGCAGCACCACGGACGCCACCCAGGTCCACACGAGCCAGACCATGACGAGCCGTGCGCCGACCGCGAGCTCGACGACCGGTGCGGGCGACGAGACCGCGAGCGCGACGGTGGCGAGGACGGCGAGCCCCGTGGCCAGGGCGACGCCGACGGGGACCCGGCCCGGCGGTCGCGCGAGGCTGAGCAGGCACAGGACGGTCGCGACGACCAGCACCCCGTCGCCGGCCGTGAACCCGGCGACCGACCGGACCGCGGTCAGCGGCACGAGGAACGCGCTGATCGAGAACAGGACGCGGGCGCCACGGACCAGCACGTCGCGCTCGGGGTCCGCCCGCCGGCGCACGCTCACGCCGAGGCCTCGGACAGGCGGGCGAGCCACCCGTGCGGGACGTCCTCCGCGGCGGCCTCCCAGACGTGCTCGTGCGGCCGGTAGGCGTTGCCCCCGGGAGCAACCAGCAGCGGGACCGAGCCGAGGAACGCACCCCACGAGGTGAACGTCGAGCGGCTCCCCAGGATGCCTTCGGAACGAGAGAGCAGGACGATCTCGTCCAGGGCGTTGCGGGCACCCGACCGCTCGACGCCGGGCATCCGCAGCAGCTCCTCGAGCTCCGCGTCCTCCCCGTCCGAGGAGACCAGCACCGGGAGGTCGACCCCGGCCGACCGCAGCGCCCCGAGGGTCGCGACGTACCACCCCACCGGCGTGCTGGTGTTGTTGGCGGTCACGGCGGACGTCCCCTCGTCGGACCGCCGGAAGTCCCCCAGCCGCACGTGGACGCCGAGGTACGGGTCACGGCGCGCAGGGCCGACCACCCCGGGTCGTGCCCATCCCAGGAGCGTCGCGCGGTGCCACTCCCCCGGTCTCGAGAACGGCGCGTAGTGGTCGCGCATCCCGGTCACGACCCGCACCCGCGACGG
Source organism: uncultured Cellulosimicrobium sp. (assembly GCA_964521905.1). Lineage (GTDB taxonomy): Bacteria > Actinomycetota > Actinomycetes > Actinomycetales > Cellulomonadaceae > Cellulosimicrobium. Next base: position 12,089 of record CAZFUQ010000023.1, read on the forward strand.
GTCCGCCGGGCCCCCCCGACGCTGCGCGACCTCGGCCCTGCGGCGCAGGAGCCGCTGCTCGAGCGTCGGCGGCCGGAACAGTCGCCAGTACTGCCGCTTGTCCCGCTCGCCGCGCAGCGTCGGCCCGACGCGGAGCTGGAACCACCGGGGCGGGAGGAGGGTGCCGCCGGTCTCCTCGGCGACCTCCGCGGCCCGCAGCGCGGGGAAGAGCTCGTTGCCCAGACCTGCGCGGCCCAGTCGAGGCAGGACGAGCGTGGTCATGCCGTCTCCTTCGTGCGGTTCCGTGGGGCGAGGAGGAGGGACCAGGAGAGGAGGCAGAAGGCGACGTCACGCCCCAGCGCTCCCCACGCGGCTCCGACGGCACCCGCGGTCGCGGCGCCGAACGAGAGACCGACCACCCCGACGACGAGGGTCGCGAGCCACACGACGACGAGGGCGTTCTGCCGTCCCAGACCCGTGATCTGCTGCGTCGCGACGCCGCCGAGGCACGAGAAGATGCCGGCGACGACGCAGATCCGCAGCGCGTCCGCGTCCTGGAGCGTGACCGAGAAGACGAGCTCGACGAGCGCCTCCGGGGCGATGAGCACGGGCACGGCCAGCACGAGGTAGCCCGCGGCCACCACCCCCGTGACGACCCGACGCTGGTTCGCGACGTCGGACCGCGACCGCGACCGCGCCGCGTACGCCACCGCCGCCCCGGCGGGGATGAGGGCGACGGTGGTGAGCGCGCTCTCGACCTGGCTCGCCAGCCCGTACACCCCGACCGCCGCCGTGGCGGCGAAGAACGAGACGAGGACGGCGTCGCTCCGGTTCATCACCGTGTTGATCAGCGGCGCGAGCCCGTACCGCCAGGTACGGCGTACGCCCAGCGTGCGCGACGGCTCGTCGCGCAGCGCCGACGAGGGGACGAGCCGGTACTGGACGAAGGCGATGACCAGCTCCCCGGCGGCGAGGACGACGAGCGCCGTCCACGGCGGGGCACCCGTCGACTGCGCGAGCAGGAGCACGGGGACGGTCCCGGCGCGCACGACACCGTTGAGCGTCGCCCCGCCGCGGAAGCGTCCCACCCCGTACGCGAGCCTCGTGACGACGCTCGACGCGAGATAGCCGAGCGCGTACACGCCGACCGCCGCGACCCAGGCACCCGGGTCGGCGACGGTCGGTGCGACCACGACCCCTGCGGCGAGAAGGGCTACCGGCACGAGGACCGCCGCGCGCACCAGGAGCGGGGTCACGACGGTCCGGCGCGAGACGAGGTCCCCCGCCGCGAAGGCTCGCATGATCTGCGTCGAGAACCCGAGGTCGACCACGGCGGTGACGAGGATCGCCGTCGACGTGGCGAGGACGACGTGCCCCACCGCGTCGACCCCTCCCGTCGCTCCGGCGACGGCGAGGACGACCAGTGTCTGGGCCTTGGACCCCGCGGAGGCCGTGAGCGTCCAGATCCCGTCGACGACGCCGGTGCGTCGCAGGGTCGCGACGACCCGCCGGTAGGTGGTCTCCTCGAGAGTCACGCATCCCTCCTCACGCGGGCGCCCGCGAGCAGGGCGCCCAGGAGCGGCGCGAGGGGCGCACCCCGTTGCCGGCGCACCTCCCCGATACCGGAGTTGAGGATCGTGCGGCGCCAGCGCCACGGCATGACGACGCGCCCGAGGCTCGCCGCGACGTCGGACCGGGCGTCCGTGACGGAGAACCGCAGGTGCGTGGTGACGGGGTCCCGGCCGGCGTCGGCCACGACCCACCAGTCCGGCTCGCGCACGACGAGGACGTAGTCGGTGTCCGGGAGCCGGCGCATCGCGTCGCGCGTGACGGCTCCCGGCAGCACCGCGGTCGCCTCGCCCCGAGGATTCCTCGTCCTCATCGCCCGATCCCCCATCCTGCCCGCCAGCCGTCGACGGCGGCCCGCGGCACCGAGATGCTCACGGTCTCGCCCGACGAGAGGTCTGCGCGATACGCCCGCGCGGCGTGCCGCGAGGGTGCACGCAGGCCCACCGACCTGGCGATCTCCCGTGCCCTGTTGTCGATCGAGAGCACGAGCGCCGGCACCCCCTGCTGCATGGCCCGGATACCGCCGTGCAGTCGCAGCCCCACGTACGCGGTGCCCGGTTCCGCGAGGACGGAGTCGAGCTCCTCGAGGCTCGGCCCCAGGAGCGTCCCCGCGCCGCGCCGGAGCCGGTCGACGTACTCGGGGTCACCCGGGCCCTGCGGCCAGAACAGCACCTCGTCGAACCGCTCGACGAGCTCCCGCACGAGCCGCCCGTCCGCCAGCGGGTCCTGGCTGTAGTCCGTGAACGTGACCACGGCGCGCTTCTCGACCGACGGGAGGACCTGCTTCTCGACGTCCCAGAGCGTCGGGCAGCTGGTGTGCACGGCACGCACGCGTGCCCGGCGCAGCCGGGCGAGCGAGTACTCGTCGCGCACGGCCCACGGGGTGGGCCCGGCGAGCGAGCGGAGCCAGGAGGCCGAGACGGGGTCGATCCCCGCCCGCTGGTACTGCCACCAGCCCACGCCCAGGAACGTCAGGCGTCCGCGGCAGAGCTCGATGTCCTCGACCGGCCAGTGCCAGGCGCGACGGAAGCGCATGTGGTCCGAGAGCAGGTTCGTCCCGCACACCACCACCTGCTCCGCGCTGCGCAGCGCAGCACGGTGCGCGTCGGACAGGGCACCGTGCATCGGCACGAGCTCGACCGTCCTCCCCGAGGCACGCAGGGGCTCGACGAGCTGCGTGGCGACCGACTCGGAGATGATGCGGTCACCGACGTTCGTCGACGCCGCCCCGGGATCCGCGACCACGATCATCGGACCACCCCCTCCTCGACCCGTGCCAACCAGTCGCCGTACGCGACCCCGACGCGGTCCCAGGTCGCCGTCTCGGCGACCCACTTGCGGGCGGTCTCCCCCAGCTCACGGTTCTCGTCGACCGCGGCGAGCGGGACGCCGAGACCGCCGGGCGCACCGAAGTCGTGCGCGAGCGCGACCCCGTGCGCGGCGAACGGCTCCGCGGCGTGGATCGTGGCCGAGACGAGCGTCGGGACCCCCGCCGCGAGCATCTCGAGCAGCATGATGCTGCAGGACTCCCACCGCGAGGGGTGCAGGTACGCACGGCACTCGCGGATCAGCCGCTCCTTGTCCTCGCCCCGGACGCTCCGGCGGACCTCCACGACGTCGCCGAGGCCGAGCTCGGCGACGAGCCCGACCGTCCGGTCTCGTCCGCCCCGGAAGTCGGGGCCGGCGAGGACGAGTCGGGGGCGCGGCGAGGGCAGCTCGCTCCACCGGCGCAGGAGAAGGTCGATCCCCTTGTGGTCGGGGTCGTAGCGGCCCATCCACAGGAAGTAGCCGCCGCCCCCGACCCATCGAGGAGCGGCGCCCGCCTCGGGCGCACCGTTCGGCAGCGCGAGGGTCGCCGCAGCCCGTCCGGTCCTGCGGCGGGCCACCGCGTCCACGAGGTCCGCCTCGGACGGGTAGAAGACGTGGATCCAGTCGGCACGCCGGAGCACCCCGCGCTCCGCCGCACGGCGGAGGCCGACGACGTCGCGCAGGCGAGAGGTGACCCCGGTCTCGTAGACGCCGTGGGGCATGAGGACGACGGTCGCCCCGAGCCGTCGGGCACGGCGTGCGGCGACGACGTTGCTCGCGACCCAGCCCTCGTGCAGGTACAGGACGTCCCCCGGCGCGACGTGCCGCCCGAGCCTGCTGGGCACCCAGGTCGTGCGACCCCGGCCCGCGTGCGGGAGCACCCGTACGGCGTCGCGCACGTCCGCCGGGAGCTCGCGCGGCGCGGGGACGGGGGCGCACAGCACGATCGCCTCGTGACCCGCACGTCGGGCCTGACGCACCCAGTTCTCGATCGAGTCGGTGACGCCCGAGGGGTGCTCGAGGTAGCGGGCGTAGTAGTGGGTGACCCTCATGCGACGTCCTTCACCACGCGGTGCACCGTGCGCACGATCCGGTCGGCGGCCACCTCCGTCGACGGCACCTGCGCCCGGGAGCGGGTCGGCCGTTCCGTCGCGGCGAGGCGCAGCCACGCCTCCGCGACGTCGGACGAGGCGCCCGGGACGGTGAACAGGTCGATGCCCTCCGTGAGGTAATCGACCTCGGGCGCGTGCCGGCCCGCGTCGGTGGTCAGGACGGGCAGGCCGAGCGCGAGCGCGTCGACCGCGACGAGCCCCACGCGTCCCGGGTTGAGCAGGAGCCGGGAGACCGCACCCGCGCGCGCGACGTCCGCCGTCCCCAGCTGCCCGAGGAGGATCACGCGGCCGGTCCGTTCCGCGAGGTCACGGAAGACCGGTGCCGCCGGCCCGTCGCCGCCGACGAGCAGCCATGCCGACGGGTCCTGCCCGAACGCCCGGAGCGCGGCGTCCCGGACGAGGAGCGGGAGCTTGTGCTCGTTCAGCGCCCCGAGCACCAGGGCCGGGGACGCGTCCGCCGGCAGGCCGATCGACGAGCGGTACCGGTCCAGCGCGACGGCGTCCAGCAGGCCCAGCTCGCGCTGCAGAGCCGTCGTGTCGGTCGCGTTGTCGAAGGACGTCACCCGGTCCGCCGGGAGGCCCGAGGCACGTAGCACGGACCGCCGGCCCGCCTCGGTGTACGTCAGCACGTGCGCCGCGCGCCGGTTGACCCACGACTCCACGCGCGCGGCCGCGGGCACCTCGTCCGCCGTGTACGAGGCGCCGTGGCCCCACGTGACGAACGGTCGACGGCGCACGGCGGCGAGCACGCCGTCGAGGTTGCCGGCCTGCATCTCCGTCACGAGGACGCCGTCCCGCCACCCCCCGGGGATCCGCCGGCGCACGAGATGGCGACCGGTCCTGCCGACACGCACGACGCGCGTCACGACCTCGCTCGCCCAGGGGACGTCGGCCATGTCCCCACGACCCCGTCGGCGACGCATCTGCTCCGCGTCCCCGCCGTAGAAGACGTGCGCATCCACGCCCAGGTCGGCGAGCGACCCGACCACCAGCTCGAAGAGCCGGACGCGGTACGCCGGGACGTACGGCTGGGTGATGGCGACCCGCGGTCTAGTACGCACCGTCACGTCCCACCACCGCTCGCACGGTCCGGAGCAGGATCAGCAGGTCTCCCGCGACCGTCCAGTTCTCGACGTAGTACAGGTCCAGGCGCACGCTCTCCTCGAGCGTGAGGTCGTTGCGCCCCGAGACCTGCCACAGTCCGGTGAGCCCCGGCTTGACGAGGAGCCGACGCCCGATCTCGGCGTCGTACTGGTCCACCTCCAGCGCGACCTGCGGTCGTGGCCCGACCAGGCTCATCGACCCGCCGAGCACGTTGAACAGCTGCGGGAGCTCGTCGATCGAGAACCTGCGGAGGAACGCACCCACCCGGGTGACGCGGGGGTCGGACTTCGCCTTGTAGAAGACCCCCACGTTGCCCGCTCCGAGGACGTCCTCGAGGCGCGACTCGGCGTCGACGACCATCGAACGGAACTTGAGGACGGTGAACGGCTCACCACGCAGGCCCACGCGCTCCTGCGCGAACAGCACCGGTCCGCGGCTCGTCACCTTGATCGCCAGCGCGGTGACCAGCAGCGGGACGCTGAGCAGGACGATCAGCAGGAGCGCCGCGACGACGTCGAACGTCCGCTTGAGCACGTGCGCGGGACCCGAGTAACCCGGCGCCTCGACGTGCAGCAGGGGCAGGCCGGCGACGGGCCGGGTCCTGATGCGCGGGCCGGCGACGTCCGTGAGCGCCGGCGCCAGGACGAGGTCCGCCCCCCAGGGCTCGAGGTCCCAGGCCAGGTGCTTGACCGTCCGCGGCGTCACGAGGTCCGAGCCGGTGACCATGACCGTGTCGGCACCCAGCGGCTCCACGAGGCGCGCGGCGTCGCCGACCCCTCCGACGACCGGCACCCCCGCGACGCGTTCCCCGGGCTCCACGGGTCCCCCGGGGACGCAGACCCCGACGACCTCGTACCCGGTGTGGCTCGCCTCGCGGAGCTCCTCGACGAGATGGGCGGCACCGTCGCGGCCACCGACGACGACCGTCCTCGAGCGGCACCTGCCTCGCGTGCGCAGGGCGACGAGCCGACGGCGCGCCGCGTAGCGCCCGAGGAGGAGCAGCACGAGCCCGACCGGCATCGCGATCGCCACGTAGCCGCGCGCGAGGTCGTACCTCACGAGGTAGGCGACGATCGCCACGACCCCGAAGAGCGCGATCGTCGCGTTGACGACCCGCGCGTACTCCGGAGCCCCCGTCCCGACCATGCGCCCCTCGCGCGAGAAGGCGATCCGCAGCGCCACCGTCCATGCCACGAACAGCCCGAGCGAGATGGCGAGGTAGTCCATGTCGATGGTGGCCCCGCCGATCCCGTCGAACCGCACGAGGTACGCGATCGCCACCGCGGCCGCCACCGCGACCGCGTCGACGAGCGCGGTCCGCCGGACGAGCCGGGTCTTCCAGCTCGGGCGCCGGTAGGCGCCGAGCGCGATCCGGACGAGCTGCCCGGTGTCGAACGACGACGGCGAACGTCGCCCGTCCTCGATGGCCGAGAGCCGGTCGACGTCCAGCCGATCGATCTCGTGGTCCTTCTCCAACGTCATGGTGCCCCCTGCGACGTCCGTGAGGTCAGCACGGCGAGGCGCGGAGGCGGACGACGCCCGGTGGGCGACCGTCGCTCGGCGTGCCGTCGGCGTGCCGTGGTCGACAGCTGCGGGTCGGGACGCCGTTGTCCCCGCAGCGGCGGACGGCCGATACCGTCCGGAGCGAGCTCCGCGCGGGCCCACCGGTGGCGGGCCCCGCGCCGGCTCAGCCCTCTGACCTCACCTTCCGCCGGTTGCGGGCGACGAGGACGGCCGCCGCACCGCCGGCGACGAGGAGCGCCGCGCCACCCACGAGGAGCACCTGGTCCCCACCCGTCTCCGCGAGCCCGGACGAGCTGCCGAAGCGGGCGCTGCTGCCGGACTGGCTGCTGCCGGATCCGCTCCCGCTCGCCGCGCTGCCGGAGACCACCACGACCTGCTGGGTCGAGAGCACCGTCCCGTCCGCGTCGGTGGCGACCAGGGAGTACGCCCCCGGCTCCGAGAGCGTCACGGCGAACGACGCGTCGCCGTCCGTGGTGCTCTTGGTCAGCGCCTTGGTCCCGGCGATCGAGATGGCCCCGTCCGGGACGTCCGGCGAGGAGATGGTGAGCGTGATGGTCGGGTTGCCGGCCGGGCCCGTCACGGTGACCGTGAAGGTCTCGCCCGCCGCCGGGGTCGTGGTGGAGATGCCCACCTGGTACTCGTCCGCCTCGTAGGCGTTCGCCACGGCCGGTGCCGCGGCGAGCGCCGCGGCCAGGAACAACGTGGTCACTGCGCGTCGGAGCTTCATGTCAAAGGCCCCCTGCCTTCGTCGATGACGCGAGGGACGATCACCCCCCGAGGTCGTCGTGGTCGACCTCCGAGGCACGTGTCCCCCGCCCGTGCTTCCTCAGGAGAACACACTCCCCGCGCACCCGGAAGCGGGGATCGCGCTCGTCTCATTCCTGGCACCAGGAGTTTTCCTCACCGAAACATCCCCGCGCTGGTTCTTGCCGCTGACGACGTCGTACTCGTACTCTCGCGTCTCGCCGGGAGCGAGCGCGATGCTGCGCCCGCCCACGACCAGCCCGTCGTGGACCTGGGAGAACAGTCCGGGAGCGTCTTCCGGCCCCGCCTGCCCACGGATCCCGCCCCCCAGCGGCGCGTAGACGAGCAGGTTGGTACGGATCGTCCCGTCCCCGCCCGACCCCACGACGTACTCCGGCATCCCCGCCGCGTCCTGGGCGGAGAGCGTCGACGTGAGGGTGACCCGGAGCGTGAAGGCCTGCGACCCGTCCGGACGGCACGTCACGTCCTCGACCGCCACGCCCGTGTCGAGGTAGTAGCCCGCCTTCGACGCGGTCGTCGCGTTGAGGAACACGCCCACGACGGGCGACGCCGCACCACCGGGGGGGCCGGCGCGACGACCGGTCAGCTCACCCGACAGGACGGTGCCCGCGAGCAGCTCCTCCTCGTCGGGCTGCGCGGACCACACGAGCAGCCTCCCCTCGCGTGCGGACTGCGCCAGCGCCGCGACCAGGGCCGAGGCATCGCCACCACCCGCGGCGAGGGCGGCGAACACCTGCTCGGCGACGAGCGCGAGGACGGCGTCCTGCTCGGCCGGGTCCTCGTGCTCGCGGTAGACGCCGTTCAGCAGGTAGGCGGACGCGTCCTCGCCCGTCAGCCGGAGCTCCGCCCCGGCCGGCGTGGTGACCGAGACCGGACCCGTCGCTCCCAGGACCGCTGCGAGCGCCACCGGGTCCACGGCCAGCACGCCGTCGACCCGCTCGCCCGTGCTCCGCAGCCACGCCTCCTGCGCGATCCGGGCCGCGCGGGGGAAGTCGGGCGTGGACGTGACGTTGAGCATGTACCGGCCGAGGTCGTCCCCGAAGAGCGCGTCCTCGGCACCGCTCAGGTTCACCACGCTCTCCGTCGAGGGACCGAGGCCGCCACCCGGGCGGACCTCGACGAGCTCGACCGTGCCCCCGTCGGCCCGGACGTGCAGGACCGACCCGGCGATGCCCCCCGTCGCTCGGGGCTCGGCGTTGTTCTGGACCAGGACGAGGTAGTCGCGCACGCCGTCCGCCCCGAGCATCGGCGGGACGAGCTCGACGGCACGTGCCGCGGTGGTCGTCTCGGTCGACAGCTGCGCGAGCTGGTCGCGCAGCTCGACGACCGCGGAGGCGAGAGGCGGCACCAGGGAGCCGGCGTCGATCGCCGAGACCGTCTCCAGGGACGCGCTCACGGCGCGGTCGGCCGCCACGACGTCGTCGCGCGCGCCACGGAGGGGGCCGAGGTCAATCACCCCGTCCGACGGCGCGAGGACCGCCGGCGACGCGACGGTCACCGCGTCGGCGAGCCGGGGCAGCCCGTCCTCGGCGACCCGCTCGACGGCCGCGGTCACCTCCCCCAGGGCCCGGGCGTCGTCACCGAGCACGGGCAGCATCCCCGCGAGCGCCCAGTGCGGACCGTGCGTCGCCGCCGCCGCGGTCCCGGCGGCCCGGCGCACGTCCTCGACGGCGCCCTCGGCATCCTCGCCGGACCGGACGCGCTCCTGCAGCCCCGGGAGGGCCGCGGCGACGTCGTCGAGGGCCGCTCGGGCGCGCAGGAGGTCCGCCATGAGCCACGCGAGCCACGCGAGCACCGCCACGAGCACCACGGCCGCCACCTGCACCGCGCGTCTGCGGGCCGACCGCGAGCGTGGCGTCCTGGTGGGCCGTCGCCCGGCAGGACGTCGCTCGACGCGTTCCTCGCGCGGCGGGGCGACCGTCGTCGCCACACCCGACCAGCGTGGACCCCATCCGTCATGCACCATGCCGCCCCCTGCGACTCGCCCCCTGGCGACGGCACCGGCGCGCAACCGTCGCTCGCGCTACATTACCCAGACCCGTGGGAGCAGGAGGGATGAACGTTGCTGTCGGTCCTCGTGGTCTGCACCGGGAACATCTGCCGCTCGCCTGCGGCCCAGCTCGTGCTGGGCACCGCGCTGGACGACTCCGTCGTGGTCTCGAGCGCCGGCGCAGGGGCCGTCGTCGGCGCTCCGGTCGCGCCACCCATGGCCCGGCTGCTGGCAGGTCTCGGGCAGGACACCTCGGGCTTCGTCGCGCGTGCGCTGACCGCGCAGATGGTCGGCTCGGCGGACCTCGTGCTGACGATGACCCGGGCTCACCGGGCCGCGGTGCTCGACCTCGCACCGGCCGCCCTGCGACGCTCGTTCCTGTTCACCGAGCTCGCACCGCTCGCGGAGCGCCTCGCGCGACGGGCGAGCCCCGCGGACGACGCCGCGCGGCTCGGCGCCGTCGTCGACGCCGCGCCGCGCGCCCGGACGAGCATCGACCTGCGACGCGACGCCCAGGACGTCGAGGACCCCTACGGTCAGGCAGACCACGTGTACGAGCGCGTGCTGGGGCGCATCCGGTCCGAGTCCGCTCGGATCACCGACGCGCTGCGCGGGTGACCGGTCCTCCTCCCGGCCCCCTGCACGGGGAGGAGGACCGGCTGCGGTCACGGTCTGCTGAGCACCGTGACGGCCACCACCACGATCATCGCCACGAGGCGGATCGCACCTGCTGCACCGAGGACCTCCGTCGACCGCCCGAGGATCACCCGCTGCATGGGAGCAGGCTGCCCGTCGGGCGCGCCGCTCGCAGGCTGGACGTCCGTCCAGTACCGGGGGATATGCACGATGCAGCACCTTCACCCGGAATGTGCATCCGTTTTGTCCGCAATCTCCCCGGCGGGCCGAGACGTGACGTCGCTCACACGACGAGCCCTCGTCCGGCCCCGCCTCCGCTGCTGGGCTCAGCCCTCGGCGGGCGCCGGCGACGGGACGGCGATCAGGGCCGCCGCCGGCCCGAGCCGGTAGCGGCGGTCCGCCCCCTGCACGAGCCACCGGTGCGCGACCAGGGTCTGCGCGATGCGGAACGCCCCGGGTCGGCTCACACCCAGACAGGCGGCCAGATCCACCAGACGCATCGCGCCCGACTCGGCGACGAGCTCGACGGTGCGGACGGTGCGTGACACCGACGCGAGGATGTGGGGCCCCCTGGACGACATGGGATCGACCCTAGGAGCGTTCGCGCCCGCTCGCACCGGCGGGGTCCGCACGGAGAGGCTCAGGCCCGGTACGCGACCAGGTCCGGGCCGGTGCACGTCGCGCTCCCCCAGGTCGTGCGCGGGACGCTCCAGCCCTTCGGCCCGATCGCCGGTAGGGCCGGCCGGTGGTCCCCGCGTCGGCGATCCCTGGCGACGGCACGCACGACGTCCGCGGCGAACGCCGCGTGACGGCCGCACCTGGTGCGCCCGTCCGAACCTGAAGGTGCCATCGGTCGGAAGGTGGCGGCGCGCCAGGGTTCACGTGCGAGCCGGCGTCGGGGCCTTGCTCCGACGCCGTGAAGGGCCGTGCGGGTCGCGCCCGCCGGGACCCGCACTGTCCGCGTCGGCGCGTTCGGGGACCGGGAGGGCGACGAGCCGCCGTCGAGCACGGGCGTAGGCGGGTACGAGCAGGAGCACGGCGCCGCTCCATGCCAGCGGGGTGCCCCAGACGACCCCGGCGAACCCGAACGCCGCGCCGAGGACGATCGCGGTGGCCAGGCGCATGGCGAGCTCGATGACTCCTGTCATGAACGGCACACCCGTGTGGCCGAGGCCTTGTAGCGCGCCACGCAGGACGAACAGGATCCCGAGGATCCAGTAGAGGGATGCGTTGATGTGCAGGGGCATGGCCGCCAGGTCGACGACCTGGTCGGAGCCGTCGCCGACGAAGGCGCGGACGAGCGTGGTTCCGCAGACGAAGAGGACGGTGCCGATGACGACGGAGGACGCAGCGGCGACCCAGAGGGCCTGGGCGACACCCTGGCGGATGCGGTCGATGCGTCGGGCGCCGAGGTTCTGGGCGACGAACGTGGTCGTGGCCAGGCCGAGGGATTGCAGGAGCGCGACGGCGAGCCCGTCGACACGGGCGTAGGTGGTGTAGGCAGCGACGACGTCGGGGCCGAGGGTGTTGAGCCGGATCTGCACGGCGAGGCTGCCGATGGCGATGACCGAGGTCTGGAAGCCGACGGCAGTCCGAGGCGCAGGTGCCGGGTGAGCAGGGCGCGTGTGACGTACCAGTGCTGGCGGTGCAGGTGCAGGACGGGTACGCGTCGGCGTACGTATGCCAGGCAGAGCAGGACGGAGGTGAGCTGGGCCAGGACGGTGGCGAGAGCGGCGCCCCCGACACCGAGGTCCAGGATGCCGACGAACGCCAGGACGAGGACGACGTTGAGGGCGCAGGAGATGGTGAGGAACACCAGCGGTGTGCGCGAGTCGCCGATGGCGCGGACGATCGCGGCGAGGAAGTTGAAGAACATCAGGCTCGCGACACCGAGGAAGCTGACGCGGGCGAACGTGGTCGCCTCGGGCAGGAGCTCGGCCGGGGTGCGCAGCAGTGTCAGCGCGGGGCCGGCGAGCAGGCTGCCGGCGACGGTCAGGACCACGGACACGCCTGCCGTGAGGACGGTGCCAGCGGCGACCGAGCGTCGCACCCCCTCGTGGTCGCCGGCTCCGAACGCCTGGGCGGTGGGGATGGCGAAGCCGGTCGTCATGCCCCAGGCGAAGCCGAGCAGGAGGAACAGCAGGCTCGTGGTGGCGCCGACGGAGGCGAGGGACTGGACGCCGAGGTGGCGGCCGACGACGACGGCGTCGGCGAACTGGTAGAGCTGCTGGACGACGTTCCCGATCAGCAGGGGGATCGCGAAGACGAGGATGACGCGCCAGGGCGTGCCGGCGGTCAGGACCTTGGCCATGAAGAGGGTGCTCCAGGGGTGTGCTGCCCGTGGGGTGCCGGGCTGTCGTGGGCGCGCAGTTCAGAGGCGGTGCCACGGTGGTGGCACCGCCTCTGGGAAGGCGCAGGTGGGGTGTGGTGTGGTCTCAGCGGGGCCGGGTGAGCCTGGCCATCTGGGCGGCCTTGACGTGCTCGGGGGTGGTGCGGTTGGCGATGGCTTCCTGCTGGGTGGCCTCGTCCCCGCCGACGACGTGGTCGACGTCGGCCATGAGCGCTTCGAAGCCTTGACGTGCGACGAGCGTCTTGTCGTTCTTCTTCCCGGATCCGATCACCGTGGCGCCCATCCCGGCGTTGGCGTGGAAGTCGGAGTCGGTCGCGCCGGGGAGCAGGGCGGTGACGGTGACGCCGGTGTCGCGCAGCTCTTCGCGCAGGGACTCGGCGAAGGAGAAGCCGAACGCCTTGGACGGCCCGTAGACCGTCTCGTACGGGGTGGGCAGGGTCGCGGACAGGGACGTGACGACGAGGATGCGCCCGCGGCCGTTGGGCACCATGTGCTGCACGACGCGCTTGGCCAGGTGCACGGTGCCGGTGATGTTGATCGCGATGACGCGCAGGTCGTCGGCGAGGTCGTTGTCGACGAACGCGCCCCCGAGCCCGATGCCGACGTTCAGCGCAGCGGCTTCGACGGGGCGGCCGAGACCGGTGACGAAGGTCCAGAAGCTCTCGACGCCGTCGTAGGTCGACGCGTCGTGCTGGAAGGGGTAGGCCTCGACGCCGAGCTCGCGGAGCGTGCCGGCAGAGCCGTAGACGCGCTCGCTCTGCCCGGAGATCGCGACGTCGTAGCCGTTCTCGGCGAACTGCTTGGCGAGCTCGAGGCCGATGCCGGACGAGCCTCCGGTGACGACGGCGAGCGGACGATCGGTGGACATGCTGCTCCCTCCTGGCCCCGCGACGCTCGCCGGGCTCGGTCTCCATGCAACGACGGATGCCGCGGGCCAGGAAGGGGAGAAGTTGTCCTACGCAGCCGTGTCCTACCCGCGGCGACGGCTCGGCGTGTGCTCCTGCGCGACGTCGGGGGCCGGTTGGGCCAGGTTCTCGCGCTCGGCCCTGATGCTCGCGCGCCAGCTGGCGAGCACGCGCAGGGCCGCGTCCGAGCCCTGGTCGGCGGCGGTGTAGACGAAGAAGGTCTGGGACGCGTCGTCGGGCACGGTGAACGCCTCCCACTCGATGGTCAGCTCTCCGACGACCGGGTGGTGGAACCGCTTGGTGCCAGTCGTGCGGCCCTGCGGGTTGGGCTCGGCGAACCAGCGGCGGAACTCCGGGCTCGACGTCGCCAGCTCACCGACGAGCTGGGCGATCTGCGGGTCCCGGGGGCGGGCGGAGGACTCCAGCTGCAGCACCCCCACCATCTCGTGCGCGATCGTCTCCCACTCCAGGTAGAGCTCTCGCGCTCCCGGATCCGTCAGGATCCAACGCAGCAGGTTGCGATCGTCCGCGGGGCGGGCGGGGAAGTCCGCGAGCAGCGCCCACGCGAGCTCGTTGCCCGCCAGGACCTCCATGCGGGGACCGAGGACGAACGCGGGCTGGTTGTCCAGGCTGCGGATCATCCGCACGATCCCGGGCCGCACGGACGGCAGCGTGTCGCCGGCGCCGCGCGACCCGGAGGGGCGGGCGAGGTTGGCCAGGTACTCGTGCTCGGCGTCGTCCAGGCGCAGGATGCGCGCGATCGCGTCCAGCACCTGCTCCGACGGAGTCACTCCCCTGCCCTGCTCCAGGCGCACGTACCAGTCGGCGCTCACCCCGGCCAGGAACGCGACCTCTTCACGGCGCAGTCCCGGGACCCGACGTGACCCCGTGATCTCGATGCCCACCATCCCGGGAGTCACCGCGGCGCGCTTGGCGGTCAGGAACTCGCTCAGCCTCGCGTTCTTCTTCGCCATCCCTCCAGTGTGAACCCGCACCGACTACGACGGCAGACCTGAAGGTAGGACGCCCGCTCCTACGATGCGCCCACCTCTGCCGCCGACCCTCCTTCGCCGCTTTGGTGGGGCACGTGGCCGGCTCCGGCCACGTCTCCGCTGAAAGGAACCCCATCGTGGCCACTTGGTTCATCACCGGTGCTTCGCGCGGCTTCGGCCGCGAGGTCGCCCTCGAGGCACTGCGCCGCGGCGACGACGTCGTCGCGACCGCACGCCGAACCGATGCCCTGTCCGATCTCGTCCGCACCGGCGGTGACCGCGTGCTCGCGCTCGAGCTCGACGTCACCGACCCGGCACAGGTCAGCACCGCGACCGCCGCGGCCCTGGACCGCTTCGGCACCGTCGACGTGCTGTTCAACAACGCCGGCATCGGCTACTTCGCCGCCGTCGAGGAGTCGGACGAGGCCGAGGTCCGCCGCATGATGGAGATCAACGTCTTCGGCCTCGCCGCCGTCACGAACGCGCTGCTCCCCGCCCTGCGCGCACAGCGCTCGGGCACCATCCTCAACGTCTCCTCGGTCGGGGGCGTGCGGTCCTTCCCCGCCGTGGGCTGGTACAACGCGTCCAAGTTCGCCGTCGAGGGCCTGTCCGAGGCACTGCAGCAGGAGGTCGAACCGCTCGGCATCCGCGTCGTGCTCGTCGAGCCCAGCGCGTTCGCCACCGACTGGGCCGGCTCCTCGGCCGCCGAGGTCGCCCCCGACAGGGCGATCGACGACTACGACGCGACCGCCGGCACCCAGCGCCGCACGTTCCGCGAGAACGTCGGCAAGGAGGACGGCGATCCCGCACGCGCCGCCGTCGCGATCGTCGACGTCGCGCACGACGCCAACCCCCCGCACCGCCTCCCGCTGGGCAACTTCGCCTACGACGGCCTGCTCGACAAGCTCGACGCCGTCCGCGCGGACGTCGCCCCCCGCGAGGCCGTCAGCCGCGGCGCCGACCGCGGGTGACGCCTGTCTCCTCGCACCGCGCCCGACGGCACGAGGTGCCGTACCCGACCGCGCGGGTACGGCACCTCGTCCGTGCTCCGGACGCCGATCCGGCGAACGGACACCGTCCGAGCCGACCCCACGCGACGAACGGCGAGTCCGAG
>CAZFUQ010000023.1:27536-30249 GCA_964521905.1 uncultured Cellulosimicrobium sp.
TCCGGCGAACGGACACCGTCCGAGCCGACCCCACGCGACGAACGGCGAGTCCGAGTCAGGAGCACGAGCCGCGCTGGCTCGACGCCGACGAGCAGCAGGACTGGTACGCCTTCGCCTATCTGATGACGTTGCTGCCCGCAGCGCTGGAGGCGCAGATGCAGCACGACGCAGAGATCCCCCAGTTCGACTACATGGTGCTCTCTGCCCTGTCGATGGCTCCGGAGCGCACGCTGCGCATGAGCACCCTCGCGCACTACACCGGCAGCACCTTGTCTCGGCTGTCCAACGTGATCAGCCGTCTCGAGAAGCGCGGCTGGGTGCGCCGTCGCCCGGACCCCGACGACGGACGATCCACCCTGGCGATCCTGACCGACGACGGCATGACGAAGGTCGAGGAGGCGGCCCCGAGTCATGTCGCCGAGGTACGCCGGCTGATCTTCGACCCGCTCACCCGCGCCCAGCAACGCCAGCTGCGCACCATCTCCCACCGGATCCTCGGCGCCCTGCGGGCACCCTCGCCCCCCGTGTGGGCACCCGCCGAACGCGGCACAGCCGACGAGCACTGACGACCAGCCCTGCCCGCGGCCGACGGCCGCACACCACCCGGTGCGGGCACGTCCGTGCCCTCGCGCCACGCCCCCGAAGGAGCATCACCATGCCCACCATCGCCATCGTCGGAGCCGGTCCTGGCCTCGGCCTGTCCCTCGCCAAGACCTTCGGCGCCCAGGGTTACGACGCCGCGCTCGTCTCACGCAGCAAGGACAGGCTCGACGACCTCGTCGAGCAGCTCGAGACGACCGGGATCACGGCCGCGGCGTTCCCCGCCGACGTCGCCGACCACGCCGCGCTCGCCCGTGCCCTCGCCGACGCGTCCGACCGCTTCGGCGGGATCGACGTGCTCGAGTTCTCCCCCTACGCCGGCCTGACGCCCGTCCAGCCCGAGGACGTCACCGCCACGACCCTGCGGCCCGCCGTCGACGAGCTGCTCCTCGGCGCGATCACCGCCGTGCAGGCCGTGCTCCCCGCCATGCTCGAGGCCGGAGCCGGTACCGTCCTGACCACCACCGGTGGCGGCGCCATCAACCCTTATCCCATGCTCGCGCCGGTCAACATCGCTCAGGCCGGGCTGCGCAACTGGGTCCTCAACCTGCACCAGACCCTCGCCGAACGCGGCGTCTACGCCGCGAACGTCGCCATCAACCTCATGATCGCCGACCAGGCGCCCGAGGGATATCCCCACCGATCCCCGGACTCGATCGCCACCGAGTACTGGCGGCTGCACACCGAGCGCAGCCGGCGAGAGATCGTCATCGAGGGCTGACGGTGATGACGCGGTCGAGCTCGCAGCGGATCGTTGCTGCTCGGCGTCACCGTGTCCGGCATCGCCTTCGCCGTGGCTCGCTTCTCGACCGATCCCTGGGGAACCGCTACGACCTCGTCCTCGACATCCACCCTTGCGATCATCACCTGGAGGGACAGACCGTCGAGGCGGCGCGGACCGCGTCGCGGAAACGCGCGGAAGTCCTCCGCGTGGAATACGAGCCGACCGCTACAGGTTGCAGACCGGCGACGACGTCCGGGGTGAGGAAGGTTCGGGATGCTGGCATGGACGACGACGCCTGGCGCGCCCGGCGGACTGACCCTGAGCGAGGTGGCAGAGCCCTCCCCGCTCCCGCACGAGTTGCTGGTACGTGTCGAGGCCTTCGCTCCGAATCCCGGTGACGTCGCGGCCATCCCGGGGGCTCCCGCCGGGTCGATACCCGGGTGGGACGGTGCGGGCGTCGTGCTCGAGGCCGCCGCCGACGGCGCAGGACCACAGGTCGGGGATCGTGTGGTCTTCCTCGGGGTCGGCGCCCGCGGCTGGGCGCAACGCCGTGCCGTGCCTCACGCATCCACCGCCGCCGCCCCGCCCGACGCGGCGTGGGAGCATCTTGCGACGCTTCCCGTCCCGGCGACCAGCGCCCTGCGCGCCCTGCGCAAGCTCGGCTCCGTCCTGGGACGACGCATCCTGATCGTGGGAGCCACGGGCGCTGTCGGAAAGTTCGCCGTACAGCTCGCTGCCCGCTCCGGCGCGCACGTCGTCGCCGTCGCACGCGACGAGAGCCGGCACGCCGATCTCCGACGTCTCGGCGCCCACGAGACGCACACCGACCTCTCCTCGATGACGTCTCGCGTCCACGGCGCCATCGACATGATCGGTGGTCAGTACCTCGTCGACGCGTACGCCCTCCTCGAACCCGGCGCGACCGTCATCGCGCTCGGGCACTCGGCCGGCGCGGACGAGCGCTTCCCCTACGGCGCCTTCATCGCCGACCTCACCACAGCCGACCGTTCGATCACGAGCTTCTTCCTCGGATCGGAGTCCGGGCTCACCGACGAGATGGCATACCTCGCGGCAGACAGGCAGCTCCGGGTCGGCGACACCGACACGCGCGCGTGGACCGAGCTCGCCACCTGGATCCGACAAGGAGCACATCACCCGTCAGGAAGAGTCGTCTTCCGCGTGGACCACGCCGAACACCCGAGCTGACCCTCCAAGCGCCGCCTCGCCCCTGCCCGCGTTCCGCGCCGGATGCGACCTGCTCATCGACGGCCCGAGGCCCGCGGTCGTAGGAGCCGCGTCCGGACCGCACACCACAGCCCGATGAGAGATCGAGGCTAGTGCGCTCCCGCGCTCGTTCCGTCCGGGGTGCCGATCCGCCAGAATCCTTCG
>CAZFUQ010000024.1:0-29207 GCA_964521905.1 uncultured Cellulosimicrobium sp.
GCTCGTTCCCGACGTCGACCTCGCGGCACCCGAGCCGCGGGTTGGAGCCGCCGCTCGAGTCGATGGCGTACACGCACACGGTGTGGACGCCGGCGGCGAGGCCGACCGAGACGTCGTACCCGTGGTTCGCGCCGCGCCCGTGGACGCGGCCGACGTCGGGACGGGAGGTGGAGGCGGTGACCGACCGCACCGCGCGCCCGTCGACGTACACATGGACCGTGATCGGGGCCGAGGTGTCCGGGTCGAAGGCCCAGCCCTGGACGGCGACCGTTCCCGGTCCCGTCGCCGTGACCGCGTCCAGCGCGCCGACGGGACGCTCGTTCGTCAGGGTCACGGAGCGGCAACCGAGCAGGGTGTTCGCCCGTCCTCCGTTCGCGTCGAGCGCATACAGGCACACGGAGTGCACCCCGGGGCTCGCTGCTACGACGGCGTCGAACCCGTGGGCGTCGCCCATGCCGTGGAGACGTCCCACGTCGGGACGGTAGCCGGTCGCGCTGAGTGCCTGCGTGGCGCGACCGTCCACGTAGACGTGGACGGCGACCGAGGTGGTGACGTCGGGGTCGAGGGCCCAACCGGTGACGCGCACGCTCGTCGGCCCGGCCGCCGTCACACGGTCGAGGTGACCGATCGGCTGCTGTTGGACCGCGGAGCCGAACCACTGCGTGAAGTACCGGTGGAAGTTGCGGTTGCCGTAGGAGGAGCACCGGTCGCCGGTGCCGCTCCCGGCCGCGAGGGCGGCCGCGTTGGGCTGGTAGGGGGTGTAGTTGTAGAGCGAGGCCGTCGCCTGGTTGCGGATGAGGACCAGGGAGCTGCCGCACGTCGGGTCGGGGTGGTATCGGACCTGGTTCCACGTCCCCGCCTGGTGGTTGTAGCGCGAGGGATATGTGCGGTACGTCTGGAACCGCTCGGCGGCCGAGTAGACCTGGTTCGCGAACCCGGCGTACCGAGGGTCGCACGGTGCGGTGTCGGGGCACGAGAGGCCGAGAGCGCGCGCGTAGGTCGCTGCGGGACGCCCGGTCGGCGCCGTCAGCAGACCCTGCTCCTTCTGCAGCATCACCAGGAGGACCTGCGGGTTGATCCCGCACGCCACGGCGGCCTTCGCGACGATCGTCGCGGCGCTCTCGCGGCTGGCTCCGGTGTAGGTGCGGGGGCACAGGGCGGACGCCGGCCGGGTGGGCGTGGTCTCCACGTAGTCCTTGAGGCAGGTGCTGCCGGCCGCGGGGACGCACGCGGCGCCCTGGGCCCGGACGAACTGGTCGATCTCGCCCGCGGACATCCGCTGCCAGTCGTAGAAGATGACGTCGCTGATGATGTGACCGGCGTCGAAGCCCGTGACGGGAGCGGCGGTGGC
This sequence comes from uncultured Cellulosimicrobium sp., assembly GCA_964521905.1. Taxonomy (GTDB): domain Bacteria; phylum Actinomycetota; class Actinomycetes; order Actinomycetales; family Cellulomonadaceae; genus Cellulosimicrobium. Next base: position 1,352 of record CAZFUQ010000024.1, read on the forward strand.
CGACGGTGCCCCGGCGCCGGGCACGAGGACGGACGCAGCGAGCGCGAGCGCCGCCGCGACCGTCCATGCCGAGCGCCCCCGACGTCGCATGCGATCGACGGTAACCCGACCGGGCGGTCCGTGCTCAGTCGGCGACGAGCGACCTGGTCGAGCGGTCCAGGGGACGGGTCTCCGCGGTCGCCGGCACCTCGCGAGCCGACGTGGCCCGGACGACCACCACCACGAGGCACACCCAGGCGAGGGCGTAGAACGCTCCGGAGAGCAGGGGAGGGACCGCGGGGACCCAGGACCCGGCGTCCGTGCTCCACCATCCTCCCTCGGCGCCGTTGACGTACCGGTGCATGTTGACGGCGAAGGCCGTGACGTTGATCGCGGCGATCGTCAGCCCCAGCGCCGCGAGCAGGTTGGAGTGGAGCCACTCGGGGAGCACGTCGCGCGCCCGTGACACGACGAGCCCCGCGAGGAGCACGATCCCGACCGAGAGCGGGAAGATGTAGCGACCCTGCCAGAAGTACCCGATCGACTGCGCCTGGACCGCCTGGAGGACCACCGGGAGGGCGAGGACGCCGACGGAGACGACGGCGAGCGCCAGCCGGTCGCGGGCACGCCCCAGGGCCCATGCCAGGAAGAGCGCGAAGCCGATCGCCGCGGACGCGAGCAGGTAGAGCCAGACCGGGACGGCGACGTCGAACCAGCCGAGGGCCGAGATCATCTGCTGCAGGTAGGCGCTCGTGTTCCCGAGCGTGAAGATGACGGCGCTGCGGAGCGACGGCCCCGTGCCGGCGCCGTCGGGGACCGCACCGGCCGTGAAGACCCAGGCCGTGCCGACCGCGCACGCCGCGACACCCGCGGCGACGCCCCACCACAGGCGGCGGTCGCGGAAGACGTCCCGCACCGTGGCCCACGGCACCGTCAGCAGGCACCCGGCGACGACGAGCACGGCGAAGAACGGCCCGAGGCTGCGCGCGTTGGCGAGGAGCACCGCGGCGATCGTGAGGCGGATCAGGCGTCGGGGCGTCAGCACCGGGTCGGGTGAGTGCAGCACCGCCAGGAGGGTCACCCACAGCAGCGTCGCGCCGGTGACCTCGATCGACTGCGGGTTGACGGAGCCGAGGAGGTTCACCACGGTGGGAGTCACGGGCAGCAGCAGCGCGAGCCCGAGCCACCGGTGCGTCCGCATCTCGACGACCGTCCGGACCGCGAGCGCGAGCACGAGCGCCCCGAGGAGAGCGTTGACCAGCCGCATGAGATAGACGGTGTGCTCGCCACCGGGCAGCAGGCTCGGAAGACCGACGACCGCGTAGTACAGCGGGTTGTAGTTGATGGCCGAGGTCGGTACCGGGGTCGGTTCCTCGAGGTCCCCGCTCAGCTCGGGCTGGCACGACGCCGGCTTGTCGGGGTCGAACGCGAAGCAGTTGGGGTAGAGCGAGAGCTGCAGGTAGACGTTCGGCAGCTCCACGATGCCGATGCCGGTCGTCTCGCCGTCGACGGACACGTCCTGCGCCCCGCGCACGGTCGCCGCTGCCTTGACGACGTGCGCGGGCTCGTCGACCGAGGCCATGAGCGGGTTGGCCAGGGCCCACGTCGCGGCGATCGCGAGGAACGCGACGAAGGCGCTCCAGAACGCGGCACGCGGGTTGGTGCGCGACGACGTGAACGCCCGCTGCGTCCAGGACGCCTGGGGAGCGCGCGCGTTCGAGCGCGCGGGGTCGACCTCGGTCATGAGCGGCTCTCTCGTGTCAGGATCCGGCGGGTCAGCGACCAGTAGCCGCGGAGGATGCCCTCGAGGGGCTTCGCGGCGGGAGGCAGCGGCGTCTGGGCGGGGTCGAACGTGTCGGTCAGGAGCCGGAGGAGATCGCGGTCCGGAAGGCTCCGTGTGGACTGCACGAACCGGCGGCGTTCGCGGACCCACGAGACGTGCCTGAGGATCCACCACCAGCCGGAGACCTTCTGGCGGCCCCAGCCCTGCAGGACCGCGACCAGCAGCAGGGCGAGCTCGAACGCCGCCAGGGGAAGGGCGAGGGCCGCGAGCGTCCGACGCTCGTGGCACGTGAGCAGCAGGAGCCAGCGGTTCCGCTCGACGAGGTACATCTTGAGCGGGCTGCGCGAGAACTCGTAGTGGTGAAGGGCGCGCGCGTCACCGAGGACGTGCACGAGCAGGCCGCGCTGCCAGCACCGCCAGCTGAGCTCCATGTCCTCCATGTAGGCGAAGTACTCGGAGGGGAACCCCTGGAGCTCGTCCCAGAGGTCGTGCCGCAGCACGAGGCAGGCGCCGCTCGCCGACGCGACCTCGTGGACCGGGGGAACGCTCGCCGCGGGTGTCCCCATCCGTCCCGCCCAGCTGAGGCCGAGGACGTGCAGGGGGTTGCCTGCCGAGTTCACCGTCTCCGGCTCGTCCGCAAGGAGGATCGTCGCGCCCACGACGCCGACGCGGTCGTCGTGCTCGAGGTGGTCGACCAGCAGGGACAGCGTCGTCGGCTCCACGACGGCGTCGCTGTTCACCAGCGCGAGGTAGCGTCCCCGGGCGACGGGCGCGCCGAGGTTGACGCCCCCCGTGAAGCCGAGGTTGGTGCCGGGGGTGAGCACGCGGATCCGGTGGTCGGCAGGGAGCTTCGCGACGGCGTCGGAGGTGCAGCCGTTGTCGACGACCACGATCTCGAGCGAGACCCCCTGCGAGCCGAGCACGGCGGCGACGGCCTCACCCAGGTACTCCTCGGTGCCGAAGGCAAGCATCACGACGGACAGCTCGGGATCGTTCACGGGCTCTTCTCCACAGGGTTCGAGATCGACTGCGCCCAGCTGCGGTCCGTGCGCCGCTGCACGACGACGAGGCAGACGAGCGAGATGACGGCCCCGATCGTCAGCGCGACCGCGACGCGGACGTCCAGGTCGCCGGGGAGCAGCAGGCTCACCACGGCGCCGACGACGCCCGCGCTCCAGGCGACGGCGACGAAGCGTTCCTTGTCGTGGGCGAGCAGCGTCTGCGCGAAGACCTGGGCGACCATGAAGACGCCGCCGGACACGGCGATGATCACGAGCGTCAGGACCGGCACGGCGAACTGTGCGCCGTAGATCAGCTGGAGCGCCCAGGTGCCGAGCAGCCAGATCCCGGCGACCCCCACGACCGCGAGGGCGAGCGCGGCGAGCAGCGCCCTGCGCAGCGCGGCCCGGTACCCCGACCTGTCGTTGCGGGCGATCTGGCGGGCGAGCGCGGGGAGGAAGACCGCCTGGATGGCGGCGAACAGGAACAGCGGCACCCGGGCGACGGTGACGGCCGCGACGAACCGGCCGCTCAGGGCCTGCTGCGAGGGGGTGGCCAGCGCGGCCATCGCGACCGGTCCGAGGTTGGCCAGCAGCTGGGCAGACGTCGAGGCGGCGACGAGGGCACCGAGGCCCGGCCCGCGCGGCGCGTCGTGGTTCGCCCCGGCGACGCGGACGAGCTCGCGCGGCGCCGCGGTCACGAGCGTCGCGACGACGGGCGAGACGACCAGCACCAGCCCGTAGGCGAGCCGCGTCGAGTCGGGCACGAGGAAGAGAGCCCCGGCCAGGACGATCCGCAGGCCGCCGTCGACGGCCAGCTGCGCTCCGTAGCGGACGAACCGACCCTCGCCCGCGAGGACTCCTCGGGCGTAGTACGCGAGGGCCTGCCCGACCAGCCCGAGGACGACGACGGCGGCGATGTCACGCGCGGAGCTGAAGAGCAGGTCGCCGAGCCAGGGCACGAGCGCGAAGCCGAGGCCGACCACGAGGGCAGAGGCGACGAGGCCGTACCGCACGGCACGGACGACGTTCGCGGGGCGGGACGTCCCCCGAGCGGCGGCGATCCGACGTCCCGTCTCCTGCTCCAACGGCTGGAAGAGGCCGATCCCCAGGGCGTTGAGCACGGTCCAGGCCACGGCGACGGGTGCGGACGCGGCGGGGCCGAGGTCGCGGCCGACCAGAGCGAGGAAGACGAAGTTGGACAGACCGAACACGCCGAGCCCGGCGGCGACCCAGGCGGGTCCCAGGCGGGTGCGTGCCGTCGTCCGCTCACTCACCATCGACGACTGCCCCGCCACCCGGCTCCTCGCTCGGCCGAAGGGTGCGGTCGGAGAGGGCGTCGACGTCGAAGCGCAGCATAGCCACCTCCTCGACCAGCGTGCGCGTCTCCTCCTCCCGTGCCGAGACCTCCACGCTGAGCTGGACGCACACGCCGAGGAGGATCGCGAGGGCGAGCGAGAACAGGAGGTTGCTCGGCGTCTCGACCCCGACGAGATCGGCGAGCGCCTCGACGACGCGGGGGAAGGCCCCGGCGACGCACACCGCGACGGCGAGGACGAGCCAGATCGCCGCGTACTTCTCCTTGAGGCGCCGACGGCGGAGCAGGACGACGAGGAACGCGACGAGCACGACGCAGACCGCGAGCGCGAACGGGTATCCGCTCACCGGGACTCCTTCTCCTGTGCGGTGACGGGCCGCGTGAGGGCGATGACCAGCGCGAGCATCGCCCGGCCGAGGAACACCGCGGCCTTCGCGGGGTTGTGGGAGGGCGTCCCGCCCGCCCGAGGTCGCATCGAGACGCCCACCTGGCGGATCCGCAGGCCCGACCGGGCGGCGATCACCAGGGACTCGATCGTGTCGCCCAGGTACTCCGCGGGGTAGTCGCGCGCGAAGAGCTCGATCGCTCGTCGGCCCGAGGCCTTGAACCCTGAGGTCGTGTCCGTGAGCTCCGTGCCGGTGACACGGGAGAGCACCGCCGAGAGCAGCCGCATCGCCCAGCGGCGCGGGCCGCGTACGACGTAGGTCCCCTCGCCGGCGAAGCGGGCACCGATGACGACGTCGGCCGAGTCCTCCCGCAGGGCGTCGAGCAGGCGCGGCACCTCCGTCGGGTCGTGCTGGCCGTCGGCGTCGAGCTGGACCGCCACGTCGTAGCCGTGGGTCGAGGCGAACTTGTACCCGGCCCGCATCGCGCCCCCGACCCCCAGGTTCAGGGGGAGGTCGAGCACCATCGCACCCCCGCGCCGCGCGACCTCGGCGGTCCGGTCGGTCGAGCCGTCGCTGACGACGACGACGTCGGTCCAGGGGATGGTCCGGCCGACGTCGACGAGCACTCCCGGCAACGACTCCTCTTCGTTCCACGCCGGAACGATCACGAGCACGCGTGGTGCCGAGGGTGGGGTCACGGTCGACGATGATACCGGTGCCGGGGGCGCGATCCCGCCTTGCTAGGGTCCCTGCTATCCGATTCCCGTGAGGCCTCAGACGAAGGAGCACGCCGTGCGAGTCCTGCTCGACGCAACCGCGATCCCGGCGGACCGTGGAGGCGTCGGCCGGTACGTCGACGAGCTGGTCCACGAGCTCGACGTGGCCGGTGTGGACCTCGTCCTCGCGGTCCAGCCCCGGGACGCCGAGCTCTTCGCCCGCCTCGCGCCGCGCGCGGAGATCGTCGTCGCGCCGCAGGGCGCGGCCCGTCGCGCGGTCCGGATGGCCTGGGAGCAGACGGGCCTGCTCTCGCTCGTGCGCCGGGTCCGGCCCGACGTGGTCCACTCGCCGCACTACACGCTCCCGCTGCTGGCCGGGACGCCGTCGGTCGTCACCCTGCACGACGCGACGTTCTTCACGACGCCGGACCTGCACCTGCGGACCAAGGCCGCGTTCTTCCGCAACGCGATCCGGGTCGCGTCACGCCGCGCCGACGCCCTCGTCGTGCCGTCGTTGGCGACCCGGGACGAGGTGGTCCGGCTCGTCGGCGCCGACGTCGAGAAGTTCTTCGTCGCCTACCACGGTGTCGACCACGCGCTCTTCCACCCGACGAGCGCGGAGGAGCGCGAGCGCGTGCGGGCGACGCTCGACGTCGGCGAGGCCCCGTTCGTCGGGTTCCTCGGGACGCTCGAGCCGCGCAAGAACGTCCCGGCGCTCATCCGTGGGTGGGTGGCCGCCTCCGCGGGCCTGGCGGAGCCTCCGGCCCTCGTGCTCGCGGGCGGGCGCGGCTGGGACCACGCCATCGACGCGGAGATCGAGCGGGTGCCGTCGAACCTGGTGGTGCGTCGGCCCGGGTACCTCCCCGTGGAGGACCTGCCGGCCTTCCTCGGGGGTGCCGCGGTCCTCGCGTACCCGAGCCTCGGCGAAGGGTTCGGTCTGCCCGTGCTCGAGGCGATGGCGAGCGGCGCGACGGTCCTCACGACCCGGGAGCTGTCGTTGCCCGAGGTGGGCGGCGACGCCGTCGCCTACTGCGGCACGGACGACGCGTCCATCGCCTCGGGGCTGGCGATGCTGCTCGCCGACGACGAGCGACGGCGGTCGCTCGCCGTCGCCGCGGTGGAGCGGGCGCAGGGGTTCACCTGGGCCGCTGCCGCCGCCGCGCACGTCGAGGCGTACGAGGCGGCGATCAGGCGCGCAGCGAGGCGATGAAGTCGTCGACCTCTCGCAGGGTCGGCAGCAGCCCGCTCTCGCCCGCCTCGTGCAGGCCGGGGGCGGCCTCGTCCTTCTCGGACAGCAGCGGGACGAGCGGGGACCCGTCGCGCGCCGTGGTGGGCCACTCGATCCCGACGTCGGGGTCCAGCGGGTTGATGCCGTGCTCCCGACCCGGTGCGTACCCGGTCGAGCACAGGTAGAGCACGGTGGAGTCGTCCTCGAGCGACATGAAGGCGTGACCGAGGCCCTCGCCGAGGTAGATCGCGCGACGGTCGGTGTCGTCGAGCAGGACCGAGTCCCAGGCACCGAAGCTGGGCGATCCCACGCGGATGTCCACCACCACGTCCAGCACGGCGCCCTTCGCGCACGTCACGTACTTGGCCTGCCCGGGCGGCACGTCCGCGAAGTGGATGCCTCGCAGGACACCTGCCGCCGACACCGAGCAGTTCGCCTGCTGGAGGTCGAGCGGGTGACCGACGGCGTCGGCGAACGGCCCCGCCTTGAACCACTCGAGGAAGACCCCTCGCGTGTCACCGTGCTGCGTCGGCGTGATCTCCCAGGCGCCGGGCACGGCGAGCTCGCGGAATTGCATGACGGATGGCTCCTCTTGGTCGTCAGATCGAAGGCGCTAGTCCCCGGCCGTCTCCGGACGAGACTGCTTCCTCGCGACGGCGGTGTAGCCCAAGGCGAAGATACCCGATCGGTCGACGGCCCCGTCGAGCGCGAAGGCGCCCCGGGTGACGAGCCACTTGTTGACGAACCAGGCCAGCTGCCGCACGCCGGGAAGGCTCCACGTCGAGCCGAGGAGGACCGTCGACACCTGGTGTCCGACGAAGGAGGTGAAGCCTCCCCGGCGCTGGACCAGGACCACCTCGAAGCCCGCCTGCTCGAGCAGCCTGGCCACGCCGTAGCGCGTGTACCGGTAGAAGTCCCACGGCTCCTCGTGGAGGCGGCTGAGATGCGGGACGGACATGACGAAGACACCGCCGGGCCGCAGGATCCTGTGGATCTCCGCGACGGCCGCGAAGGGGTCCGGCACGTGCTCCAGCACCTCGAGGCAGGCGGCGCTGTCATAGGTGTCGTCCGTGATCTCGTCCATGGACTGGATGTCGCCGATGTAGGTGACACCGTGCGTGCGAGCCTCGATGTCGAACGTGTCGTAGTGGTCCGTCTGTCCCTCGACGAACTGGCGGTACGGCATCTCCCCGCACCCGAGGTCGATGAACCGGCCGCGAGCGTACCGCTGGATGAGGGGCAGGGTGATGTGGTACTGGCCGTAGACGACCGGGGAGAAGAACTGCCGCTCGGGCGAGTCTGCGAGGTCCTTCTCGATGCGTGCTCTGGCTTTCTTCAGGCGAGAGACCATGCAGCCGACCCCCAGGGGAAGTGATGTTCGACACAGGATAGGCGATCGTGCGCCGCGGCGGGCGGCACCCGCGCGAGCGTTCCGCGCCGCGCCCGGGCCCTGGTGGGGCAACTAGTATCGGATGGGCCCCGGCGCGGTCGGGAGCCTGACCCGGATCTGAACGGAGTGCGCGTGAGCGACAGCAGGCCACAAGGTGCAGCGAGGCGTCCCGCGGGGGGCGGCGACGGCCGATGGCTGGTGATCGGGGCCGGAGGCATGCTCGGCCAGGATCTCGTGAAGGTCCTCGAGCAGCGTGGTCGCGACGTCGTCGGCACGCGTCGTGAGGACCTGGACGTCACCGACGCGGCCGCGGTCGAGCGGGTCGTCCGCGGGTTCGACGTCGTCGTGAACTGCACGGCATGGACAGCCGTCGACGAGGCCGAGACGAACGAGGCGGCCGCCTTCACGGTCAACGGAGCGGCGGCGGCGACCGTGGCGCGCGCCGCGGCGGCGTCCGGGGCCCGGGTCGTCCACGTCTCGACCGACTACGTCTTCGACGGCGAGGCGGAGACCCCTTACGCGGCGCAGGCCGCGATCGCGCCGCGGTCGGCCTACGGACGCACGAAGGCGGCCGGCGAGTGGGCGGTCCGGGCCGAGGCGCCGGATCACCTGATCGTCCGCACGGCCTGGCTCTACGGCGCGGCCGGGCCGTGCTTCCCCAGGACGATCGCCCGGCTCGCGGGGGAACGTGACGAGCTCGCGGTCGTCGACGACCAGGTCGGGCAGCCGACCTGGACGATGGACCTCGCCGACCTCGTCGTCCGGCTCGTCGACGCACGGGCCGCGGCAGGCACCTATCACGGGACGTCGTCCGGGCAGACGTCGTGGTTCGGCTTCGCGCAGGCCGTGGTGGCGGCCGCCGGCGCACGGGCGGACGTCCGACCGACCTCGAGCGGTGCGTTCCCGCGGCCTGCGCCGAGGCCCGCGTACTCGGTGCTCGGGCACGACGAGCTCCGGGACGCCGGCGTGGAACCCATCGGGGAGTGGGCGGAGCGCTGGGCCGTGGCCGCACCCGTCGTGCTGGGAGGGTGACGGGCCGTGCCGCAACGCCATGGGTGTTGCGGCACCGCCCGTCGATTCCTCAGCCTTCGAGGAGCCCGAGCAGGTAGCTGCCGTAGCCGGACTTCACGAGGCGCTCGGCGCGTGCGTGCAGCTCGTCGTCCGTGAGGAACCCCTGACGCCAGGCGACCTCCTCCGGGGAGCCGATCTTGAGGCCCTGCCGGTTCTCGATCGTGCGGACGAAGTCGGAGGCCTCGAGGAGCGAGTCGAACGTCCCGGTGTCGAGCCAGGCGGTGCCACGGGGCAGCACCTCGACCTGGAGGCGTCCCTGCCGCAGGTACTCACGGTTGACGTCGGTGATCTCGTACTCGCCCCGGGCGGACGGCTGGAGGTCGCGCGCGATCGCGACGACGTCGTTGTCGTAGAAGTACAGGCCGGGCACGGCGTAGTTCGACCGCGGCTCCTTCGGCTTCTCCTCGAGCGACAGCGCCCGGCCGTCGCCGTCGAACTCGACGACCCCGTACGCGGTCGGGTCCGAGACGCGGTAGGCGAACACGGCGCCCCCGTCGATCTCCTCGAACCGGGTGAGCTGCGAGCCGAGCCCGGGTCCGTAGAAGATGTTGTCGCCCAGGACCAGCGCCGCGGAGTCGTCACCGACGAAGTCGGCGCCGAGGACGAACGCCTGTGCCAGACCGTTCGGCTCCGCCTGCACGGTGTAGCTGATCGACACCCCGAACTGTGAGCCGTCACCGAGCAGGCGCTGGAACTGCTCGGCGTCGTGCGGGGTGGTGATGACGAGGATGTCCCGGATGCCCGCGAGGATGAGCGTCGACAACGGGTAGTAGATCATCGGCTTGTCGTAGACGGGGACGAGCTGCTTGCTCACCCCGAGGGTGATCGGGTGCAGTCGGGTGCCGGATCCGCCGGCCAGGATGATTCCACGCATGGGTGCCATTGTGCCGCACGGCACGTCACGTCAGCGCCGGGTCTCCCGCCGCGTGTGCGACACCTCCGCGCGCTCGCGCAGGTTCAGACCCAGCCCCGCCGCCCACCGCACGGGCGCCTGGTACCAGCGCGCGTAGCGACGGCGGACGTAGCGGCGGGCGCTCTGGTGGTGTGCGCGGATCATCGGCTCGGGAGTCCGCTTCCACGACGCGCCCTGGATGTGGGTCACCGTGGCCGAGGGGACGACGACGTTCTCCCAGCCGGCCTTGCCCAGCCGCTCGCCGAGGTCGAGGTCCTCGAAGAACATGAAGTAGCCGGGGTCGAACCCGGAGACGGACTCGAAGGCCTCGCGACGCACGAGCAGGAGCGCGCCGGAGAGCCAGCCCACCGAGCGCTCCGCGCCGGGGTCCTGCGGGTTCTCTCGCCGGTACCGCCGCGACAGCGGGTTGGAGGGCCACACGCGAGCGAGCACGGCGTGACCGGCACCCAGCCAGAGCGAGGGGACGGCACGGGCGGACGGGTACACCGTCCCGTCCTGGTTGAGGATGCGCGGACCCAGCGACCCCGCCCGGGGGTGCCGGTCCGCCGCGTCCAGCAACCGGTCGAGCGCCCCCGGCTCCCACTCCACGTCGGGGTTGGCGACCACCAGCCACGGCGAGGGGGAGCCCTCGGCCCCGAGGTTGACGGCTCGGCCGTAGCCGAGGTTCCCTCCGGCCTCGACGAGTCGTGCCTCACCCGCGTCCACCAGGGCCTGCGCCACCTCGCTCGGTGCACCGTTGTCGACCAGGACGAGCTCGTACGAGCCGGTCGTCGCGGTCCGCAAGGACCGGGCGAAGCCGGTGAGCTCGTCACCCGGGTTGAAGATGACGCAGACGACGCGGAAGGTGGGCGGGGCCGAGGGGCCGAGGGCGGGCATGGCACGCGAGCCTAGCGGTCCGGGGTCGTTCCTCGGACTCCCGATACGTGACGATTCGAGCGCCGGGCTCCCTGTCGGATAGCCTCCTCGCGGAGTCGGCCCGGAGGGACATGGTATGAAAATCTCGGTGATCGGTTGCGGCTACCTGGGCGCGGTGCACGCTGCGTGCATGGCGACGCTCGGCCACGACGTGGTAGGAGTCGACGTCGACGAGGCGAAGGTCGCGGCGCTGAGGGCAGGACAGGCGCCGTTCTTCGAACCCGGGCTGCCCGAGCTGCTGACGGAGGCGTCCGCGACCGGGCGCCTGCGCTTCACGACGGACATGGCCGAGATCGCGGGTTCCGAGGTCCACTTCGTGTGCGTCGGCACCCCCCAGCGGGACGGGGAGTACGCCGCCGACCTACGGTTCGTCGACGCCGCCGTGGACGCGTTGCTGCCGCACCTGCGGTCCGGCGACCTCGTGGTCGGCAAGTCGACCGTCCCCGTGGGCACGGCCGCGCGCCTCGCCGACCGGATCGGGGGCGAGGCGGAAGGCGCGTCCCTCGCGTGGAACCCGGAGTTCCTGCGCGAGGGCTTCGCGGTCAAGGACACGCTGCACCCCGACCGCCTGGTGTACGGCGTGCCGCCCGGCGCCGCCGGGGAACGCGCGACCGCGCAGCTCGACGCCGTCTACGCGGGGCCGCTGTCGGAGCACACGCCGCGCGTGGTGACCGACTATCCGACCGCCGAGCTCGTCAAGGTGGCGGCGAACTCGTTCCTCGCGACGAAGATCTCGTTCATCAACGCGATGGCCGAGCTGTGCGAGGAGACCGGCGCGGACGTGACCCGCCTCGCCGATGCGATCGGGTACGACGACCGCATCGGACGCAAGTTCCTCAACGCCGGTCTGGGCTTCGGGGGTGGGTGCCTGCCGAAGGACATCCGAGCCTTCATGGCACGGGCGGGGGAGCTGGGTGCGGACCAGGCGGTCGCGTTCCTCAAGGAGATCGACGCGATCAACACCCGTCGCCGGGTCCGCATGGTCGACCTCGCGCGCGAGGTCCTGGACGGCTCGATCGTCGGCAAGCGCGTCGCGGTGCTCGGCGCCGCGTTCAAGCCGAACAGCGACGACGTGCGCGACTCGCCCGCGCTCGACGTCGCGGCACAGCTCGCCCGGCAGGGAGCGCTGGTACGCGTCACGGACCCGGAGGCGGTGCCGAACGCCCGCCGCTCGCACCCCGGGCTCGACCTGACGACGTCGATCGACGAGGCCGTCTCCGGTGCCGACATCGTGCTGCTGCTCACGGAGTGGCAGGAGTACCGCGAGCTCGTGCCGACCGAGCTCGCCACGAAGGTGGCCGGGCTGCGGATCCTGGACGGGCGCAACGTGCTCGACCCGCAGGCGTGGCGGTCGGCCGGCTGGACGTACCGAGCGCTGGGTCGCCCGTAGTCCCGTAGGCCGGATCCGTCAGGCGGTCACCCGCTCGTCGCTCGCGATGCGCCGGAGCCGTGCGGGGTCGGTCGTCCTGGCCAGGACGACCGAGCCGTCCTCCGCCCAGGTCCTCAGCGCGACGAGCAGCGGCTCTCGCTCCGCCGGGCCGTCGGCGGAGGCGTCGACGAGGCGTCGCGGCCCGGCGTGCCCCGTGGTGGTGACCACGGACGACGAGGTGGACGATCCCGCAGGAGCCGCCAGCAGACGGGCGTGCGGCACGGCGGGCGTGCCGTCCAGCGCGGGCGCGCCGAGGTCGACGGCCGGCAGCCATCCCGGCTGGTCGCCGTACGTCATGACCGCGGAGGCGGCGTCGACGGCCCCGGGCGGGAGGTCCCCGTCGAACCGGCGCGCGAGCGCGGGCAGCGCGACGGCGACGAGCTCGGCGCCGGAGCCCGTCCACCCCTCGGGACGCGTCGTGACCACGACGTCGGGGCGGGAGCCCGTGACCGCCTCGATCGCTCCCGCCTCTCCGGCCCGCTCGCCGGGGACGAGCACCACGGTCGCGCCCACCCGCCATACAGCCGACGCCCAGACCATCGTGCGCCAATGCACCGGAAGGTCGAGAACGACGCGGGTCCCGTGTTCCGCGTCGAATTCCTCGACGAGAAGGTTCGTGGTCTTGTTGACCCAGTTCTCGAGCACCGCTCCGGAGAGCTCGACGCGTTCGCCGTCGTCCCCGTACCACGTCAGGCGGGGCCGTCCAGGGTCTCGTGTGATGAGACGCAGCAGGTCAGCGAGGTGGGACGGACGCTCGTGACGAGGGGTGCCGCTGTCGGTACCGGGATGGGGAGAGGTCACCATGGACACCACCCTAGGGTGCTGATAGGAACTCCCGACATGTCGGAATTTCACCCCTGGCCTCCTCCTCGCTATCACATTTCGGCTTGACGCCCGCGGATGACACGCGTGTAATTTCTTCAATGCAGTTTCCTGCGAGGTTCTCGCAACGGGGTCTCGCGAACGGCATGAAGGGGCGCACGATGTGGAACATGCTGGACGGGACGGGAGGGGTCTTCCCCTCCGACGCTGAACGAGAGGTGGAGCGCGTGGCACCGGTGCTGCCGCTCTTCGGCGAGCCGGTCGACGACTCGCTCATGGAGTGGCAGGAGCGGGCGCTGTGCGCCCAGACCGACCCGGAGGCCTTCTTCCCGGAGAAGGGCGGGTCCACGCGCGAGGCCAAGAAGGTCTGCACGGGCTGCGAGGTCCGGGCCGAGTGCCTGGAGTACGCGCTCGCGAACGACGAGCGGTTCGGCATCTGGGGCGGGCTCTCGGAGCGCGAGCGTCGCAAGCTCAAGCGTCGCGTGGTCTAGAGGACACCGACGCGCGGTCGGGCCGGCGCCGTGCGGGCGCCGCCGGGCCGCCTCGTGACGGGGCACCGACACCCCGCCACACCGAGGCGCGCAAATACCGCCTCCGGGGGCGAGTCCGTCGCATGATCGACGGGACATGACTTCCTCCGACCTCACCACGTCCACGCGCACGCCGCGTGCCGGCCACGTCACGCCGGCCGCCGCGGCGCGCGCAGCGGCGGTGCCCGGTGGCGTCGCCGCACCGGAGATCGTCGCCGCGGTCACCGGCGCGATGCCCGTCGTCACGACCGTGACGGCCGTCGTCGTGACGCGCGGCAGCACGCCGTTCCTCGCCGCGACGCTGGCCGCGGTCCGGGCCCAGACCACGAGCCCGCACGCCCTCGTGGTCGTCGACGCGGCCACCGGCGACGCGTCGCGGGAGCACAGCGGGCTGCAGCTCGGCGACGCGCGGTTCGTCGCCGCGCCCCGCGCGCGCTCGTTCGGCGAGGCCGTCGACGCCGCGCTCGCGAGCGTCGACCCCGGCACCTGGCTGTGGCTCCTGCACGACGACTCCGCCCCGGCCCCCGACGCGCTCGCCGAGCTGCTCCGCGCGGTCGAGCACTCGAGCGCGGTCGCGGTCGCGGGGCCCAAGCAGGAGCGCTGGGTCCCCGGTACCGGGACCGAGCCCGCGCCCCCGTTCGAGCCCGGCGTCGTGGGTCGCCTCGTCGAGGTCGGCGTGACCACGACCCCGCTCGGCCGGCGCATGACCGGCATCGACGACGACGAGATCGACCAGGGCCAGCACGACGCGCGGGAGGACGTCCTCGCGGTCGGCCTCGCCGGTGCGCTCGTCCGGCGTGCGGTGTGGCAGGAGCTCGGTGGCACGGACCCGGAGCTCGGGCCGTTCGGGGACGGCCTCGACCTGTGCCGGCGGGCCCGCCTCGCGGGCCACCGCGTGATCGTCGTGCCCTCCGCGGTGGTGCGGCACGCGCAGGCCTCGCTCCTCGGGCTGCGCGATCGGCGGCGTGGCTCGAGCGGCCTCGGGCAGCCGGACCCCGACTCGTCGTACGTCGCGCGCCGTCGCTCCCAGCTCCACGCGCGCCTCGTGGGCGTCGCCGCGCCGTGGCTCCCGTTCGTGAGCGTCGCGATGGTCGTCGCAGCGCCGTTCCACGCGATGTACCGGCTCCTGGTCAAGCAACCGGGCCACGCGCGCGACGAGCTGGTCGCGCCGCTGTGGGCGCTCGTGCGCATCGGGGCGGTCGTACGGGCGCGACGCCGCGCGCGGCGCACGCGCAGGCTGCCGCGCCGCACGCTGCGCCCGCTGCGGGGCACCTGGCGCGAGGTGCTCGCCGAGCGCCGCGACCGCCGTCTGGCACGGGCCGAGCAGCGCCGCACGGCCTGGGCACCGACCGACATCGAGCGGCGCGAGCTGCGGGCCCTCGCGCTGCGCCGTCGCACCGGGCTCGCCGCCGTGGTGGTCGCGCTCGTCGCGTTCACGGGTGTCGTCTTCGGGCCGCTCGCGGGCGCCCTGCTCGCCGGGGGTCGCCTCGTCGGGGGGACGCTGCTCCCGGTGACCGGCACGCTCGGCGACGTGTGGCGTGCGGCGACGACCGGGTGGATCACGACGGGTCTCGGGGCGTCGGCGCCCGCCGACCCCTTCGTCTCGGCCCTCGTCCCCGCCTCGCTGCTGGCCGGCGGCGCGACGCAGACCGCCGTGAACGTCCTCGTCCCGGCGTGCTTCGTCGCGGCAGGGGTCGGGGCCTGGTTCGCCGCGGGCGCGCTCGTGCGCTCGGTCCCGCTGCGCACCTGGGCGACGCTCACCTGGGTCGCTGCGCCGGTCCTGCTCACCGCGGTGGGAGCGGGCCGCGTCGGGGCCGTCCTCGTGCACGCCGCCCTGCCGTGGGTGGCCCTCGCGGTGGTCCGGACGCTCGGCCTGCAGCGCGTCGACGTCGTCGCACCGGCCACCGCCGACGGCGCGCCACGCGCGCCGCGGACCGAGCCCGGATCGCTCGCCGCGGCCGCCGCGGCGGGGCTCCTCCTCGCCGTCGCGGTGGCCGGCGCCCCGGTGCTCCTGCCGGTCGGGATCCTCGTCCTGGGCGTCGTGGCGCTCGGGGTGCGCGCGCACCGGCGCTACCTCGTGCTCGTGCCCGTGCCGGCTCTCGTGCTCTTCGCCCCCTTCTTCGTGCACGTCGCGCGCACGGCGTCCGACGGCGGGTGGCGGCTCCTGCTCGCCGACCCGGGTGCCCCGGTCGCGTCCGTCGCGGCGCAGCCGTGGCAGCAGCTCCTGGGCCTGCCGACGAGCCCGGGTGCGTGGTTCGGCCTGGACGGCGGGGGAGCGGTCGACCTGCTCGCCCGGTGGGCGCCGTTCGCCGTCGGCGCCGTCGTCCTCGTCCTGGCGGTGCTCGCCGTGCTGCGCGGCCGGCGCCTCGCGGTGGGCGCCTGGTTCGTGGCGGCGCTCGGCCTCGCGACGGCCGTCCTGGCGGGCTCGACGGTCGTCGCCGCGGGCGCGTCCGTGGAGGCGCCGGTCACCGGGTGGCCCGGCGCGGGGATCTCGCTGGCGCTCCTCGCCCTGCTGGGGGCGGCCCTGGCCGGCGTGCCGCGGCTGCCCGCCGCCGGTGCCCCCGCGTGGCGTACGGGCGCCGTGGTCGCGATCGCGCTCGTCGTCACGCTGCTCCCGCTCGGTGCGGCGGCGTCGTGGACCGTCGGCGTCCTCGACCGGGACGACGCGCGCGTCGGCGAGGTGCGAGCGACGACCGAGCCGGTCGTCCCGCCCGTCGGGCGGCAGATGCAGTCCTCGCCGCGCCAGGCCCGCGTCCTGGCCCTGGAGCTCGGGAGCGACGGCACCGTCGACTACGCGGCGCTGCGGTCGGACGGGTCGCAGGCCGTCGACTCCTCGGTGGTCGTGCACGCGTGGCAGGCGACCGAGCCCGGCGCTGCCGAGGGCGGCCTCCCGCAGCTCGTCGCCGAGCTCTCCTCCGGCACGTCCCCCGACGTCGCCGCGGGGCTCGCCCGGCTCGGGGTCGGCGCGGTCCTCCTGCCCGCGACGACGCCGGCCGACCAGGCCCGCGCCGAGCTCGTGGCTCGGCTGGACATGGTCCCCGGGCTCGAGCGTATGACGGAGGGGCAGGCGGGAGTGATCTGGCGGGTCGCGCCCGACGGGACGGAGCCCGCGTACGCCCGCGTCGAGTCGGGCGCGGGGGAGCAGGTGCTCGCCGCCGACCGCGGGGCGCTGCACCCGGTCGACGTCTCCGTGGCCGCGGGTGCCGAGGACCGCGTGGTCGTGCTCGCGGAGAACGCCTCGCCCGGGTGGCGCGCGACCCTCGACGGCCGACCGCTCGAAGCGGTCGACCCCGCGACGACCGGAGGGCTCCAGGCGTTCGTCCTGGGGGCCGGCGATGGGCAGCTCGAGGTGTTCCACGCGGCGGACCACCGGTCGGGCTGGATGACGGTCGCAGGGATCACCCTGCTCGTGTACGTGCTGCTCGCGGTGCCGGTGCGGCGCCGACGGGTGGGGACGAGGTAGCGCGGTGGCGACGGAGGAGGGCGGCGGCGTGGGTGCGGAGGGTCGGGCGGACGGCAGGCCGGCGAGCGGGCGGGCGCGCGCGGTCGTGCGCCGTGTCGCGACGACGGGTGCCGGGCTCCTCGGGGTGCTCGCGGTCGGAGCGGTCGCGGCGTTCGGGACGACGGGTGCCGACCGGCTCCCGGCGGCGCCCGCCGTGGCCGACGCCGTCCAGGAGGTGACGGTCGCGCCCGCGCAGGAGGTCACGGTGTGCCCCGGGCCGGCGCGCCTCACGGACCCCGAGACGATCGGCGACGCGCAGTTCGGCCCTGCCCCGGTGGGGACGACGAGCGGGCTGCGCACGGCCGTCGAGGGCGACGGGGACGCGACGCTCACGGCGGTCGACGGCGGTGACGCCCGTCCGCTCGACGCGGCGGACGAGGGCCGCCTCGCCGTGACGACGACGCAGGACGACCCGACGCAGGGCGCCGTCCTCGCCGTGCAGCCCGGCGCGGACGGCGAGGCACGCGTCGCGGCGTCCGTCGGCTCGGTGACCACGGCGGGCGACCTGCGCGGTCTCGCCGCGGCGAGCTGCTCGCGGCCCGGCATCAGCCAGTGGCTCGTGGGGGGCAGCACGCAGATCGGCAGCAGCGCCCAGCTCGTCCTGCAGAACCCCGGCCTCACGCCGGCGACGGTCCAGGTCACGGTCTGGGGCCAGGGCGGCCAGGCCGTGCTCTCCGGGGGCGGGCAGCAGCTCGTCGGCCCGGGCGAGGAGGTCGTGACGCTCGTCGAGGCGGCCGCGCCGGAGCAGCGGCGCATGGTCGTGCACGTGACCGCGTCCGGCGGGCTCGTGTCCGCGTACCTCCAGCACTCGACCCTCGACGGGCTCGTGCCCCTGGGCGTGGACTACGTCGTGCCCGGGGCCGAGCCGGCGCAGGACGTCGCGCTCGCCGGGGTGGCGAGCGTCGGGGAGGCGGTGGACGACCCGCACGCGCCCCAGCTCCGTCTCCTGGCGCCGGGCGAGGACGCCGGCACGGCCACCGTCACCGTGCACGGCGAGGACGGTCCGGTCCCGCTGCGCGGCGTGGAGTCGGTCGCGCTCACACCCGGCGTCGTCACCGACGTGTCGCTCGGCGGGCTCCCTGCCGGTGCGTACGCGGTCTCGGTCCACGCCGACGTGCCGGTGGTCGCCGGAGCGTCCGTCGACCGGCGCGGCGAGGCCGACCCGGACCTGCTGCACGCGGAGCGCCAGTACGACCGCGCGTGGATCGCCGCCCAGCCCGTCGCGCAGGCGGCGCAGGACGACCCGGACGGCACGCCGGACCGGGCCGGGCAGGTCGCGCTCGTCCCGGGCACGTCGTCGCTCCTGACGATCGCCGCGGTGCCGGCGGGCACGACGGGCCCCGACGACACCGCGGGCGAGATCGAGCTCACGGTGCGCGTCCACGACGAGGAGGGCGCGCCGCTCGGCGAGCGGACCCTGACCGTCCCGGTGGGCACGACGCAGACCCTGGACCCGGGAGCGCTGCGCCCCGAGGGGAACGACGCGCGGCCCGCCGCGGTGACGGTCGACGTCGAGGGCGCGACGGGTGCCGTGCAGCCGGTGTGGACGCTCACCGCGAGCGCGGGGCCGCCGAGCGGGGACGAGGGCGACGAGACCCCGAGCCTCGTGTCCGTGCTCCTGCCCGTGACCGACGCCCCGGCGCCGCACGAGGTGGGGGTCCGCGCGTCGGACACCGTGGGGCTGGCGCCCTGACTCAGCGGTCGCCGGAGTAGCGCGGGTCGATCTCCTCGGGGGTGCGGGCCAGCAGGTGCGCGACCTGCTCCACCACGACGTCGCGCACGAGGTCCTCGAGGTCCTCGGCGTCGAACGCGCGCGCCTCGACCGGGCGCCGGTACACGACGATCCGCGCGGGCTGGCCCGACTCGGCGGGGAAGCAGCGTCCGAGCGGCACGCCGCCCGCCTCCCACGGTGCGGGGTCGGACGGCGGCACGTCCTCGACCGCGAACTCCGTCCCGCGCAGCTGCTTCGCCCACGAGTGCTCGACGCGCTCGACGACGTCGACCACCACGTCGTCGAACTTCTCGGCGCGGGTGCGGCTCGCCGGCGCGGACGGCGGCAGGAGGGGCCCGCGCAGGCCCCGCCCGCGGCGGTCGCGTCGTCGGGGGACCGGGCCCTGCCCACCCGGGCCGGGAGCGCGGGGCGGGATGACGAGATCGTCGTACGAGACCGGGGGCGGCACGGGGGCCGGGCGGCGTGCCGCACGGTCGCGCGCACGACGGCCGCGGCCGGCCGGCTCGGGCCGTGAGCCGGAGGACGGAGGGATGCCACGCACACGACGACTGTAGACGTCCGGCGAGGGGCGGTCACGCGCACCGGCGTGACCTGGGAGGTCGGACGGCGTGTGGACTCTCCGCGACCCCCCGGGAAGGCGTAGGGTCGGCCCCGTGAGATCCGTCAGGCAGTGCTCGCGCACGGCATGCGTCCGTGCCGCCGTCGCGACCCTCACCTATGTCTACGCCGACTCGACGGCGGTGCTCGGCCCGCTCGCGCACCTCGCCGAGCCGCACAGCTACGACCTGTGCGCCGAGCACGCGGAGCGGTTGACCGCGCCGCGCGGCTGGGAGGTCGTGCGCCTGTCGCCGCAGTTCGTCGAGACCGGCCCGAGCGACGACGACCTCTCGGCCCTCGCCGACGCGGTGCGCGAGGCCGGCAAGGTCCGCCAGGAGCCCGAGCCCCCGGCGGTCACCGAGGTCGGGCGCCGTGGTCATCTGCGCGTGCTGCGCGCCGACGGGGAGTGAGCCTCGCGCGTCGAGGCGCGAGGCGTGCGGTCACGTCGACGTCAGGGTCTCGACCGCGAACGGGTTGGCGTGCAGCTCGGACAGCACGAACCAGGCCGTCGTCCCGACGTGCTTGAACTGGAACTCCTCGAGGTCCGCCGTACCGTCCTGGCGCACCCACGCGGCGACGAGCCCTGATCCGGGAGCGACCGCCCTGCCGTCCATCGACTGCCGGAACGTCGCGTCCGCCTGGGCCTGCCGAGGCAGGTCTCGCAGGTCTGCCACGAGGTCGACGGGCGCCGTCGTCCACGTGGTCTGCGCGGCCAGCGCGAGCTGGCACGTGGCGCCGACCCACGCTCCGGGGGCGTAGACCGGGACCCCGGGGGACGACGCCACCACGGAGAGCGGCGGACCGGAGAAGGCGCTCCTCGCGGCCTGCGGCTCGTCCGCGGAGGGGCGGTCGGTCGTGAGCGCGTCCTTGCTCCTGCTGTACATCTGCGACGAGACGGTGGCCGGTTCCACGAAGACGTCCGGCAGCACCAGCAGCCCACGGGCGACGGCGTCCATCGACAGCACGTCACCGATGACCGTGCCGTCGTTCGAGACGGCGGAGAGCTGTTGCGCCCCCGGCGCCCGCGCGCTCTCGACGAAGCGTCGGGCGTCGTCCGCCCCGGTCCGCCAGGCGGGATCGTCGTCCAGCGCGGCGAGCAGGTTGAGGAAGCCGAAGCAGTCGACGTTGTGGGCCGTCGAGGTCTGGACGTGGGGCGTGCCCGCGTCGTCCGTGCCCACGACGTACCCGCCGAGCGGCCCGGGCGACCCGAGCGTCGACGTCAGCCACCCGGCGACCGAGCGTGCACCCTGCAGGTAGCGTTCGTCACCGGTCGTGGCGGCCAGGCGGACGAGCGCGGTGCCCGCCCACGCCGCCCCACCCGTGTCGCTGTCGTCGAGACCGAAGAGGGTCGCCGGATTGCTCCGGGGCCCGGCGAGGAGCAGCGGGCCGTCCTGGGGGGTGCCGTCGTAGAAGTCGTACGGCGCGACGCTGTAGGCCCTGCGGACGCGACCGGCGACGCCCGACGGGTCGTGGGCCGCGACGGCGAGCAGGCCCTCTCCGAGTGCGACGGCATCGTGGCGATAGGCGTCACCCGCCGCGAGCAGCGCGAGCACCGCGAGCGCCGTGTCCTCGACGAAGGCCGTCCGGAACAGCCCGAACTCGTCCGTGTACGACTGCAGGAGCCGTGGTGCAGCCGCGTCGGTGCGAGCCGCGACGTCGGCCGCCCGCAGGAAGGCGACGGCGTTGTCCACGTCGGACGGTGTGGCCGCGGGCTCGGGTGCCCACGACGTCACGCCGCGCGGGGTGGTCGCCGCGGCCGGGGTCGGACCGAACGCCGGTGCTGCCAGGCCGAGGAGTCCGGTCGCGAGAACCTGCCGACGGCTCGGTCCTGCGGTGCCGTCGCGCCTCATGACGTGAGGTAGCGACCCTCGGCGGACGCGTAGCCCGCGTTCGAGAGGTTCACGGTCTGGACACCGGCAGCGATGAACGCGTTCATGTCCGAGGCGTTCACGAGGCGGGATCCGCGACCACCGATCACGATGAACGCCGCACCGTCGGATGCTCGTCTGATGATGACCATGTCTTGGCTCTCCTGGAGGGTCTTGTCACGCTTGACGAAGGCGAGGATCTGAGGGATCTGGGCGATCCGGTTGTCTCCCGGGCAGATCTTCCCCGTCGCCCGGGAGTAGTACATGCCGTCGGGGACGCGCCACGGGTCGATGCCGAGGCGGTGCCACGAGATCCCGAAGGAGGTCGGCCCGATGCGCGAGTCGCGCGCCAGCCGTGGCGGGATCGAGCGGTGCGAGCGCAGTATCCACAGCGTGAGCTGGCTCAGGGACTGGATCTGCGCCGCCGTCCAGGACGGCGGCTGCCCGCTGCTCCAGACCCGCCCGTAGCCGTCCCAGGTCTCGATCGAGATCGTCGCGTCGTTCCCCTGGTAGTCGGCCGCCGAGTAGTACGCGGTGTCGATGTACTGCTCCACGGTGCCGTTCTCGGCGACGTAGAAGTGGGAGCAGGGGTTCCCTGGGCGGGAGAAGTACGGGTAGAGCGACGCCGCGTCGGTGACGGCGGTGTGCAGGTTCACCCGGTTGCGCAGCGCCGCTCGAGTCTTGTTGGCGTGCGGGATGATCCTCTGGACAGCCTGGGGGTAGATCGCCAACGTTCACCTCCGGTCCGTGGTCTCGGTGCCGGCCGCTCTGCCCGACGGAACCATGTGATCACGACGTGCGCCGTCGCGCACGGTCGCGGTCAGGCGTGTCGTGCTGCTCGTGCCGGCGCACGAGCGTCTGCGCACCGCACGGCTAGGGTGGAGGCCGTGAGCACCGACCTGTCCCACCTGATCAAGGCGTACGACGTCCGCGGCACGGTCCCGGACCAGCTGAACCCCCGGGTGGCGAGGGCCATCGGTGCGGCGTTCGCGCGTGTCGTGGCCCTGCCGGAGGCGCCCACCAGCACGGGTGACGCCCCCGTGCGGGTGAGCGTCGTCGTCGGGCACGACATGCGCGACTCCGGGCCGGAGCTCGTCGACGCGTTCGCGCAGGGCCTGACCGCGGCGGGCGTGGACGTCACACGCATCGGGCTGTGCTCGACGGACGGGCTGTACCACGCGTCGGGCGCGCTCGGGGTGCCGGGCGCCATGTTCACGGCGAGCCACAACCCGGCCGTCTACAACGGCATCAAGCTGTGCCGCGCGGGCGCGCGGCCGGTCGGTCAGGACACCGGTCTCGCCGAGGTACGGCGGCTCGCCGAGGGCTTCCTCGACGACGGGCTGCCCGAGGTGGTCGGCGCGCCCGGGACCGTCGCCGACCGGGACATGCTCGCCGACTACGCGGCGTTCCTGCGCTCGCTCGTCGACCTGTCCGGGATCCGGCCGCTCAAGGTCGTGGTCGACGCGGGCAACGGCATGGGCGGGTTCACCGTCCCCGCCGTGCTCGGCACGGGCGCGGGCCTGCCGGCGCTGCCGCTCGACGTCGTCCCGCTGTACTTCGAGCTCGACGGGACGTTCCCGAACCACGAGGCGAACCCGCTCGACCCGAAGAACCTCGTCGACCTGCAGGCCGCGGTCGTGGAGCACGACGCCGACCTCGGGCTCGCCTTCGACGGCGACGCGGACCGCTGCTTCGTCGTCGACGAGCACGGCGATCCCGTCTCGCCCTCGGCGATCACCGCGCTGGTCGGGCTGCGCGAGGTCGCCAAGGAGGTCGAGGCGGGGCGGACGCCGACCGTGATCCACAACCTCATCACGTCGCGCGCCGTGCCCGACTTCCTCGGTGCCGCGGGCGCGCGGACCGTGCGCACGCGCGTGGGCCACTCGTTCATCAAGGCGCAGATGGCCGAGAACGACGCGGTGTTCGGCGGGGAGCACAGCGCGCACTACTACTTCCGCGACTTCTTCTTCGCCGACACGGGCATGCTCGCCGCGATGCACGTCCTCGCGGCGCTCGGGTCGCAGCCGCACCCGCTGTCGGCGCTCGGCGAGATGTACGAGCCGTACGTCGCCTCGGGCGAGATCAACTCGACGGTGGCGGACGTGCCCGCGGCCCGGGGGCGTGTCGTCGAGGCGTACGTGACCCAGCAGGGCGCGGGCGCGGTGGAGGTCGACGAGCTCGACGGCCTGACCGTCTCGCACTGGGACTCCCACCCGCAGTGGTGGTTCAACCTGCGCGCGTCGAACACCGAGCCGCTGCTGCGGCTCAACGTCGAGGCCGCGGACGAGGACATCATGGAGAAGGTGCGCGACGACGTCCTGTCGCTCGTGCGCACGCACGACGACGAGGAGCGAGCATGAGCCTGCAGATCGACCCCTGGGTGCGCGAGGCCCTGCGGTGCCCCGTGACGGGCGCGAGGCTCGTGGACGGCGTCGGGCCGTCGGGGGAGCCGGAGCTGCGCTCGACCGACCCCGAGCGCCCGCTCGCCTACCCGGTGCGTGACGGCATCCCCGTGCTCCTGGAGGACGACGCCCGCGAGCTGTGAGGCTCGCACGAACGACGGCGAAGGCCGGCTCCCCGAGCGGGGGAGCCGGCCTTCGCCGTCGGTCGCCGGGCGGGTCAGACGCCCGCGGACGCCTTGAGGTCGTCGACGAACGTGGGGTTCTGCTCGAGCCAGGCCTGGACGGCCGCGTCCTCGTCCGCGTACTCGTCGGAGTTGAACATCATGTTCTCGAGCGAGAACAGCTGCTCGTCGTCCAGCGTGAAGGCGCCGAAGAGCTTGGTCAGCGTGGGGTAGCGCTCCTCGAAGTCGGACGAGCCCCACATGTGGATCTTCTCGGCCTCGCCGAGGGCACCCTCGGGGTCCTCGAGGTCGCGGACCGGGAACTCGTCGTAGGCCCAGTGCGGGCGCCACAGCGTGACGGCGATGTTCTCGCCGGCGTCGGTCGCACCCTTGAGCTCCGCGAGCATCGCGGGGGTCGACGAGATGGAGTAGTCCATGTCCTCGAGCCCGTAGGTCGGGATGACCTCTTCCTGGGTGATCTTGGTGAGACCGGCACCCGCCTCGATGCCCACGAGCTTGTTGCCGTACTCGTCGGCCATGCCGGCGAGGTCCTCGAGCGACTGGGCGGGCGAGTCCTCGTTGACGGCGATGGTGAGCTTGGCGTCGTCGTACCAGTAGCCGAGGTCGGTGACCTCGTCGCCGTACTCCTCCTCGTACGAGGCGTGCGTGTAGGGCAGCCAGACGTCGAGCGTGACGTCGAAGTCGCCGCCGGCCAGGCCGGTGTAGATCACGCCGACGTCGGCGGTCTGCGAGGAGACGTCGTAGCCCTCCTCCTCGAGGATGGCCGTCCACAGGTGGGAGACGGCGATGCCCTCGTCCCAGCCCGACGGGATGCCGATGGAGACCGAGGACTCGTCCTCGCCGCTGGCGGACGCGCCGCCGTCGGAGTCACCGGTGTCGGAGTCGGAGGCGCAGGCGGTGAGGGCCAGGCCGAGGACGGCCGTCGCGGCGACCGCGGTGGTGGTACGGGTGAAGCGCTTGCGTGCGGAGGTCATGCTGTCCTTCCGTGGGCCCGTGGGCCCGGTCGGTCGTGCCCGACGGCGAGGGGACCGTGGGGCGGGGTCCCGGCGCTGCGGCCGGGGTCGGTTCAGACGCGCGCTGCGGCGAGCGCGCGGGAGACGGGGGCGCGGTCGCCGAGGGCGGAGGTCACGCGGTCGAGGAACATCGCGAGGATGACGACGGCCAGGCCGGCCTCGAAGCCGAGCGCCACGTTGACGCGCTGGAGCGCGGCGACGACGTCGTTGCCGAGGCCGCCCGCGCCGACCATGCCGGCGATGACGACCATGGACAGCGACAGCATGATGACCTGGTTGACGCCCGCCATGATCGTCGGCAGGGCCAGGGGCAGCTGGATCTGGCGCAGGATGCGGCCGGGGGTCGCGCCGAACGCGTGACCCGCCTCGACCACCTCCTTGTCGACCTGGCGGATGCCGAGCTCGGTGAACCGGACGCCGGGCGCCATGGCGAAGATGATCGTCGCGATGATCCCGGGGACGGGTCCCGTGAGGAAGATGACGACGGTCGGGATGAGGTAGACGAACGCCGGCATGGTCTGCATGAAGTCGAGCACGGGGCGCACGACCGCCGAGACGCGGTCGTTGCGCGCGGCCCAGATGCCGAGCGGGATCGCGATGACGAGCGACAGGACCGCGGCGAGCAGGACGAGCGCGAGGGTGTCCATCGCGTTGTCCCACTGGTCGACGCCGGCGATGACGACGAAGCCGACGAGCGATCCGAGGGCGAGCTTCCAGCCCTTCACGAGGAACGCGAGCGCCGCGAGCACGAGCGCGACGACCCAGAACGGGGGGCTCGACAGGACGGCGTCCAGGCCGTCGTAGACGCCGACGAGGACGTCCTTGACGAAGCGGAACAGCGGGCGGAACGTCGTGGTGACCCAGTCGACGAACGCGGCGACCCACTCGCCGAGCGGGAGCCGGGGGACGAGGGTGTCGTTCATCGCGCACCTCCGTCGGTCGTCAGGTCGGCGTCGTCGACGGGCGCGTCCTCGACGCTCGGGGCGGGTGCGTCGGCGGCCTCGGGCGTCGCGCCGCCGAGCTCGATCTCGCCCGTGCGGGGCTGCTCGGGCGGGACCATGGCCTCGAGGAGCGTCACGCGCGGGACGACGCCCACGAGCCGCCCCTCGCCGTCGGTGACGGCGACCGGGAGCGGCGACTCCGCGGCGGGCGCGAAGATCTCCGCGAGGGGAGTGTCCGGGGAGACGGGTGCGACGCCGTCGCGCACGAGGTCCGCGATGGTCTCCTTGCCGGCCTTGAGGGCGGCCACGGCGTCGTCGTCGCGGACGATGCCGCGCAGCACGCGCTGGCGGTCGACGACGTACGCGGCCGACACCTGGGCCTCGCGCATGGCGCGGCTCGTCTGGCGGGGGCCGCCGCTGACGGGTACGACCACGGCGGGGCGCACCATGACCGACGACGCGGTGAGGACGCGGGTCCGGTCGACGTCGGCGACGAACTGCGCGACGTAGTCGTTCGCGGGGTCCGAGAGGATCTGCTCGGCGGTGCCGATCTGGACGATCCGGCCGTCGCGCATGACGGCGATGCGGTCGCCGAGGTGCATGGCCTCGTTGAGGTCGTGCGTGATGAAGACGATCGTCTTGCCGAGACGCTGCTGCAGCTCGAGGAGCTGCTCCTGCATCTCGCGGCGGATGAGCGGGTCCAGGGCGCTGAAGGCCTCGTCCATGAGCAGGACGTCCGTGTCGGCGGCGAGGGCGCGGGCGAGGCCCACGCGCTGGCGCATGCCGCCGGAGAGCTGCGACGGGAGCGAGTCCTCCCAGCCGCCGAGGCCGGTGAGCTCGAGCGCGGTGCGAGCCTTCTCGCGCCGCTCCGCCCTGCCCATGCCCTGGATCTCGAGCGGGTAGGCCGCGTTGTCGAGCACCGTGCGGTGGGGGAGCAGCGCGAAGTGCTGGAACACCATGCTCACGCTGCTGCGGCGCAGCGCGCGCAGCTGCTTGGCGTCCGTGGCCGCGAGGTCGGTCCCGCCGACGAGGACGTGACCGGACGAGGGCTTCCACAGGCCGTTGAGCATGCGGATGAGCGTCGACTTGCCCGAGCCGGACAGGCCCATGACGACGAAGATCTCGCCGCGGCGCACGTCGAAGCTCGCGTCGATGACCGCGGCCGTGCCGAGGGCCTTCACGTCGTCGCGCGACGCGCCCTGCTCGAGCCGGCGGACCGCCTCGACCGGGCGGCGGCCGAAGACCTTGTAGACGTCGCGCACGGAGACGGCGACGTCGGTGGGTGGGGGAGTCGCCGGCACGGACGGGTCGACCGTCGTGCCGGTGCTGTCTGGCGGAGTGATGCTCGGAGCTGTCATGCGGGCGGGTCTCGCCACCTTCCGTGCGGGGACCGGCACGCCCCGCGCGAGGACGGCGCCAGGGGGGTCCGGCGGCGGCGTCTCGGGAGCGCGACACGTGACCCGCCGTGTCGGCGGTCGTCGCCCGAGGGCGACCACGGCGCTCGACGCACAGGGGTCACATGCTGGTCCGACGTCAATCGGTACCCCGGCACCCTGCCTGATTCGAGGTTCAACTTCTACCCAGGGTGCCGCCTTCGAGGGGGATTCTCGGTGGATTCTTGACCGATCATCGTTGCCCTGGTGCGGATCCCGCGGGTTTCAGGATCGTTATCCCATCGTGACCTTGAGATGGTCAAGGAACAGTGCTACGCGCGCGCCCGGGCGCGCGCGCCGATCGAATCGGTGCGGTTCGGCGCGGTGCACCGGGCCGCGCACGAGGCACCGCCCGCCGGCGCCCGTCGTCGGTAGGCTGGGGTCGGGCGGGCAGCGGTCCCGTCCGGCGCGGACGGGAGCCCCCAGCGCAGCCACCGCCGGCACCGAGAACGCACAGGAGAACCATGTCCACCACAGCGCCAGCCCCGACGACCGGCAACCCGGGAGCCGTTCCCGGCTTCGACGAGGTCCCGGGCCGCTACAAGGTCCGCGACCTGTCCCTCGCCGAGGCGGGCCGCCACCAGCTGCGCCTCGCGGAGCACGAGATGCCGGGACTCATGGCGCTGCGCGCCGAGTACGGCGACTCCCAGCCGCTCGCGGGTGCGCGCATCGCCGGCTCGCTCCACATGACGGTGCAGACCGCGGTCC
>CAZFUQ010000024.1:29217-29924 GCA_964521905.1 uncultured Cellulosimicrobium sp.
CGGCGCGCAGGTGCGCTGGGCGAGCTGCAACATCTTCTCCACGCAGGACGAGGCGGCCGCCGCGGTCGTCGTCGGGCCCCACGGCACGCCCGAGGACCCCCAGGGCGTGCCGGTCTTCGCGTGGAAGGGCGAGAGCCTCGAGGAGTACTGGGACTGCACCGAGCAGATCCTCGTCTGGCCCGGGGACGAGTCGCCGAACCTCGTCCTCGACGACGGCGGCGACGCGACCATGCTCGTCCACCTCGGCCTGCAGTACGAGCGCGCGGGTGTCGTCCCGCCCGACACGCTGCCGGGCGAGCCCGACCACACGCACGAGATGAACGTCGTGCGCGCGGTGCTGCGCCGTGCCCTCGAGGCGGACCCGCTGCGCTGGACGACGATCGCGCAGGCGATCCAGGGCGTCACCGAGGAGACGACGACCGGCGTGCACCGCCTGTACCAGCTGGCCGAGTCGGGCGAGCTGCTGTTCCCCGCCATCAACGTCAACGACTCGGTCACCAAGTCGAAGTTCGACAACAAGTACGGCATCCGGCACTCGCTGCCCGACGGCATCAACCGGGCCACCGACGTCCTCATGGGCGGCAAGGTCGCGTTCGTCGCCGGGTACGGGGACGTCGGCAAGGGCGCCGCCGAGGCCTTCCGCGGCCAGGGCGCGCGCGTGATCGTCTCCGAGGTCGACCCGATCTGCGCGCTGCAGGCCGCGATGG
>CAZFUQ010000025.1:0-20825 GCA_964521905.1 uncultured Cellulosimicrobium sp.
TGGAGCGCACGACCTTGTCGTGGGACCAGCGGTCGCGGTAGAACACGTCGCCCTGACGGCCCCCGGTGAGGAAGACCTGCCGCAGGTCGTCCGACACCTCACCCCGCCTGAGGTGCTTCCCGAGGCGCAGCAGCGCGTCCTCGACCGGCCTGTCCGACGTGGTCGTCATGCGGGGCACCCCGTCCCCGCCACCGACGGTGGCGCGGCTCGACGGGGAGGCGCCGGCAGCGTCGACGGCACGGACAGGTACGACATTCGAGCCTCCTGGGGCGAGCAGGGTCGGCATGGGTCGGTCCACAGCCACTATGCCCAGGTCGCGGGCATCGCGCGCGCCGAACGGGCACCGGATCGCCGGCCGCGAGAGGACCCGGCGCGCCGCTCGCTACCGTGGCGCCATGAGCGCACCCATCGCCCCGCCGGCCGGCGTGACCCTCGCCGTCGTCACCGTGTCCGACCGCTGCTCGCGCGGCGAGGCGGAGGACCGGTCGGGACCGCTGCTCGCGGGCCTGGTCGGGGCGTCGGGCTGGTCACGCGTCGTCACGGACCTCGTGCCCGACGGCGTGGCCTCCGTGCGCGACGCCGTCGCCCGGGCGATCGCCGCCGGGGCGCGCGTGGTGCTCACGACGGGCGGGACGGGCGTCGGGCCGCGCGACCTCACGCCCGAGGGGACGCGCGAGGTCGTGGAGCAGGAGATCCCGGGGATCGCGGAGGAGCTCCGTCGCCGCGGGGCGGCGCACGTGCCCGCGGCGGTCCTGTCGCGCGGGGTCGCCGGGGTCGCGGCCGGCTCGTCCGGCCGGGTGCTCGTCGTCAACCTGCCGGGGTCGACGGGTGGGGTGCGCGACGGCTGGGAGGTGCTGGAACGGCTCGTGCCGCACGTGCTCGCCCAGCTCGACGGCGGCGACCACCGAGCCTGAGCCGACGGTCGTCCTCACCGGTCGACGACGGCGTCCTCGAAGACGTTGCGGATGATCGACAGGGTCGAGGGCATGAGGGTCGCGGCCGTCACGCGAACGAGTAGACGTCGCCGATCCAGAGCTGCTGGGTCGCGCTCGGCGCGAGGTCGGCGGCCAGGGCGGGGACGGCGAGCGAGAGCACCGTGCCGTCGATCGCCAGGAGCGCGACGGCGAGGACCAGGACCGCCAGGGCGGCCCAGTCGCGTCTCGTCGCGCGTCGGGGGTGCCGCGCTTCACGAACGGTCCGCCGGCGGGCACCGAGGCATGACGCGCGGTCGACCGGGCGTCATGCCTCGGCACCCGCGCCGGGCTTCTCAGCCGCCAGCGAAGGGCGGTAGCACGTCGACGGTCTCCGTCGCGCCCACCGGGGTCCGGTCGTCCGCCGCGCGCACGCCACCGACGAGCAGCGAGCAGCGAGGCAGCACGTCGGCGAGGGCGGCGTGCCGTGCGACGAGCGCGGCGTGCAGCTCGCCCACGGTCAGGGCCTCCACGGTCTCGGTCTCGGTGCCTGCGGCGTCGCGCGCACCGGCGAAGTAGCGGACGGTCGCCATGCTCAGACCTGGGCCGTGGTGCCCGGGAGCTCGGGCTCCGGCTCCCACGCGAGCGCGAGCTCGGCGGCACGGTCGAGGACGTCCTGGACGCTCCGCCCGGCCCCGTCGTGCGCGGCCAGCCCGGCGACGTAACCGGCGACGAACGTCGTGAGGGGAGCGGCGGGCCGCTCGATGCCGTGCGCGGCGTCACGCGCGAGGTCGAGGACCGCGCCGATGTCGACGACCTGGGGGTCGAGGTCGAGGTCGGCGGCGAGGGCGTCCACCCAGCGCTCGAGGTTCGTCATCATGCTCTCCTGCCATCGTCGGTGGTGGTCCGTGCCGTGCCCACGCGGCGGTCGTGCTCCTCGGCATCCTCCCACGTGTCGACGTCGTCGGTGGCGCCGTCCTCGTCCGGCACGACGACCGCGGGGAGCCCCGCGAGCAGACGCCGCACGGACGCCCCGTGCGCGGCGGGCAGCGCGGCGAGCGCACCCTCGACCGCGGCCCTCCGGTACAGCCCGACGAGCCACTGCTCGCGCCCGTCGCGCACCGCGTGGACCGCGTGCACGGGAGGGTCGTCGGGCAGCGCGCGGGCCGCGGCGAGCAGCGCGGGGACGGCCTCCGCCGCGCGCGGGACGTCGCAGGCGAGGACGAGCACCCAGGGCGCGCCGTCGTCGTCGGGCAGCGCGGCGAGCCCCGCGGCGATACCCGCGACCGGGCCGCCGAACGGCGGGTCCTCGCGGGTGAGCGTGTAGCGGCCGGGGGCCGCGAGCTCCTCCGGCCCGACGACGACCGTGCGGCGCGCGCCCGACGTCGCCGCGAGCGCATGCTCCAGCAGGGGACGGCCCGCGACCACGAGGCCGGGCTTGGGCGTCCCGAGCCGTGCGGCACGACCCCCGGCGAGGACGAGGGCGTCGAACGCGGTGCCCTCGGTGCCCCCCGGGCCGCTCACGGCTCGCGGTGCCAGTCGCCGGACTTGCCGCCCGTCTTGGCGACGAGGCGCACGTCCGCGAGCTCGACCGACTTGTCGAGCCCCTTGACCATGTCGATCACCGCGAGCCCGGCGGCGGCGACGGCGGTGAGCGCCTCCATCTCGACACCCGTGCGGTCGGCGGTGCGGACGGTCGCGGTGACGTCGACGCCGTGGTCGCCCACGACGAGGTCGACCACCGCGCCGTGCACCCCGATGACGTGCGCGAGCGGCAGGAGCTCAGCGGTCCGCTTCGCCCCGGCGATGCCCGCGATCCGCGCGACCGCGAGCACGTCGCCCTTGGGGACGGTCCCGTCGCGCAGCGCACCGACGACCTCCGGCGAGCACCGGACGGTGCCGGTCGCGGTCGCGGAGCGGACCGTCGGCTGCTTGGCGGTGACGTCGACCATGCGCGCGTGCCCGCGCTCGTCGAGGTGAGTGAAGCTCATGGCGCCACTCTTCCACGCCCGAGCGCGGCCGTGACGAGTCGGAAGACCCTCGCCGGCCGCGCCTCCGCCTCGCGAGGAAGAGGTCAGGTCAGGAGGAGGACCTGCACCGGGTCGCCGGGGTCGACGGACGTGACGTGGGCCCCGACCACGGCGAGCGCGTCCGCGTGCGCGAGCGCGCTCACCCGGTGCGAGCCGGACCCGCGCGTCCGTGCGGGGTCCGGGCCGGGGCCGGTCCCTGCGTCCGGCCCCTCGTCCGGCACGGCGCCCCGCTCCGCGTCCCGCCCGCGGTGACGACCCGCGGGGACCACCACCGCGCCGTCGGGGTCGGTGTGCCGCACGAGGACGAGCTGCTCGCGCCCGGCGGGCGACGACCACCCCTCGCCGGCGACGCGCCCGACGAGCGTGCGGCGCGGCTCGGGGACGCCGCGCAGCCGGTCGAGGACGGGCCGGACGAACAGCTCGAACGACACGAACGCGCTCACGGGGTTGCCGGGCAGCGCGAGCCACGGCACGCCGCGCCAGCGTGCGAGGCCCTGCGGCTTGCCGGGCTGCATGCCGACGGCGACCAGGCGCGCGTCGGACACGGCGCCCTCCCAGGGCGTCCCGGCGCGCGTCGCCGGGTCGAGCACCTCGCGGACGACGTCGAACGCGCCCGCGCTCACGCCGCCCGTGCTGACGACGAGGTCGGGTGCGTCGCCCCCGAACGCGCCCAGCAGCCCGTCGAGCGCGTCGACGAGGGTCGCGGCCGAGTCGCCGACGGCGCCGCGCCGCACCACGCGCGCCCCGGCCGACCGCGCGGACGCGGCGAGCAGCACGGAGTTCGAGTCGGGGATGTGGCCGGGGCCCGGGACCGTGCCGGGCGCCACGAGCTCGCTGCCCGTGGAGAGGACCGCGACGCGCGGGGGCCGGTGCACGGGCAGGGCGGCGTGCCCGGCCGACGCCGCGACGGACACGTGCCGCGCACCGAGCACGACGCCCGCCGTGACGACCACGTCCCCCCTCCGCACGTCCTCGCCGCGGTCGCGCACGTTGCTGCGCGACGCGTCGAGGACCGCGACCGTCGTCGGGCCGCCGCCCGGTGCGCCGGGCGTGAACCGCCCCGTGGACGTGCGCTCCACCGGCACGACCAGATCGGCTCCCTGCGGCACGGGGGCGCCGGTCATGATGCGGACCGCCTCGCCCGTGCCCACACGCACCCGGCCGGCGTCGCCCGCGGCGACGTCCCCCACGACGCGCAGCGTCACCGGGGTGCCGGTCGACGCCCCGGCGACGTCCGCCGCGCGCACCGCGTACCCGTCCATCGCGGACGAGTCGAACGCGGGGGCGTCGAGCAGCGACACGACGTCCGCGGCGAGCACCGCCCCCACCGCGTCCTCGAGCGGAAGGTTCGTCGCCGCCGTCGGGCGGACGAGCGAGAGCGCGTCCTCGACGTGCCGGGCGATCGTCCGGCGGGTCTCGCTGGTCATGCCCCGCACCGTAGCCGAGCCCGGGTGCCGTCCGCCGACGGGTGGGCTACGTTGGGTGGCGGAGTCATGAAGAGGCCCGCAGCCCCCAGCCACTGGGAGGACGACCATGGCCACGATCCGCATGACCACGGAGAGCCCCGATCAGACCGCCCGTGTGCGGCCCGCAGCACTGGCCGAGGTGCTCGCCGTCGGCACCCACCTTCTCGTCGGGCAGTACCGCGTCGAGCTCTCCTCCGGCACCTGGTGGTGGTCGGACGAGTTGTACACGATGCACGGCTGGACGCCCGGCGACGTCGAGCCCGGCCTCGACGCGCTGCGCTCGCGCAAGCACCCGGACGACCGGGCGCGCGTCGTGCGCGCCGCGACGGACGCGTTGCGCTCGGGGCGGCCGTTCGCGTGCGCCCACCGCATCGTCGACGGGCACGGGAAGGCTCGCTCCGTCGTCGTGACGGGGCAGGGGCGGCGCGACGAGCGTGGTCGCGTCGTCGAGATCGCGGGGTACGTCGTCGACGCCACACCGTCGCAGAAGGAGGCGCTCGAGCGCGAGTCGCAGCGCGCGGTGACGCGCGCGTTCGTCAGCCAGGCCGCCGTCGAGCAGGTCAAGGGCGTCCTCATGGCGGTGTACGGGGTCGACGACGGCGCCGCCGCGCGGCTGCTCGCCGACGCGGCCCTGGAAGCGGGCGTCCCCGTCCACGAGACCGCGACCCAGGTCATGCGGGCGCTCACCTCGGCGGGGGGCGTCGGCCCGACGGCGGAGGCCACCGTCGCAGGTGCCCTCGCCGCGGTGCGGCCGGTCGCCCGTCCCCGTGCGCACGAGGCGCAGCTCGCGCGGCGCCGCGAGCCGTCGCGCTCGTGAGCGCTGGTGCGACGCCCCGCCACGGACGAGGAGGAGAGCGATGACCGACGAACTGGCCTTCCCGGCCCAGCAGCAGGAGCCCCCGGGACTCACCGCGCCGATGGAGCCCGTCCCCGACCACGGCGAGGAGTCCTATCGCGGCGACGGTCGCCTCGCCGGGCTGCGGGCCCTGATCACCGGCGGCGACTCCGGGATCGGTCGTGCCGTCGCCATCGCGTTCGCGCGAGAGGGCGCCGACGTCGCGATCGGGTTCCTGCCCGAGGAGCTCGTGGACGCCGAGGAGACCGCCAGGTGGGTCGGGGAAGCGGGCCGCACGTGCGCGCTCCTGCCAGGTGACGTCACCGAGGAGGCGACCGCACGCGCCCTGCCCGGACGCGCCGTCGCCGAGCTCGGCGGGCCGATCGACGTGCTCGTCAACAACGCCGGGTTCCAGATGGCGCGCCGCGAGTCGATCGAGGACGTCACGAGCGACGAGATCGACCGCGTGCTCAAGACCAATCTCTACGCGCTCCTGTGGATCACGCAGTCCGCGCTCGAGCACCTGGGGGACGGGGCGTCGATCGTCAACAACTCCTCGATCCAGGCGTACCAGCCGTCGACGTCGCTGCTCGACTACGCGTCGACCAAGGCCGCGATCAACAACCTCACGGTCAACCTCGCCGCCGAGCTCGGCCCTCGGGGGATCCGCGTGAACGCCGTGGCGCCCGGCCCGATCTGGACGCCGCTGCAGCCCGCGACGCAGCCCGAGGAGAAGATCGAGCAGTTCGGCCGGGACACGCCCCTCGGGCGCGCGGGCCAGCCCGCGGAGGTCGCGCCCGCGTTCGTCTTCCTCGCGTCGCCGCGTGACGCGAGCTACGTCTCGGGCACCGTGCTGGGGGTGACCGGCGGCAAGCCGGTGTTCTGACCGGAGGGTGGCCTCCGCGCCGGACGAGCCGACCGGGGGGTGGGCTCGGACGGTGCGGCGACCTCGCGTACGACGGAGAACTACGCTGAAGGGCGGAGGATCCGAGGAGGCAGACATGGCGAGCACCGAGCAGAGCACGATCGGGACGTCGGCAGGACCAGGCGCGACCGTGCCCGCCCCCACGGCGGGGATCCTTGACGGGCTGCCCGAGGTCGTCGAGAGCTCCCACGAGCGCGGTGTGGCGGAGCTCGTCGCCGACGCGGCGCGCACGCTCGCCGACGAGCCGACGCTCCAGCAGACGCTGGACCGCGTCGTCGAGCTCGCGGTCTCGATGGTCGTCGGGTGCGAGTCCGCGGGGATCTCTCTCGTCGCGCGCGGCCGTATCGAGAGCCCCGCCGTGTCGGACCCGCTGGTCGCGCGCGGCGACGCGCTGCAGTACGAGCTCCGAGAAGGTCCGTGCCTGGACGCCGTGCACCACCGCGTGCTCGTCGAGTCGGGCGACGTCGAGACGGACCCGCGCTGGCCGCGCTGGGCCCCGGCCGTCGCGCGCGAGCTCGGCGTCCGGTCGATGCTGTGCGTGCAGCTCTACACGTCCCACGACGCGCACGGTGCGCTCAACATGTACTCGACGTCGACCGACGCCTTCGACGCGGAGTCCCACCACCTCGCCGCGACGTTCGCGGGAGTCGCGGCCGCGGCGATCTCGGCGGCGCGGACCGAGGAGCAGCTCCAGTCCGCGGTCCAGTCGCGCACGCTCATCGGCCAGGCACAGGGCATCGTCATGGAGCGCTACTCGCTCTCCGCGGGCCGGGCGTTCGCGGTCCTGAGCCGCGTGTCGCAGGACGCGAACATCAAGCTCGTCGACATCGCGCGCGAGATCGTCGAGACCCGGCGGATCCCCGGGGTGGACGCCGCGGCGCGCGGCGGTCGCTGACCGGTCCGGTCAGTCGGCGGTCCGGCCCGCGGCGTCGTGCCCCGCCGCCACCTCGAGGAGACGGTCGACGCGACGACGCGCGACGTCGACGACGTCCTCCGTGGTCCCCAGCCCGCCCACGAGGCGTCGCGCAAGCTCCCGTACCGGCACGTTCGCGTGGTTGGACCGCTGGCGGAGCAGGTCGAACGCGGCGTCCGGCCCGACGCCGAAGGCGACCATGAGGACACCCTTGGCCTGCTCGATGACGGAGCGCGACTCGTCCGCGGCGCGGATCGACGCGCTCGCCTCGCGCCGCGCCGCCTCGTGGTGCGCGGCCGTGATGTCGACGAGGTAGCCCTCCAGCACGGTGACGGCGGCGCCGCGACCGGGAGGCGTGCCGTGCGCGGCGATCGCGAGCGTGCGAGCACGTCCGGTCGCGTCCACGATGCGGTGCATGGACCCGAACGGTTCACCCGTGCGTGCGGCGTGGACCAGCGACCCGGCGACCCGGTCGCGGTCGTCGGGGTGCTTGTGCGCGAGGACGAGGGCGGTCGTCGGGACGACCTCACCCGGGACGAAGCCGTGCATCTCGTACACCTCGTCCGACCACCACCACGTGTCGGAGGGCAGCTCGACACGGAAGCGGCCGACGGCCTGGGGGGCTCCCGCCCCGAGCGCGGCGATGACGTCCGTGAGCGCGGCGGGGAGACGGTCGCCGGGGTCGGCGACGTCGGAAGGCAGAACGGCGTCCATCGATGGGGTCCCCGAGGGTCGAGCAGGACGGAGCCGCTTTCTTGACCCCAGCAGAGGAAGATTATCCCAGCAGGGGCGAGACGGAGGAGTCCCGTGGGCGACGACACCCGTGACGGCCGCGACGAGTCCGCGGAAGAGCGGTCGGACCGCAACTGGGCCGAGCTGCTCCAGGAGCTGCGCGTCATGCAGATGGGCGTGCAGATCCTCACCGGCTTCCTGCTCACGCTCCCCTTCCAGCAGCGCTTCGCCGACCTCGACACGTTCCAGGTCGCCGTCTACCTCACGCTCGTGGGTCTCGCGGTCCTGTCGACCGGGCTGTTCGTCGCACCCGTGAGCCTGCACCGCGCGCTGTTCCGCCGGCACCGCAAGGCGGCGCTCGTCACGTTGAGCGACCGGTTCGCCCGCATCGGCGTCCTCGTGCTGGCCCTCGTCGTCACGGGGACGGTGCTTCTCGTCGTCGACGTCGTCGTGAGCCGGACGCCGGCCCTGTGGGCCAGCGGCGTGACCCTCGTCGTGCTCGTCGGCCTGTGGTTCGTCCTGCCGCGCCTCGTCGCGCGCCGCTCCGCGACCGCCCCCTGACGCCCGCTGGGGCGAGAGCGGTGGTCGCGCGCCGCAACCATCCGGGGGCCAGTGGCTCCACCGACAACGGAGGAACGACGTGGGCCCACCCACTGTCTCATTGATAGACCCCAGGGACACGAGCCGAGGGCGTGCGTGCTCTCGACCTGGAGTTCAGGGAGGGGTTTGGATAGTTAGCCTTCCTTGCTAAACCGTTTTGCGAGGTATGCAGTGATCTGCCATGATCGGTCGCGTTCACCCCTCAGCAGGGGGGGGGTCGAGAGCAAGGTAACGCGATGAAGCGAAAGATCATGGGCCTGGTCACCGCGGGTCTGCTGGCGCTCGGCGGCAGCGTCGGTCTGGCGGTCCCGGCGACGGCGGCGACGTCCGACTGCCCGGTGGGGTACTCGTGCCAGTGGCGCGACACCGGGTACCGGTCAGGCACGGTCGAGGCTGGTCACTTCTCCTTCTACCAGTGCCAGCACAAATTCTCGCTGCGTACGTTCGCGGGAGTCGGCGGCAATGGCGACAATTCGGTGACGTCGGTTTCCAACCGAGGTAGGAGCAACACCGCGTTCTACTTCCTCGACGAGCGGTACAACGGTCCGCAATTCTGGCTCTACAAGGGGACGGGTGACGGCAACCTGAGCGACTCAGTGGGGAACGCCCCAGGCGGGTTCAACGACAACTTGAGTTCTGGGTACTTTGACTCGGCTCTGACTGGGTGCGAGTAGGCGGAGTCGCGGTCGCGGGGCTGTCGAACAAGACGTGATCGACAACCCCGCGCGACTGCGTCCTTGATCAGAAGAATTGACGTTGAGGAGTCGAGTTCTGAATGCAAGTTCGAGCGTGGTCCGGGGCCGTCGTCGGTGCAGCGATCGTCTGCTTGATCGCCGCAGGGTGTGCACCGGATGCAAAGGACGGGGCCGTGGACCGGGATCAGGGAACGGCAGCAGGACCGACAGCGGCAGCAGGGCCGGTCGAGGGTGAGAAGAACCGGCAGAGGTGGGTAATGCCCCTCGATGCCTACCTGGTTGACACGACCCTCAATAACGCGGCAGAGGACGTGCTGGTCGAGGCGTGCATGCGGGACAGCGGGTTCGACTACCGCCGTCCGCAGGTCGACGTCTCAATGCGTTCGGAGACCAAGTCGCTCGCTGGGCGAAAGCTGTTCAACGTCGAGACCGCCGCCCAGTGGGGGTACAGCGGTGCGCCCGACCCGAATGCCTTGATCCTCCAAGCGGCGAGTGAGGAGTCGATGTCCTGGTCCTCGGAGCAGGACGAGCAGTACTGGGCGTGCCTCGACGAGGCGCGAAAGGAGCTGCCGACAGAGGGCATGCGGATCAACAACACCCTGAGCGGTTTCGCAATGGCGCCCTGGAACGGTGCCGTACGCGATCCCGTGGTCGTGGCGGCGGCCGAAAAGTGGGTGGCATGCATGCAGCCGCTCGGCATCACCGATCTTCCGTCGAGCCCGCATGGCGATGGCGGCGGGACGCCGACCGAGTCGATGAGCGCGTCGTATGGGGAGATCGCCGACGGCATGGCGAACGAGCGGACCCCGGAGCAGAAGGCGGAAGAGATCCGGCTCGCGACGTTCGACGCCGAATGCCAGGAGAGCTCCGGGTACGCGCAGGCCCTGTACGACGCAGAGTGGGACCGTCAGCTGTCCGTCGTGGCCGAGAACGAGGACGCGTTGGCCACGCTCCTCGAGGAGAAGACCGCCTTCGAGAAGCAGGCACAGGAGATCCTGGACGGGGCGGGGGTCGGGTGAGCGCCCGCCTCCGCCGCGTCGTCGGCGGGGCGGTCGTGACCGTCCTTCTCGTCGGGGGTCTCGTGGGCGGGTGGTTCGCGGCGGCGAGCTTTCAGTCACCGGCGCAGGTCGCCGCGAATGCGGCGCCTCCGCCGCCCGGGGACATCGTGGCGGAGGTGACGTTTGGCGCGCTGTCCGAGCAGATCGTGGCCCGGTCGGACGTCGTGCGCGAGTCGGCAGCGAGCGTCCAGGTCGCTGCCGGGAGCGGGGACCAGTCCGTGGTGACGGCCGTCGGGGTCCCGGCGGGTTCCGAGCTCCGCGCGGGTGCCGTCGTGCTGGAGGTCAGCGGTCGTCCCGTCATCGCGACGACCGGCGCGTTCCCCTACTACCGCGACCTCGTCGAAGGAAGCACCGGCCCGGACGTCGAGCAGCTCCAGCGCTTCCTCCAGGGCCTCGGCTACCGAGTGGGTGGCCTGGGAGAGTTCGGCCCGCAGACCGCGCAGGCCGTGCGACGCCTGTACAAGGACATCGGGTACGAACCGACGACTCGTGAGGCGCCCGTGGACGCGTCGCAGACGACCGGTCAGAACGCGCCACGGTCGGTCACCGACGCCGACTCGTCGAGCGGCGCACCGGCCGGCGACACGTCCGGCGGGGTGCGCGTGTCCGACGAGCTCGTCGTCGTGCCGCTCAGCGAGCTCGTCGTCACGGGCTCGCTGCCCGCCGTCGTCAGCGCCACGCCGAACATCGGCGACGTGCTCACCGGCGAGAACGGGACGATCACCGTCGGGCAGGGTGCCGTCGTCGCGCAGGCGAAGGTGGCGGTCTCGGTCCTTCCCACCCTCGGCGCGGGGATGAAGGTCACGCTCACCGGCCCCGACGGCACGGTGCTCGACGCCACGCTCGGCGCGATCCCCGCCCCGCCGACGGCGACCGGGGATCAGCCGGCTCCGGTCGAGGTCGGGGTGCCGTTGGTGACGGCACAGCCGATCGACGATGCGTGGCTGGGGGCGAACGTCCTGACGACGATCTCGGTGACCGCCGTGGCCGACGAGGCGCTGCGCGTCCCCGCGCGCGCGGTCACGCTGCGCTCCGACGGCACCGCCGTCGTCCAGGCACGCACCGCCGAAGGGGCGTTCCGCGAGGTCGAGGTGCGTGAGCTCGGGCGTCTGGGCGGGACCAGCGCCGTCGAACCCGTCACCGCCGGCGCGCTGTCGGCGGGCGACGAGGTGAAGGTCGAGTGACGACGTTCGACCTCGCCGGGATCACCAAGACGTATCCCGGGGCGCAGCCGGTCGAGGCGTTGCGCGGCGTCGACCTGCGGATCGGTCCGGGGGAGTTCCTCGCGGTCGAGGGCCCGTCCGGCAGCGGCAAGTCGACGCTCCTCAACATCCTGGCGCTCCTCGACGCGCCGACGTCCGGCACGTACCTGCTCGACGGCCGGGACGTCGCGACCCTGGGCGAGCGGGAGCGTGCCCGCCTGCGTGGGGAGACGTTCGGGTTCGTGTTCCAGGGGTTCCACCTCATGGACCACCGGACGGTCGTGGACAACGTCGAGCTCGGCATGCTCTACGCCGGCATACCCGCCGACGAGCGGCGGCACAGGGCGTTGGAGGCGCTCGACCGCGTCGGGCTCTCCGAGACCGCGC
The DNA here is from genome assembly GCA_964521905.1 of uncultured Cellulosimicrobium sp. GTDB lineage: Bacteria > Actinomycetota > Actinomycetes > Actinomycetales > Cellulomonadaceae > Cellulosimicrobium. The sequence goes on from CAZFUQ010000025.1 coordinate 11,755, forward strand.
ACCGTCGTGCCAGCGACCTGTCGGGCGGGCAGCGGCAGCGCGTCGCGATCGCGCGCGCCCTCTCGGTCGGGTCCGGGACGATCGTGGCCGACGAGCCGACCGGCAACCTCGACACCGCGACGTCGGAGTCCGTGCTGGAGCTCCTCACCGACCTGCACCGCACCGGCACCACGGTCGTGCTCGTCACCCACTCGCCGGAGATCGCTGCTCGCGCGCAGCGGCGCCTCGTCGTGCGCGACGGCCTCATCGTCACCGACACAGGCGGTGACGGTGCGGGCCCGGTCCACGCTGCGAACCCCACCACCACGTCGGCTGCGGGCCTCGACGCGCTGCTCACCGAGCCGCCGCCGGAGGTGACGGTGCCCGCCGGGAGCGAGGACCGACGTCGGGCACGGCACCGGGTCGGGTTCCGCACGGTGGTGCGTGACGCGGCCGCGTCGGTCGCCTCCCGCCGCGGGCGTACTGCCACGCTCGCGGCCTCCGTCGCAGTCGGGGTCGCCCTGGCCCTGACGACGGTCGGGCTCTCGGCCTCGGCGCAGGCACAGGTCTCCGAGCGGTTCGACGCGCGTCTCAACCGGGCGGTCACCCTGTCGACGCCGCTGGCGGGTGCCGCGGAAGGACGACCGGACGTCGTCGACGGGACCGCGCCGGGCGTCTCGGGGGAGGCCGTCGCTCGGCTCACGGACCTGCCCGGCGTGGACGCCGCGGCGCTCGTGACCCGGAACGGGATGATGACGGTCGCCCTCCCGGGCGAGGCCGCCAGCGTGCCCGACGCCTTCCTGCTCGGGGTGGGCGACGGCATCGGCCAGGCCGCGGAGCTCGAGGTGGACTGGGCGGGCGGTACGCCGGGCCCGCTCCTGGACGGCGAGGCGCTGCTCGGGCGGGCGATCGCCGACCGGCTCGACCTCGGGCCGCTCAGCGCACGCCCGCAGGTCGTGCTCGACGGACGGTCGTTCGTGGTGCGCGGCATCGTCGACGAGGGGTATCGCGTCATGAACGTCATCCAGGCGGTCCTCGTGCCCGTCGACGTCGCGGCAGCGCTGCGCCCCGCCTCGGAGCACGAGGTCTACGTCCTCACCGCCACCGGTGCCGCCCAGCAGGTCGCGGCGCAGGCCCCGCTCGTGCTGCGGCCCAGCACCCCGGAGTCGTTCGAGGTCGTGGCGCCGCCCGACCCTCGCGGCCTGCGCGGCGAGATCGAGAGCGACGTCCGGACGATCCTCCTCGTCCTCACCGGGGTCGCGATCCTCGCCTCGGTCGTCTCGCTGACGAGCGCGATGACGATGTCCGTCCTCGAACGCTCCCGGGAGATCGGGATGCGGCGTGCGATCGGCGCCCAGGCGCGCCACGTGAGCGGGCTCGTCATGACGGAGGCTGCGCTCGTCGGCGTCGTGGGCGGCGTCGCCGGTGCGACCACCGGAGTCGCCGCACTCCTGGCGATCACGATCGCCCGGCGCTGGACGCCGGTCCTCGACGTGGGACACATCCCGATCGCGGTCGCGGGAGGTGTCGTGGTGGGCGTCCTCGGTGGGGTCGCAGCATCGCTGCGCGCGCGCCGGATCCAGCCGAGCGAGGCGCTCCGCGTGTGAGGCCCTGTCTCCGGGTCACGCCGCGGCGCGGCTCCGGACGCCGCGGCGGACCGGCCCGAGCGTGAAGAGCAGCGTGACGAGCGCCGTGACGGCGAGCAGCGCGAAGCCGAGGCCGTAGGTCCCGTTGAGCTGGTAGACCGCGCCCATGAGGAGCGGCGGGATGAAGCCGCCCAGGCCGCCCGCCGCGCCCACGAGCCCGGTGACGGCGCCGACCTTGTCCACCGGCGCGACGTCGGCCACGAGCGCGAACGTCGCGCCCGACGACGCACCGAGACCGGCGGCGAGGCCGAGGAACGCGATCGTCCCCACGGGGACGAGCGAGGGCTGGAACGCGACGACGGCCGCCAGGACCGTGATCACCGAGAAGCACACGACGGACACGGGCACGCCCCCGAACCGGTCGGACAGCGTGCCGCCCACGGGGCGCATGAGGACGGCCAGGACGACGAACCCGGCGGTCCGGGCGGCGGCGTCGCCCGGCGTGAGGTCGTACGCGTTCACGAGGAATGTGGGCAGGTACACGCTGAACGCGACGAAGCCGCCGAACCCGACCGCGTACAGCCACGAGAGCTGGAGGGTCGCCGGCATGCGGAACGTGGCCCACGTGCGCGACCAGAAGCCGCCTGCCGGCTGGGCGCCACGCCCCGGCGCGACGCGCAGCAGCGCCCACGACACCGCGGCGAAGACCGCGAGGACCGCCGCGACGAGCAGGAAGGGAGCGGCGTCGCCCCACGCGTCGCGGATACGCACGGTCGTGAACGCGGAGATCGCGGTCCCGCCCATGCCGACCCCGAAGATGCCGATCGCGGTCCCGCGGCGCTCCGGCGGGTACCACGCGTTGACGAACGGGACACCGACCGCGAACGCCGTCCCGCCGAGCCCGAGGAAGAAGCCGCCCACGAGGAGCGCGACGAAGCTGTCGGCGACGAGGCCGACGAACAGCACGGGCAGGATCGTCAGGGCGCTGACGAGCGGGAACATCACCCGTGCCCCGTACCGGTCGGTCAGCGCACCGACGGGGATGCGGCCGAGCGACCCCACGACGACCGGGACGGCGACGAGGACCGAGACCTGGACGTCGGTGAGGTCGTAGAGCTGGCCGTACGCCGCACCGAGCGGGCTGATGAGCGCCCAGGCCCAGAAGTTCACCGCGAACCCGATCGTCGCGAGGACGAGCATGAGGGTCGGGGACGTGGACGTCGTCGTGGGCGCGGGTGCCCCGGTTCCGTCGTGCTGTGCCATGGCGACTCCTGGGGGGTGGTGCCCCTCGTCGGGCACGGGAGGTCGTTGCCTCGAGCGCCTCCCACGCTAGCGACGGGGTGCGCGGCACGCGCGCCGAACGGACCGTACGGTAGGGGCGTGCTCGACTGGCTCTTCGGGGGCGTGGCCCTGCTCAACGTGTACGCGCTGGCGCTCGTCGTCCTGCGCGCGCCGCTGTACGGCACGCGTGTGTACCGCCCGATGCTGCTCAACATCGGGCTGTCCGTCGCGCCCGTGCTGGTGCTCGGTGGCGTCCTCCTGGTGGACCTGGTGCTCGTCACCCGCGGCGTCCCGGACGGGGTCGTCTACGCCGTCGCCGCGCTCGGCCTCCTCGTGTGGCTCCTGCTCCTGCCGAACGCCGGGTACCTCATCACGGAGCTCAACTACAGCCACCGCAAGGACGGCGAGCGCGTGCCGCTCTGGTACGACATCGTCGCCGTGCTCACGCTCGCCATGTCCGGCGTCCTCAACACCGTCGTCAACGTGTTCATCGCCCAGGCGCTGTTCGCGATCCTGCTCTACCCGGAGGACGACGCGCCGTTCCGGCGCCCGGCGTCCTGGGCCGCGGCCGTCGTGGTGCTCGCGCTCGTCACGTTCGGCATCTATCTCGGCCGGTACGTGCGCTTCAACAGCTGGGACCTGCTGCACCCCGTGCAGTTCGTGCGCAAGCTCGTGCAGCACTTCCGGGGCAGGGGCGTGGTTCGCGACGCGCTGCTCTTCTGCGCCCTGCACACCGTCTTCCTCGCGCTCATCTACGCGGTCGTCATGGGCCCGATCACGACGTTCCTGGTGCGCGGTGCCTGACGGGCGGCCGCCCGCCACCGTAGGATGCCCGCCGTGACGACGGAGCGAGGGGCAGGGCGCGCGTCGGCGACGTCGTTCCCCTGGGCGCGCGCCGTGGTCGGCACGTGGCCGCGCCGGATCGCGCTGGCCGTGGTGCTGGGCGCCGTCGTGGGCACGACGGCGGCCGGCGGCCTCGCGCGGCACGTCGCCGCCGACGCCGGCCCGGCCCGGGCAGCCGCGGGCGAGCCCGTCGCGACGGGACCGTTCGACCTCACGGTGCGCTCGTGGACCGTGACCGACACCGTCCAGGTCTCTGCGCTCGAGAGCGCCGACGCCGACGCGTGGCTCGTCGTGGTCGTGGGCGCGCTCGACACCGACCGCGAGTCGCGCCGCCTCGACCGCACCGCGGTGACGCTCCCGGACGAGCTGCCCTGGGGCCTGGCGCTCGCGGGCGACGCCGAGCCGGACCGCCCCGACCCCACGCTGCTCGCGCGGGACGGCTCGTCGTACCCCGCGCTGCAGCCGGGCCTGCCCGAGGACGTCGCGCTCCTGTGGCCGGTCACCGTCCCGGAGACGGGCGACGTCTCGGCCGGGTCGGGTGAGGCCCTCACCGTGACGCTCCCGACGTTCCGGTACCGGGACATGACGGTCGGTGGCGGTCGCCGGTGGGCCGAGACGGGCGAGCTGGTGCTGGTGGACGTGCCTCCGGGCGACGTCCCGCCGGGGATCGTGGACCCGCCCGAGGACGAGGAGGCGTGGTGAACGCGCGCGCAGACCGGACGGTGACCGTGGTCCTGCTCGTCGTCACGGTCGCCGTCGGCGCCGCCGTGGCGCGCGTCGACTCGTGGTGGCCCACGCTCACGGCGACGACGTCGCGCGGCGAGGTGGGCGACGTCGTCACCGCCGGACCGCTGCGGGTGCGTGTCGACGACGTGCGCACGGGCACGACTCTCGAGGAAGGGTTCGACACGCTCACGACCGGCGGCGTCTGGGTGGCCGTCGACCTCGCGGTCTCCGGCGCGACGGCGGAGGCGGGCCTCGAGGTGGTCGAGCTGCGGGACACCGCCGGCCGGGACCACGAGGCCTCGCGCCGCGTGCGGAACGCGATGATGAGCACGTTCGTGGACCCCGACGTCCCGGAGGCCGGGACGGTCGTCGTCGAGGTCCCGGCGCGCGCGCTCGAGGGGGACGTCGTGCTGCGCGTGCTCACGGAGCACCAGGACGCGGACCTCGACCGCCCGCAGGCGATCGCCGAGATCGACCTCGGCCGCGTCGAGGAGCCTGCGCCCGGCGACGTCGTCGAGGTGCTCTCGCCCGCGCTCGTCCCGGGCGGGTGGGACGGATGAGCGTCGGCTGGTGGCGCACGAACCGCTGGTGGCTGCCCGTCCTCGTCGTGGCGCTCGCGGCGCTCGGCTGGCTGACGTGGCGGTCGGACCCGGTCCAGGGCTGGTGGGGGTCCGAGCCGCGCGTCGCCCACGCGGGCGACGCCGAGGGCTGGGCCCAGGTCGGCGACGTCCGGGCGCGGCTCGTCGAGATCGAGGAGGTCGACTGGCTCGACGACGGGTACGGCGACCGCGTCGAGGCGCCCGACGGCTACACGCTCTGGGCGGCGGACCTGTCGCTACGATCGAACGCCCGTCCGGGGCCGGCGAGCGAGGAGGAGACGTACTCGGCGTGCGAGGTGGTGCTCGTCGACGCGTCGGGGCGGGAGTTCTCCTCGGGGGCGTCGGCGCTCCCGGGCATGCCGTTCCCGGACGCGCCGGTCTGCACGGGCGCCGTCTCGAGCCGCGTCACCCAGTACTTCCTCACGCCCGACGACGCCGAGCCCGCCGAGGTGCGCGTCGTCGAGCCGGAGCTCCTCCCGGACTACTGGTCGCTGCCGGTCGTCGACGCGTCGGGCTGAGGTCATCGCCGACCGCTCCTGTTGACGGCAGGCGAGTTAATGGTCATAGTTCATGATCAATACTCTCTGAAGGAGGTGGATCATGAGCTGGGTGTCGTGGATGCTGGGGAACCCGCTGCCGTTCCCGGTCGCCCTCGCGGTGGACCTCGCGCTGCTCGCCGCGGGCGTCGTCGCCGCGCTCCTGTGGTGGGACGGCCGACGTGCCGTCGTCCCGAGCTCGGCGGGGCGGCGCGCGGTGCGGCACTCCGCGGTGACGAGCGCCGGCTCGGGGCTGCTCGTCACCGCGGGGATCCTGCTGCCGCCGTTGTACTCGTACCTCGGGCTCGTCCCGCTCGGCGCGAGGACGACGGCGGTGCTGCCGCTCGTCGCGCTCGTCGGCGCCCTGGCCGTCCACGCGGTAGGCGAGCTCACGTGGCCGCGTCCCCGGCACCGGCAGCGCGAGGCGCGGCTCGTCGCACGCTCGACGGCCGACGTCGTCCCGATGCTCACCCGGCGCCTCGCGTGGGTCTGGGCCGGGATCACTGCCGTCGCGAGCGTGGCGTTCGGCCTCCTGTCCGACGGTCCGCGCTCGATCTCCCGCGTCGTCGGTCGCTACGAGGCGTACACGGTCGCACCCTTTCCCGGGTGGCTGTGGACCGTGCCGATCCTGGTCGCGGTGGTCGTCGCGGTCGCGGTCTCGGAGGTGGTGCTACGCCTCGTCGCGTCGCGTCCGGCCGTCGAGGACGTGGACGAGGAGTGGGACATGTGGCTCCGACGCCGGGTCGCCCGCCGCGTCGAGCGTGCCACCCAGCTCGTCCTGGGCCTGACGCTCGGCGGGCTCGTCGCGATGGCCGGGCTCTCGTTGCGCTGGCTGGGGCTGGGGAACGGCGACGGCGTGAGAACGGGTCCAGGGCTCAGCCCGGGCCACGTCCAGGCCGGGAACGCCCTGCTCCTCGTCGCGCTGGCGGTCGTGGTGGTGGCGGTCGTGGTCCTGCTCTGGCCGGCCCGCGACCCCGCGCCGACGGCGGAGCCGGTGCGCGAGCCCGAGGGGGCGGTCGCGTGAGCCTCGCCGTCCGCATCGACCTCGACTCCCCGACCCCGCACTACGAGCAGCTCCGCGCGCAGCTCGCGGTGCTGGTCACGGCCGGTGACCTCGTGGACGGACAACGCCTCCCGACCGTCCGTGCGCTCGCGAACGACCTCGGCATCGCCCCGGGGACCGTCGCGCGGACGTACCGCGACCTGGAGGCGGCGGGCCTGGTCACCACGCGCCGGCGCGTCGGGACGCTCGTCACCGCACCCGCAGCGACGCTCGACCGCGCGGCGGTCACCGAGGCGGCGGCACGCTTCGTGCAGCTCGCGCGGGACCATGCCCTGACGGACACCGAGATCCGGGACGCCGTGGCGGCGGCGCTGTTGGGCGCGCGGCGGGTCGACGCGGCGCACGACGGCGGGGCCCGGGCCGCGAGTGCGCCGCGGGAGGCGGTCGGGTCAGCCGACTGAGACCGGGGTTGCCGCGGCGCGCGGGCGGCGGGTCCGCAGCGCCGACGGCAGGCCCAGGTTCGCGAGCAGCGCGTCCGCCGCGGCGGCCAGCAGCACCGTCGTGAGCACCTGCACGACGACGGTCGCGACGGTCTCGAGCGGATCGATCACCGCACGCCACACGACGATCCCGGGCTGACCCAGCACGGCCTGGGCAGAGGTGAAGATGACCTGCTCGGCGAGCGTGAGCAGGGCGAACGCGATGCAGAAGAGCAGCACGGCGCTCCATCGGCTGCGCCAGAGCATGCCGAGGGCGCCGACGAGACCGCCGAAGCGTCGGCTCGGGTCGAGCATCAGCTCCCACGCCCTGCGCGCGCCGCTCTCGCCGAGCGTGCGGTTGAACCGGTCGACCACGCGCGCCGCGCGCCCCGAGCCGGTGTCCGGCGTCGCGTGCACCGGGTCGACGACGTCGATCGCCTCGACCCCGTAGACGATCGTGCCGAGCGTGAGCCACGCGAGCGGGACGACGAGCCCGGTGACGACCCCGGCGAGCAGGAGGGACGTCGTCGGGCCGACGGCGTCCACGAGCGGCCTCAGCACCTCCACGCGCGCGATCACGCCGTCCCACCACGTCGTCACCTCGACGACGACGACGCGCGACGTCCACCACTCGCGCACCTGCCCCACGAGCGCCGTGACCGTGAACGCCCCGACGACGATCCAGACGACCTCGCAGTAGCCCGCGGCGATGCGCACCGCGGCCGAGCGCGCGCTGGTCCGCGCCTCCCCGCCGGACCCGGTGACGCCACGCCCCACGCGCCGCGCGAGCCGGTCGAGGAGCGTGCGCGCGAGCAGCGCTCCGGCGACGACGAGCAGGACGGTGAGCCCGAAGCCCTCGGGGATGGGGCTCGCGGTCTCGATCCCGGCACCTGCGGCGAACGCGTGGTCGAGCGCAGCGGAGTCGACGTAGGCCTGCCAGTCGGACGACAACCCGCCGTAGAACTCGTAGATGACGAGGTAGGGGACCAGGACGGACGCGATCGAGCCGAGCAGCGCCCGCACCTCCAGCCGGTCGCGGTCGTCCCGCGGCTCCCGGCGCAGCACGTGCAGCATGACGACGATCCCGACGACCGACGCGAGCGGCGAGAAGCACAGGACGAGCAGCCCGAGCACGCCCGACGACGGCGCGACGGCCAGCGCCGCCCGGAGCGCGAGCTCGTGGACCACCTGGGCGAGGACGGCGACCGCGACGAGCGCGGGCCAGTGCCGCGCGAGCAGGCGGCCCGCGTCGGCGAGGACGCGCAGGCCGGAGCGCAGCACGGAGTCCTGGGGGACCGTCGTCGGGCTCGCGGCGCTCGCCGGGGCTGGGGCCGTCACGCGGGCCAGGCTACCGGGGCGTCCGCGGCAGCGGATCGACCCGCCTGCTTGCTCATCGGCGTGGTTCGTCCCACGGTGCGCCTCCCAGTCGGGGTCGGAAGTCGGGTCCGGAGAAGACGGTCGCATCAGCCACCCACGACGGGATCATGGGATCAGCCGTGGCGACGAGCTCGTCGAACCGTGCTCTGCTTGCGGCATACACGTTGCACACGTTCCCGGTCGAGATCTGGACCGTGTCGATGACGCGCTCGACGAGCGCCTCGACGTCGCTCTCACCGATCTCGTCGGGTGTGATGAGCAGTACGTCGACGTCGCTGTCCTGACGCGACTCGCCGCGAGCCACCGAGCCGAACAGGGCTGCGGTGACGTGAGGCGCGCGATTGCCGAGAACGTCGCCGATCGCCACGGAGATCCGCCCCTTCAGCGAGTGGACGACCTGGTCGGCGTCGTGGACCAGGCGCGCGACGGCGTTCCACAGGAGGTGGTCGCGGTTCGCCTCGTGCAGCACCGCCGACCCAGCACGTCGGGCGGTGACGAGCCCGTCCTCCCGGAGGCGTATCAGGACCTGGCGCACCCGCTCCGGGGAGGCGTCCGCGAGCCTCGCCGTCTGCAGGCCGGTGAGCGGCAGACCCGACCGCGCGAGCACGGCCAGCACGCGTCCGTCCACGGAGGGAAGGACTGCGGTGATCGGGTTGCTCAGG
>CAZFUQ010000025.1:20925-26852 GCA_964521905.1 uncultured Cellulosimicrobium sp.
GGCCAGCACGCGTCCGTCCACGGAGGGAAGGACTGCGGTGATCGGGTTGCTCAGGCTGTCGCAATCGTCCGCGGCGAGGTGCGGACGGTCTCGCGGTCGATGTCCCCGGCGTGCTGACGAGGGTGAACAGCGCGCCGCCGTAGAGGGTCGCGAGCGTGGGGGTCGAGCCCGCGGAACCGGTCGCGGCTCGTGCACTCGGCATGCCGATGGTCGCGCCGGGCGTCGCGGGGTAGCGGGTCCCGGCCTGCGAGAAGAGCGACGAGGGGTTGGGCCTCGGTTACGCGCGGGCCGCGAGGCGGGCGACGACGCGCTTGGCCTCCTTGCCGGCGAACCGGCGCGCGAGGACGCCGACGCCCGCCGCGACGGCCGCGAAGGTCACGGCGGAGACGATGCCGACCTCGTCGTCGTCGAGGTCCTTCGGCGCGTCGTGCCCGGTGACCTTGGCCCAGACGAACGTGACGAGCTTCTGCGCCGCCCAGCCCGCGGCGAACGTCAGGGCGACGGTGCCGACCTTCACGGCCAGGGTCTGCTCGGTGTCGTTCAGGTCGGCCACGAGGGTCCTCCATCGGTCGGGGCGCCGAGGGCGCCGGGCGTGCTCGCAGGTCCACCGTAGTGCGAGGACCCGTCCGCACGCCGCCCGGCGCGCTCGTGACGGCTACGGCGTCGGTCGGTGCGGCGTCGGCGGCCGGGACGTCGCACGGATCACTCCTGGCTCACCGCGTCCAGCACGGGCAGCCGCGCGGCCCGCGCCGCCGGCCACACCGCCGCGACCACGCCGACGACGGCGGCGAGCGCGAGCATCGCCCCGAGCTGCGCCCACGGCACCGCGAGCGTCGTGAAGCCCTCGTCCGCGAGCACCGACGGCAGCGCGGCGGCCAGCCCCGTGCCGACGACGAGCCCGACCGCCGTCCCGAACACCGCGACGAGCACGGACTCGATGACGATCGTCGTCGCGAGCTGGGTCCGTCCGAGCCCGACGGCGCGCAGCAGCCCGATCTCGCGCGTGCGCTCCACGACGGACAGCGCGAGCGTGTTGACGATCCCGAGGACCGCGACGAGGACCGACAGCCCGAGCAGCGCGTAGACGATCGCGAGGATCGACTCGACCTGCGAGGCGACCTCCCCGGCGAACTCGTCGGCGTCGAGCACGCTCGCCACGACGTACGGCGCGACGGCGTCCGCCACCGCGTCCCGGACGAGCGCGAGGTCGGCGCCCGGCTCGGCGTCGAGGAACAGCATCTCGGGCGTGGTCGCGCCGACCTCCGCGGCGACGTCCGGCGGCAGCAGCATGTCGACCGAGAAGGCGTGCGAGTCGATCACCGCACCGATCCGGACCTCCTGCTCCGGCAGGTCCGGCCGCGTGGGGTCAGCGATCGTCACGACGTCGCCGAGCGCCCAGCCGTGCTCGTCGAGCGCGTCCGCCATGACGGCGGCCTCCCCGCGCGCGTACGCGTCGAGGTCGCCCTCCGTCGCGGTCGTGCGGACCGAGCGGCCGAAGCCCTCGGCGGGGAAGCCGACGACGAGCTGCGACTCGCCGTCGACGACCACCTGCCCGTACGTGGTGAGGTCGACGGACGCGACGCCGGGCACGGCCCGGACGTCGGCGGCGACTCCCTCGGGGAGGTAGGGCGTCGCGGACCGGACGACGAGGTCGGCCGCCGTCTCCTGGTCGACGATGTCGTGCACGGACTCGCGCGCGGACAGCGCGAGGACCGACGTCGTGGACACGAGGGCCATCCCGACGACGAGCGCCCCGGCGGTCGCGGCCGTGCGTCGCGGCTGGCGCGTCACGTTGCCGCGAGCGAGCCCGCCGAGCGGGCGGACGAGCGCGACGAACGGCGCGGCGAGGACGCCCAGCACCGGCGCCACCGCGAGCGGTGAGAGCAGCAGCACGCCCGCGATCACCCCGACCGCGCCGAGGCCCAGGAGCGGGGCTCCGCCGCTGCCGACGGTCGCGGCCGCGACGACGAGACCGATGCCCGCGACGAGCGTCAGCACCCCCACGGCGACCCGTGCGACGCCCGGACCGGCCGGCCGCACGGCGTCCTGCCGCATCGCCTCCACCGGACGGACCAGCGCGGCGTGCCGCGCGGGCAGCGCCGCCGCGACGAGCGACACCACGACCCCGACGACGAGCGGCACCACGATCCCGGCGGTCGTCACGGGCAGGTCGCCAGCGAGCTCCATGCCCACCGCGCCGAGCCCTGCGCGCGCCAGCTCCGCGAGCCCGAACCCGGCGGCGACGCCCAGCACGGCGCCGACGACCCCGACGACCGCGGCCTGCCCCAGGACCGAGCCGAACACCTGCGCGGGCGACGCCCCGACCGCGCGCAGGAGCGCGAGCTCGCGCGTGCGGCGCCGCACGTGCATCGCGAACGTGTTCGTGATGATGAACGTGCCGACGAACAGCGCGAGCGCGGCGAACACGAGCAGGAAGGTCGAGACGAAGCCGAGCTGGTCGGCGATCGCGCTGCTCGTCTCGTCGCGCAGGTCGGCGCCCGTGACCGCCTCGGCGCCGTCGGGAAGGGTCGTCGCGACGGCGTCGCGCAGCGCCTCGGGGGAGACGCCGTCCGCGGCGTGCAGCGCGACCGAGGGGACGAGCCCGTCGGGCGCGAAGGTCGCCGACGCCGTCGCGGCGTCGAGCAGGACGATCGTCGCGCCCGCCATGGGCGCCGACAGCGAGACCTCGCCGACGACCCGCACCGGCCGTACGTCGCCGCCGAGCACGACGTCGGTCGTGTCACCCACGGCGAGCCCCGACGCCTCGAGCGTCGCGGACTCGAGCGCGACCTCCCCGCCGTCTCTGGGCGCGCGGCCGTCGACGACGCGCGGCCCGGGGTCGCGCGGGTCGTACCCGACCGCCATGCTCGGCGCCTGCGTGCTGAGGACCGCGGTGCCGTCGGCGCCGACGAGGACCGCGGGGCCGCTCACCTCGGGCAGGGCGAGCGCGACGTCGTCGCGTGCCGCCAGCTCGTCCACGAGGTCCGCCGGGACGAGGCTGCGGGTGCCGCCGAGCTGCGCCGACGACGACTCGAGCGCGCCTGCGGCCGTCGAGGCGCCGCGCACGTACGCGTCGGCCTGGATCGACGAGGCGACGATGCCGTCGAACGTCGACGAGAGCATCGAGCGCAGCGCGAAGGTGCCGGTCACGAACGCGACGCCGATCGCCACGGCGAGCACCGACAGCACGAGCTGGGCGCCGTGCGCGCGCACGCCCCGCAACGCGATCCGCGCCATCATCGGACTGCCGCCTCGGCATGACGCGGCGCCCCGGGGGCCGGCGCGAGGGCGCCGAGCGTGTCGAGCACCGCCTGCGGCGTGGGGTCGCGCAGCTCCGTCACGACGCGCCCGTCCGCGAGGAACAGCACGCGGTGCGCGTACGACGCCGCGGTCGGGTCGTGCGTGACCATCGCGACGGACTGGCCGAGGTCGTCCACCGAGGCGCGCAGGAAGCCGAGCACCTCGGCGGCCGCGTGCGAGTCCAGGTTGCCCGTCGGCTCGTCCGCGAACACGACGGCCGGCCGCGACACGAGCGCCCGCGCGCACGCGACGCGCTGCTGCTGCCCGCCGGACAGCTCCGTGGGCCGGTGCCCGAGCCGTGGGCGCAGGCCCACGGCGTCGACCACGCGGTCGAACCACTCGCGGTCCACGGGCTTGCGCGCGATCGTCAGCGGGAGCGTGATGTTCTCCTCGGCAGTCAGGGTCGGCACGAGGTTGAACGACTGGAAGACGAACCCGATGCGGGTTCGGCGCAGCCGCGTCAGGCGCCGCTCGCTCATCGCCGACACGGTCTCGCCGTCGACGACGACGGTCCCCGACGTCGGGGCGTCGAGGCCGGCCAGGCAGTGCATCAGGGTCGACTTGCCCGAGCCCGACGGGCCCATGATCGCGGTCAGCCGTCCGCGCTCGAGGTCGACGTCGACGCCGTCCAGCGCGCGGACACGCGCCTCGCCCCGGCCGTAGGTCTTCACCAGCCCCCGGGCGGTGGCGATCGCGGGATGCTGCGTGGCGACCTCGCCGGTCGACACCGTGGTCACCTCTGTCGTCTCGCTCATCGGTCCTTCCCCTCCTGCTGCGGCTCTGCTGCGTGGACCGGTCGGAACCTCAGGTCCGGTCGCTCCGACCCTCCCGCGGGCGTGGTCGGCGCGGCATCGGGGACCGCCCCGGACCCCTCCCTGGTCCCTGGGTGGACGGGCTCAGGGTTCTCTCAGGGAGATTCCCCAGGCGTGCGCCGGTGTAGGCTCGTCGGGAACGACAGGGGAGCTCCTGGAGGAGCTGAGAGTGCGGACCACCGCAGACCCTCGAACCTGATCCGGTTAGCACCGGTGGAGGAAGTCGGGATCTCGATCACCTGCGCGCACACCCTCCGTGGGCCTGCGTGCGCGGGTGGACCCCTCCTGAACGTCCAGGGAGGACACATGCAGCACACCGGCACCCGTCCGAACCACCGGGGCCTGCGCCGGGGCACGACGGCGTCCCTCGCCGCGGTCACGCTCCTCGCCCTCGCCGCGTGCTCGGGCGGTGACGACGCCGCCGGGGGCGACGACGCGTCGTCGGGCACGGGCGGGGGCACCGTGACCCTCGTGACCCACGACTCGTTCGCCGTGAGCGACGAGGTGCTCGCCGCGTTCGAGGAGGAGAGCGGCCTCACCGTCGAGCAGATCGCGCCCGGAGACGGCGGCGCGCTCGTCAACCAGCTGATCCTCACGAAGGACTCGCCGCTCGGCGACGTCGTGTTCGGGATCGACAACTCGTTCGCGTCACGCGCGATCGACGAGGGCGTGCTCGAGCCGTACACGCCGGCCGACCTCCCCGACTCCGCCGCGCAGTACGCGGTGGGCGACGGGGGCGAGCTGACGCCCGTCGACCTGGGCGACGTGTGCGTCAACGTCGACCACACCTGGTTCTCCGACGCCGGCATCCCCGAGCCCGTCACGCTCGAGGACCTCACGAAGCCCGAGTACGAGGACCTGCTCGTCGTGACGAACCCCGCGACGTCGTCGCCAGGTCTCGCGTTCGTCCTCGCGACCGTGGGCGCGTTCGGCGAGGACGGCTGGGAGGACTACTGGGCCGACCTGCGCGCCAACGGCGTCAAGGTCGTCGACGGCTGGTCCGACGCCTACTACGTCGACTTCTCCGGCTCCGAGGGCGCCGGGCCGCGCCCGCTCGTGCTGTCGTACTCCACGTCGCCCGCGTTCACGCTCACCGAGGACGGGACGGCGTCCACGACCGGCGCGCTGCTCGACACGTGCTTCCGCCAGGTCGAGTACGCCGGCGTCCTCGCGGGGGCGGAGAACCCCGAGGGCGCGCAGCAGCTCGTCGACTTCCTCGTGAGCGAGGCGTTCCAGGCCGACGTCCCGGGCCAGATGTACATGTACCCCGCCGACGACTCCGTCGCGCTGCCCGACGGCTGGGCCGAGTTCGCCCCGCTCGCCGACGAGCCGTTCGACGTCGCGCCGCAGGACATCACGGCGCACCGCGACGAGTGGATCAAGGCATGGACGGCGACGGTCGTCGACTGACGCCCGGTCCGGGGGTGACCACGCCTCTACCTCGCGAGGTAGAGGCGTGGTCGGCCGAGGTAGAGGTCCGGTCTGCCGAGGTAGAGGCGTGGTAGCGCCGACCCGCGCGCGTCGGGGCGGTCTCGGGCGCGCAGCGCTGTGGGGTCTGGCGGCGGCGGTGCCGCTGGTGTTCCTCGGGGTGTTCTTCGCGTGGCCGGTCGTCACGCTCGTGGCGCGCGGGTTCGTCGGGGACGACGGCGGCCTCGACCTGTCCGGGTTCGCGGAGGTGTTCTCCCAGCCGCGGACGTGGCGGATCCTCGGGCTCACGCTGTGGCAGGCCGTGCTCGGCACGGCGTTCTCGCTGCTGCTCGGCGTGCCCGGCGCGTACGTGCTCTACCGGTGCCGGTTCCCCGGACGGCGGGTGCT
>CAZFUQ010000026.1:0-1637 GCA_964521905.1 uncultured Cellulosimicrobium sp.
CGGCGAACGGGATCTCGAGATCGAGGAACGACCGGTCGCCCGTCTCCTTGACGTACTCGACGACCGACGGCACGAGCCACAGGTGGTCGTCCGAGCACGTGTCCTCGAGGCCGTGGATGAGGTCCTTCGGGTCCACGGTCGGCACGATCGTCGGAGACGGGACGTCGGGCAGCTTCTCGGCGTCGGGGTCGAAGGCCTTGGGGTCGAACAGGTGCAGGCCGTACCCGGCCTCCGTCTGGGCGCGCAGGAGCTCGACGATGCGCTGGCGCGTCTTCGTCGGGTTCGAGTGGATGACGCTCATGACGTCCTGGGCCGTGTCGCGGTAGCCGAGGCCCGCGCGACCGCCCACCTCGACGAACGACGCGAACCGCGACCACTGGACGCACGTCTCCGCCTGGAGCAGCGTCCAGGCGTTGATCATCGTGTTCATGCCCTCGTGCGGCGTGCGGATGCGCAGCTTGTCCTGCTTGGCGCGCCAGTACCCGCGCAGGCGCTCACGCTCGGCGTCGACCGTGGCGACGTCGGAGTACTTCGCCTGGATCTCTCGGCCCACCGCGTCGCGCGAGCCGTAGCCGAGCATGTAGACGAGGCGCTTGGTCTCCCCCGGCGCGAGCGTGATCTTGTGCTGCAGCGCGCCGCAGTGGTTCTGGGTCGTCGCGCTCGCGTTCGAGCCGTGCCCGCGCTCGATGGCGATCGGGTTGGCCTCGGAGCGGTAGGGGCCGATGAAGCTGTCGCGCAGCGAGTCGTACGACGACGGCGTCTCGCTCGACGCGAAGTAGTGGAACGTCCACGGCTCGTAGTAGAAGTCGTACTCGATGATCCCGTCCTCGTACGAGGAGCCGGACGCGTAGAGCGACATCTGCAGGTTCTGGTTGTCGATCGTGATCGTGTGGAAGCTGAACTCCACGTACGACCCGACGGTCAGCTCGCGCACCTCGTCCGTCGTGTTGGTCACGCGCACGTCCCACAGCTCCACGTCGTCGTCGAGCGGGATGAAGACCGTCTGCTCGGCGTCGATGCCCTTGTACTCGGAGCGGAAGGTCGTGTAGCTCAGGCCATGGCGCGTGGTCCAGCGGCCCGCGCCGCCCGCGGGGTCGAGCTCCTCGTCCGGCCCGACGAACGGCTTGCCGACCGGCTGCCACGACACCGACCAGTAGTCGCCGTCCGCGTCGTCGCGCAGGTACACGTAGTGCCCCGGGCGGTCGAGCGGCACGCCGTTCTGCCGGAAGCGCGAGATGCGCCCGTACTGCGAGCTCTTGTAGTACGAGTACCCGCCGCCCGTGTGGGACAGGACCGTGCACAGGTCCCGCGTGCCGAGGTAGTTCGTCCAGGAGACGGGGACGTCGGGGCGCTCGACGACGTACTCGTCGCGCGCGGTGTCGAAGTGGCCGTAGCGCATCGTTGCTCTGGTTCCTATCCGGGGTGCTGCTGGGGGCGGCGGTGCGTGCCCGACGACGCCGGTGCCGTCGGGCGATCGGCCCGCCGTGGGGCGGGCGGGCCGGGACGAGCGTCAGACGCCGGCGGTGACGAAGCCCTGGAGCCAGGCGAGGAGCTCGGCGGCCTTCTCGGGGGTGTCCGCCTCGACGAACATGCGCAGGACCGGCTCGGTCCCGGAGAACCGCAGGAGCGCCCAGTTG
>CAZFUQ010000026.1:1647-4395 GCA_964521905.1 uncultured Cellulosimicrobium sp.
CCGAGACGACGGGGTACGGGCCCACGTGCGTGAGCGGCTCGGCCTCGAGGCGACGCGGCACCTCGACGCGCATCTCGGGCGTCGCGGGAACACCCGCCTCGAGCGTGTACAGGCGGCCCGTGATCTCGTAGATCATCGCGCGCAGCTCGGAGATCCGCTTGCCGGTGCGGGCGAGCATCTCGGCGACGAGCGCGCACGCGAAGATGCCGTCCTTGCCGAGGATCCAGCCCCGGATCGTCAGGCCGCCCGACGACTCGCCGCCCAGGACGGCGTCGATCTCGGCCATGCCCGCGGTGACGTGCTTGAAGCCGACCTTGACCTCGCGCGACTCCTCGCCGAGGTGGGCCGCGAGGCGGTCGAGCAGGTGCGTCGTCGCGAGGTTGCGCACGACGCCGCCCTTCTCGCCGCGGACCTCGTGCAGGTACCAGTAGAGGAGGAGCAGCAGGTCGTTCGTCGAGATGTACTCGCCGGTCTCGTCGACGATCCCGATGCGGTCGGAGTCGCCGTCGGTCGCCATGCCGAGGTCGTAGCGGCCGCCGCCCTGCTGGATCATCGTGACGAGCGTGCTCAGGCGCTGCAGGTCCGGCGCCGGGGCGACGCCGCCGAACAGCGGGTTGTGCGTGGCGTGGATGAACTCGGCGCGCACGCGCATGTCGGACAGGATGGTGCCGAGCGTGAGCTGGCTCGTCCCGTACATCGGGTCGACGACCACCTGCAGGTCGGAGCCGCGCACGGCCTCGACGTCGATGATCTCCTCGATCGCGTCGACGTACGGGTCGGTGAGCACCCGGTCCACGACCACGCCCGCACGGCGGGCGACGTCGATGTCGAGCGTGATGACGTCGTCGACCGACAGCGCGTTGGCCTCGTCCTGGTAGCGGTCGGTCTCGTCGTCGAGCGGGAGCGAGCCGTCCTGGCGGAACACCTTCATGCCGTTCCACTCGGGCGGGTTGTGGCTCGAGGTGACGATGATCCCGTACGCCGCGCCGAGGTAGGGGGCGGCAAACGTCACGAGCGGGGTCGGGACGTCGTCGGGCAGGAGCGTGACGGCGATGTTGTTGCCGGCGAAGACCTCCGCGGCGGCGATGGCCGACTCGCGCGAGAGGAACCGACGGTCGCCACCGATGACGACGCCCTTCGCGTCGAGACCCTGGCGGATCGTCTCGTTGGCGATCGCCTGGCACAGCCGGCGCACGTTGGCCAAGGTGTAGCCCTCGCCGATGACCGCGCGCCAGCCACCGGTGCCGAAGACGATCTTGGTGTCCGTGTTCTTCTTCGGGACGAACAGGCGCTTGAGGACGATGTCCGCCGCCTGGGCGAGCTCGTCGGGGGTGTTGATCCCGCGGACCTCGTCGACGTCGACGATGCGGTAGGACGAGATGCGCCTGCCCGCACCGATGACGCGGCGCGCCAGGTCCGTGAGGCGGTGCTCGCCGTCGGCGGCCATCCGCTCGAGCTCGGCGAAGAGCAGGTCGGGCGACGCGACGTACGCGCCCACGTTGATCTCCGTGCGCTCCTGCGGGGTCCCGGCCGTGACCTCCGACGACTCGAGGATCGCCGCGATCTCGCCCTCGGCGCGCACGACGCGACCGTAGCCGTCCGGGTCGTCCACGACGGCCGACAGCAGCGAGAGGTCGGCACCCGTGAGCGAGTGCCGGGTGAGGAGGCCGAGGAGCGACTCCGAGCGCAGGAGGGGGGTGTCCGCGTACGCGACCAGGACCGGCTCGTCGGTAGCCGACCCGAGGACCGACGCGACCGCCTCGCGCGCCGCCAGGACCGCGTCGCCGGTGCCGAGCGGGGCGGCCTGCTCCACGTAGACGACGTCGTCACCGAGCAGCTGGCGCACCGTCGGGTCGTCGGGCGAGACCACGACGACGATCCGGCCCGGGTCCACGACCCGCCGGACGTTCGCCACCGCGAGCTCGACGACCGTCGCGTCGCCGAGCGGACGCGCGAGCAGGTCGCGCGACGCGGCGTCGTGCCCGGCCGCGAGCACGACGGCGGCGCGGCCCGTCGCGATCCGGGCGGCTCCGCGCGGGCGGGCGGTCGTCGCGGGCATCGTGGGCGTCGTCACGGTCATGGCGTCCTCACTGGTCGGCACCTCGGTCGGCCTCCCGGCAATTTGTCAGGAGTCCGTACTACTGCTCGCCCCGATCATAGGCACCCCGGGACGGCGGACGGAAGCGCCACGATCGAGATCCGGCCGAACTCCACCCCCGCTCACGTCACGATCTGGTCACGGTTCGGGTGACAATAGGGACATGAGTGGCCCGGTTCAGCCGTACCCCCTGCACGGAAGCATCGAAGCCGAGGACGCGAAGGAGGTCCTCCGCAAGGCCATCCGCACCAACCGCCAGTCGCGGTCCGAACGACTCCGCAAAGAAGCGGCCGTCGCGATCGCCGACGTGATCGAGACCATCCCCGAGGTCGCGGCTGCGACCTGCGTCGCGACGTACGCGGCGCGCCCCACCGAGCCCGGCATGACCGAGACCCTCGAGCGGCTCTCCGCCCGTGGCGTCCGCATCCTGCTGCCCGTCCTCGGCGCCGGCCTGCAGCGCGACTGGGCCGTGTACGACGGCCCCGCCGACCTCCAGGTCCGCGCCCCCGGCCGACCGCCCGAGCCCGGGACGCCCACTCTCGGGACCGACGCCATCGCGCACGCCGACGTCGTCATCGCCCCCGCGCTCGCCGTCGACTCGCGCGGCGTCCGTCTCGGGCAGGGCGGCGGGTGGTACGACCGCGCCCTCG
>CAZFUQ010000026.1:4405-9445 GCA_964521905.1 uncultured Cellulosimicrobium sp.
AGCAGCGCCTGCATGGCGCCGGCGATCGTGGTGGCGCCCTCGAGCACGTCCGCCCGGGGACCAAGGTCGTCGCCGTCGTCTTCCCCGAGGAGGTGTACGACGCCTCCGACCGCCCCCTGCCGCTCGAGCCGCACGACAAGACCATCGACGCCGTCGCAACCCCCCTCGGCTGGCGCTGGCTCCCCTAAACCCCCCCAGCCACGCACCACACACCAAGCGGCAACCCCGCCGAGAAGTGACTTTCCGCCCCGAGATCAGCCGGATCAGGGGCAGAAGCTCACTTCTCGGCGGGGCGACCGGTCGATCAGGGTCGGACCGCCCGCTACGGGATCAGGATGAGCTCGTCCTTGGCCGCGGCGGCGACGGCCTTGCTGCTGAACGGCCAGGAGTAGGTCTCGCCCGCGGCCCAGGTCTTGAGCTGGTCGGCGTAGTGCTTCGACGCCGGGTGCCCGGACGTGCCGGTGACGGTGACCCACGTGGAGCGGTCGAGGTCGTCGAGGTCGACGACCATGCGCATCGACGGGCCGGCGGTCACGCCGAACGACCCGGAGGCCGCGTCCCAGGCGGTCGCGTTGACGATCGACGACCCACCCGCCATGCCGACGGGGCTCGGGTTGAAGTAGCTCCGCACCGGGCCGGGGATGGACTCGCCACCGAGGACGGGGTGCTCGAGCGCGAGCACGTGCAGCGTCCCCCACGCCCAGTCGGTCGGCTGCTTGCTCTGCTCCACCGTGAGGTCGAGGCGGGCGGACACGAGGGCCTGCGTGAGGACCTCGTCCCGCGTCTCGACGACGCTCACGGTCTGCCGGTCGTCCCAGAAGGGGTCGGTCGGGTTCTCGAGCAGGTCCTGCACGACGGCGAGCCAACGGCTTCCTCCGGCGGGTCGCGCGGACTCGGGCAGGTCGTCCCAGAACGTGAGCTGGAGCAGGTTGCGCCAGACGGCGGCGAAGTAGGCGGCCGCCGCGGAGTCGGCGTCGGTGCGGTAGTCCCAGTCGGCGAGAAGCTCCTGGCCCTCTGCGGCGAAGTCGTCGTCGATCTCCTGGTCGAGCAGGAGCGGGACGAGCACCTCGGCGTACGGGCTGCGGTCGTCGATCTGGATCTCGTTCATCGTGTCGACGTCCACGGGGCGGCCCGCCGCGATCTCGGCCTCCAGGAGCTGGCGGATGCGCTGCGAGCGGTACCCGTAGTCCCAGTCCGAGGTGAGGTAGGGCGTGGTGCCCTCGGGGAGCACCGCCTGGTTGGCCGCGACGACGAAGCCCTCGGCCGGGTCAACGACGCGCGGCATCTGCTCGCTGGGGACGTAGCCCTGCCAGTCGTAGCGCTCGTCGGACCCGTCACGCGGCCACGTGC
This sequence comes from uncultured Cellulosimicrobium sp., assembly GCA_964521905.1. Lineage (GTDB taxonomy): Bacteria > Actinomycetota > Actinomycetes > Actinomycetales > Cellulomonadaceae > Cellulosimicrobium. Next base: position 5,756 of record CAZFUQ010000026.1, read on the forward strand.
CGTCCGACGGCACCTGGGCGTCGGGGACCGCCGCGCGCACGGGAATCCTGCCGGGCGCCTGGTAGCCGATGTGGCCGTCCGTCGTCGCGAAGACGATGTTCTGCGCGGGGACCTCGAAGAGCGCCGCCGCAGCCTGCATGTCCTCCGCGCTCGTGGCCAGGTCGAAGGCGAAGACGGCGTCGGCGGTGCGACCGGGCTCGAGCGCCGTCCACTGGAGGGAGACCGCGTACTCGCCGAGGCGCGTGTCCAGCGCCGGGGTCGCGACCGCGGCCTCCGTCGCCGGGATCGCGGCCGAGACGATCGGGCCGTGCAGCGTCGAGCGGATCTCGATGTCGACGTCGTCGCCGCCCGCGACTCGCAGCGTCTCGGTCCGCGTCTCGAGCGGCACCCACTCGTCGCCGCGCAGGTACGTGTCGTCGCGCACGCGCTCCACGAAGAAGTCGGTGACGTCCGCGCCCATGTTCGTCAGGCCCCACGCGAGGTCGGCGTTGTGCCCGATGATCACGCCGGGGAACCCGGCGAAGGAGAAGCCCGCGACGTCGAACGCGCACGCGGGTCCGACCTCGTTGCAGTGCAGCCCGACCTGCGCCCAGATGCCCGGGGCGCCGAGCGCCAGGTGCGGGTCGTTCGCGAGGATCGGCTGGCCGCTCGCCGTGTGCTCGCCGGAGACGACCCAGGAGTTGGACCCGGTCCCCTCGCCGCGGCCGATCAGGACGGGCACGGCCGCGAGCGCGCGGTCGGCGGACGCGAGCGCCGCCTGCAGGTGCTCGGAGCCGTACTCCTCGCCGGCCTCGGGGCCGAGCTCGAGCGCCACCGGCTGGGGGTTCTCGAGCTCACCCGGGTCGAGGATCGTCGCGTTGACGTCGGCGGAGTACGCGGGGAAGAGCTCGTCGACCCGGGCGGTGTCCTGCAGGGTGCCGTACGCGAGCGCGCGGTCGAGCTCGTCGTCGTAGTTGCCGCGCAGGTCCCAGGCCATCGCCTTGAGCCACGCGAGCGAGTCGATCGGGTCCCACTGCTCGGGGTCCGCGACGTCGACCTGGACGCCGAGGACGGTGTACTCGACCGCGATCTCGGAGGGGCTGCGGTCCTCGAGGTAGGCGTTGACGCCTTCCGCGTAGGCCTGGAGGTACGCCTTGGTCTCGGGGGCGATCAGGTCCCACTCCTGCTCGGCGACCTGGCGCCAGCCGAACGTGCGGGTGACCGTGTCGGCCGCGATCGCGTCGGGGTTGTCGCCGACGAGCTCGGCGAGCCGGCCGGACGTGACGTGCCGACGGTAGTCCATCTCGAAGAAGCGGTCCTGCGCCTGGACGTAGCCCTGCGCCCGGAAGAGGTCCTCCGCGGTGTCCGCGTAGATCTGGGGGACGCCCAGGTCGTCGCGCAGCACCGTGACCTCGCCCTCGAGGCCCGACAGCTCGATCTCCCCGCTCGTCTGCGGCAGCGGCCGGCGCACCGTGACGACGGCGAAGGCCGCGACCGCGGCGAGCGCGAGCACGACGATCACGGCGACGCCGAGCAGGATGCGGCGGCGGGCGGGCCGTCGACGCCGCGGTGGCGCTTCGACCTCCGCCGGGATCGCGGGATCGGCACCGGGGACGGCGTCACCGGCGGGGGCCTCGGCGGGTTCGTGCGCAGACACGGTGCGAGACTACCCCGGCCCGCACCGCGCCCCGGTCCGCGTATGATTAGCACTCGGAAGTTTCGAGTGCCAGTCGGTGTTGACACGGTCGGACCCTGCTGAGCCCGACCGGATCCCGACCCGCCGGAGGCCGCACCGCGGCCGTCTCGTGAACGAGGAGAACCCGTGCCCACCTACGCCTACACGTGCACCGCCTGCGGTCACGCCTTCGACATCCACCAGTCGTTCACCGACGACGCCCTGACGGTGTGCCCCGAGTGCTCCGGGCGCCTGCGCAAGGTGTTCTCGTCGGTCGGTGTCACGTTCAAGGGCTCGGGCTTCTACCGCACGGACTCGCGCTCGGGCAGCAAGTCGTCGACCACCCCTGCGGCCTCGACCACGTCGTCGAGCGCGAGCAGCTCGACGAGCTCCTCGTCCTCGACCGGCTCCTCGTCGTCGAGCGGTTCCTCCTCGTCGTCGGGCAGCTCCGCCGCCTCCTCCTGACGCGACGCGCGGCCTGGGTCGACCACAGGCCACGGGTGGCGCGCCCTCGTCCACAGGACGCCGCACCGTCCACGACGTGCGGAAGCACCCGCCGCTACGTTCGGCGCCCATGCCCCTCGTCCACGGATCGTCCGCACCGAACGGCTCGCCCCCGCGCCCCGCGGTCTCCCCCGCCTGGCGGCGGAGGCTGCGCTCGGTGTGGTGGAGGTCACGGTTCGTGGTGGCCGCCCTGTGCTGCGGGCTCGCGGCGTCCGTGACGGTCTCCGCGCTCCGCCCCGCCCCGCCCCCGACGGCTCCGGTCCTCGTCGCGGCGCGCGACGTCCCCGCCGGCGCGGCGCTGACCACCGCCGACGTCCGCGTGGACGAGGTCCCCGCCCAGCTGCTCCCGGACACCGCGACCGCCGACCCCGGCTCGGTCGTCGGCCGCCGCACGACGGTCGCGCTCAGGGCCGGCACCCTCCTCCAGGAGTCGCTGGTGGCTGCGGGCGAGCTCGCCGCCGGTGCACCCGAGGGCACCGTCGTCGCACCCGTCCGGCTCGATCCGGCGGTCGCCGCGCTCCTCGGCGCCGGGGACCGCGTCGACCTGCTGGCCGTCGCCGACTGGCCGGTCGCGGACCCGCTCCCGGACGCCGCCGCGTCGGACGGCTCGGTCCCTGCGGACGACCCCTACCTCGCGCGCTCCGCGGTCGTGGTCCCGGCGCCGGAGCCGGACGACGGCGGAGGCCTCCTCGGGACCGGGGCGTCGAGCGCCGATGCGGTCACCCTCGTCGCGGTCCGGCCGGACGAGGCGGTACGCCTCGCGTCCGTGGCGGGCCACGCGACGGTGACGGCGGTGCTCGTCCCGTGACCGGCGAGCGGCACGCCCGACCCGACTCGCCGGATCCTGCCGTTGCCGCGGTACCCGAGCGTTGCAAAGATCGACCCTTGCACGGTCGTGGCGCCGCAGCCACGCGGACCAGACACGTGAAGGGATCCATCCATGAAAGGCATCTTCAACGGGTTCAAGGAGTTCGTGCTCCGAGGCAATGCGATCGACCTCGCGGTCGGCGTCGTCATCGGTGCCGCTTTCTCGTCGGTCGTCGACGCGATCGTCACCTTCCTGATCAACCCGATCATCGGGGCGATCTTCGGAAAGCCCGACATCTCCAACCTCTGGGACATCACCCTCCGGCAGGCCCACGACGGCGTCGAGGCGTCGGTCCTCTCGGTCGGCGGGCTCCTCAACGCGCTCCTGCAGTTCCTCATCATCGCCGCGGCGCTCTACTTCGTCATCGTCATGCCGATGAACAAGCTCGCGGAGCGCCGCAAGAAGGACGAGGAGCCGGAGCCCGAGGCGCCGGCCGAGGACGTGCTCGTCCTCCAGGAGATCCGCGACCTGCTCGCCTCGCAGGCCGGCGGCACCCCCGGACCGGCGTCGGGCGGCCCGACGCCGCCCCGCGACCTCTGAGCAGCACCTCTCCACCGCGCAGGTGGTCGTGGCCCCGTCCTCTCGGGACGGGTCGCGGCCACCTGCTCGTCCGTCCGGTACCGCTCAGCGCCCGGCAAGTGCCGGTCAGTGCCTTGTCAGTGCC
>CAZFUQ010000026.1:9545-16151 GCA_964521905.1 uncultured Cellulosimicrobium sp.
GTCAGTGCCTTGTCAGTGCCGCCCGTAGTGGGGCGGGACGTCGCCCAGCAGCCGGTCGTCGTTCCCCTCGGAGGCGGTACCCGGCCGCGACTCGTCGCCCCACCCCTCCGCGCGCTCGTCGGCGCTCGCCCCGGACACGTCCGTGCTCTCGGTCCCCCGCCGCACGGCGCGACGCGACCTGCGTCGCCGCGGCCCGTCGTCGGGCACGTCCGCCGGACGGTCCGGGCCGGGTTCACGGAGGCTGCTCACACCCTCCATGGTCGCACCGGCGAGGGTGTGCCCCGGCGACGCGAGGCCTACAGCCCGTCGTCGCCGTGCTGCTCGTCGTCGTCGATGACCGGCACGACGACGATCCGGTCCCCCCCGCCCGTCTGCGCGACGCCGCCGGACTCCGGGAGCCGCGCGTCGCGCACCGACTGCACGACCCGCCGGATGCGCTCGGCCTCCTTCGCGGGGTCGAGGAACGCCGCGGCGGACCACACCTGCGCGACGGTCCAGCCGATGCGCTCGAGCCGCTCGGCGACCTGGCGGTCGCGGACGCGCACGCTGCGCTCGGCGACGTACGCGGCGTCGTCGGTGAGGACGGCGACGAGGAGCTCGCCGGGGATGTCGGGGTGCCCGACGACGAGCGGGACGCGGTCGCCGTCGCCGATGCCGTAGTCCGTCTCCACGACCAGCCCGGCGCGCCACAGGCGCTCGGCGAGGTCGAGCACGAGCCGGTCGGGGCTGCCGCCGAGGTCGACGCCGTTGCCGAGGGTCACCTGGTCGGCCGCGCCGCTGCGCTGCTCGGCCAGGTCGAGGACCTCGGCGAGCAGCCGGGCACCGGCGCCGCGCAGGCGCTCGGGGTCGAGGTCGCCCGCCGTGAAGCAGGAGACGACGTGGAGACGACGCCGGGTGGCCCCCACGGTGTCGACGAGCATCGCCTCGGCACCGGGCGAGTTGAGGACGCCGAAACGGTGCAGGACGCGGCCGTGCGGCGTCTTGCCGAAGCCGACGGACAGCACGATGGTGTCGCGGACGAGGCCCGCGACCCCGGAGACGTCGGCGACGACGACGGGCTCGGACCGCGCGCCGGAGAAGAACCCGGCGAGCGCGGGGTTCTGGCGGACCTCGACGAGCAGCGCGTCGCGGATGCGGTCGGCGTGCAGCGGCGTGACGGTGACGATCGCGAGGGACTCGTCGGGGCGCGTGAGGGCGTGCTCGATCGCGACCTCGACGACGCGATCGACCTCGGCCTGGGTGCTCTCGACGGCGCCGGACGTCGGGTCGGGCATGCCGGCACCGTCGACGACGTCGAGCTGGACGAGGACCTCGGCGCGCGGCAGGGGCGACGGGCGCAGGACGCCGTCGTACCCGTGCTCGGCGAGGAACGTGGTGACGTACGGGTCGCGCCGGGAGCCGTCCGCGAGGAGCGAGACGGTCGGCAGGAGCTCGGCGAGCTCGCGCACGGTGGACGTCGACGCGGCCCGCGGATCGCCGAGCGCGACGATCTGGCGGCCCCGCGCGAGCGCCGAGAGCACGAGCTCGACGGGCGTGTGCTCGATCGCGTCGAGGACGACGAGGTCGACCGTCCGGTTCGGTGCCACGAGGTGCGGCACGAGCGTGGGGGTCGCGACGAGCACGGGTCGCAGCCGGCGCAGCACGGCAGGGTGCGACTGCGCCGTCTCGCGCAGGCTGACGAGCCTGCCCTCGAGGAGCTCGGTGAACAGGTCCTCGGCCTCGTCGCGGTGCTCGCGCATCGCCGTGCCGAGGTGCTCTCGCACGGCCGCCCGGACCGGGGCGGCGAGAGACGCGACGTGCGCGCGGTCGAGGTCGCGGAACCGCCGCGCCAGCGCGTCGAGACCCGCCCCGTCCTGCCCGGCGAGCGCCTGGTCCTGGGCGAGGACCTGCTCGAACACCGAGCTCCACCACGCGAGCCCGAGCTCGGGGTCGACGAGGTCCGGGTCGACGCGCCGGCTCGCGAGGTCGGCGAGCAGGTCGCCGAGGCCGAGGTCGGTCAGGCGCCGCAGGATCGCGGTCCGCGCGGGCAGCGAGTCGAGCGCCTCGGCGTCCTCGGCGAGCGCGTCGAGGCGGGCGGCGAGGTCGCCGAGCGGGACGTCCGCCAACCCGCCGCCCCGCGCCGTGCCGACGAGGGCGGGCTCGAGCTCCTCGACATCGATCCGCACCGCCTCGTGCGTGTCCTCGATCGCGGAGAGCCCCTCCGGCAGCACGGGCCAGCCACCGCGCGGGCACTGCGCCTGCCAGACCGCGCGCTGCGCCTGCACCTCCACGAGCGCCGTGTGCAGGTCGGCCACGCGCACGCCCGGCCGGACCATGTCGCGCGCCTGGCGGCGCAGACGACGGCGCGCGAACCAGCCCATCTCGACACCGTGCTCCTCGCGCCACTGGCGCGACGCGGTGGCCTCGACCATGTCCTGCGCCGTGCGCTCGAAGATCATCGGCTGGAACACGTCGAGCGTCCCGCGCATGCCGCCGAGCATGGCGAGCTGGTCGCCCCACTGGCGCAGGGTCGTCGCCGGCGTGAGGCCGGTGCGCCGGGCGACCTGGTCGACCTGAGCGCGCAGCTGCGGGAGCGTGTGGGTGCGCAGCCGCTCGACGCGCACGAGCGCGTCGTGCGCCTCCTGCGGCGTCGTCAGGCCGGCACCGTGCCAGGGCGTCGACGTCGCACGGGCGGTGAAGGCGCCGAGCAGCGCAGCCTCGCGCAGCTCCGCGGAGACCCGGTCCCGCTGGGACCCGACGGCGAGCACCACCTCGGTCGACAGCCGCACCCGCGTGTCCGGCGCGGGCCGCTCCGCGGTGAGCCGGGCGAGCGCCTGCAGGGCGTCGTAGGCGGAGACGCCCCAGGGCTCGCGCACGAGGTGGAGCGCGTCGATGTACCCGGCGAGGCGGGCACGGGAACCGAGCAGGGCGTCGCGCGTGCGGGCGACGTCCTCCTCGTCGACCGCCTCGGGCTCGGCGGCCATCGCGGACAGCAGCCGGTGGGAGGCGGTCTCGCGCCACGTGGGCTCGGGGACGACGTCGAGCACGAGGCCGCCCAGTCCCAGCCCGTCGAGGCGCGCGACGAGCGCGTCGGCGGCACGGCGGTGGCCCGGCACGTACAGCACGTTCCGCCCGGACGCGGCGGCCTCGGCGACGACGGCGGCGAGGGTGCCCGCGACGTCGGACCCGGTGGGCGCGTCGACGAACAGGTGCGACCCGCTCGCGAGGACGTCGACGACGTGCCGCTGCGACGGGTCGAGGTCGCCCACCCCGCGCTCGTGCACGGGGTCCGCGTCCCCGACGCGCGGCGTGGGCAGCTGCGCGAGCAGGCCGGACGCGGCGCCCTCGTCGCCGGCGAGCGCGGCGACGACCTCGTGCCGCTCGAGCGCGGGCGCGATCTCGTCGAGGTCGTCGACGAGCACCTGGCCGGGGTGGACGAACGTGCCGACCAGCACCCGGTGCGTGAGCGCGAAGTCACCGAGCACGGCCCGCCCGAGCGCGGTGATGCGCTGCGTCGCGTCGCTCGGGTCGAAGCCCGCGCCGGTGAAGGTCGAGCGCGCGAGGGTCACGGGGTCGAGCAGCGCGCCGTGCGCGCGCAGCGTGCGGGCGAGGAGCGGGTTGATCTCCGCCGTGGGCTCGAGCGTGAGCTCGTAGTCGGTCTCGCCGTTCCCGCGCGGGGTCACCGTGAGCGGTCGCAGGAGCACGGGGGCGCGGACCGTCCGGGGCCCCGTGCCGTCGTCGCCCCCGTGGCCGGCGGTGCGTCCGGCCGACGGGGCGCCCTCGCGCCGCGCGGGGTCCTCGTCGTCGGGGACGCCCGTGCCCGCCTCGTGGCCGGGCTCCCGGTCGCCCGTGGGGAGGACGGTCGACGTCGCACCCGGATGGCCTGCGACCCGAGCCAGGGCCGCGACGTCGTCCTCGGCGGGCAGGGCGGTCGCGTCCTGGGTCCAGGTCGCGACGCCGATCGCCAGGTAGGTGGGCGCGACCCCGTAGCGCTGGGCGTGCTCGGCCGCGCGCACGACGACGGCCCGGGCGCGGCGCCGAGCGGCGGGCAGGGACCCGCCCTCGCGGAACAGGTTGGACAGCCGCGTCGGCCGGCCGGCGAAGAGCTGTGCGACGCCCGACGGGTGGGCGGCGGTGAGGTCGAGGACGGCGTCGCCGAGGAGCGAGACGTCGGCGAGAGACGAGCCGCCCGCGAGCTCGACGAGCCCCGCGCGCCAACGCGTCGTGGCCTCGTCGACGAGGTCCGCGGTCGTCGGTGCGGTCACGACGACGGGGCGCGGCGGGCCTGCGTCAGGGTCCGGCCGGTCGGTGGTCGGGTCGTCCTCGTCGGGGGCGTTCGAGCGCAGCCGAGCAGGATCGGCCACGTTCCGGGCGGCTGAGCTGGTGCGGGCTGCGGCGTTCACCCTCCGACGCTAACCGTCCGCCCCGCCGGGCCGGTCGCGGCACGCCGGAGCGGCGGGCAAGCCGTGGCGGCGAGGGTCCGCAACGGCTCCGGCAGCGGGCAGGGAGCAGCGCCCCGCGCACGCACGGTGAGACGACGACGGCCCCGGAAAGCGATTCCTTCGCGTTCCGGGGCCGTCATACCAAGCGATTCCGAGTCGTTCTCAGACGATCTCTCGGAGAAGAGTGAAACAGCGCGCACCGCGCAGGGGGCAGGCGATGCGCGCTGTCGATAACCATCTTGCACGGCAGGATCCCGGGCGTCAACACACACTCGGGCCCTGGCCGGGTGAATCCGCCAATGCGCCCCATGGCGCCTGAGAACAACCTGGACGTACGTCCACAACAGGCGCACGATTCCGCGAATTCGACACGGAGGGAGCGGCGGGTCGAGGTGATGTGAATCACACTCTGCGCCCGGCTGCGCGCGGCCCACCCGGCAGGATACGCGCCCCGATCCCGGACTCCGCGCGGCGCCCGGTCCCGCACGCGACGGCGCCGCGCGCGACGTCCTGCCTGCCGTCCGGCCCTCGGCGTCACAAGATCTTCCCCCTTCCTCACACCCGCAGGCACGACGCCCCTGAGCGAGGTCCACACGGGCGTCCTACCGTGGAAGGACGCCCGCGGCCCGACGCCGGCCAGCGGCGCACGGCCCTCCTCGGCCGGTGGCGGCGGGCTCTTTGTCCCCCGACGACCGGAACATGCACCACGTGACGACACCTCCTGACCCCTCCCGCCCCGATCGTGAGACCGACCGAGACCTCGGCCGAGATGCCGCCGACCCCGCGCCCGACGAGAAGCGCGAGGCCCCGGCGAGGCTCTCCCTCACGCAGGTCGTCGCGAGCTCGCTCGCCGCCGTGAGCACGACGGTGCTCCTGTCGTACTTCGGCACCGCCGGCACGATCGTCGGTGCGGGGATCGCCAGCGCCCTGACCGTCGTCGCGAACTACGTGTACACGCGGTCGATCCAGAAGACGCGCGAGCAGCTCATCCCCGTGGTGGGCAAGGTCGTCCAGGTCACGACCGGCGCGAGCAGCACCCCGGGTCACACCACCACGACGGTCGTCTCCGTCCCCCGCCGGACCGGTGGCGACGCCGGGACGACCAGCCCCCTCCGCGACCACCAGGACGCGGACGACCTCACGGGGGCGGACGATCCCGGGGGGACGATCCCGGACGCGACGAGCACGGACGCGACGGGCACGGACGCCGGCACGGTCGGGACGACCGACGTCGTCGAGCCCACCACCGGGGACGACCCCGAGCGAGAGGTCCACGAGAACGCGTGGCTGCGCCTCGTCGACCGGTACGGCCGGGGCCGGGTCCTCACCGTCACGACGCTGGCGCTGTTCGTCGTCGTCATGGCCGTGGTCCTCGTCGTCGAGCTCTTCATCGGCAAGCCCCTCTCCGACGCCGTGCGCGGCGTCGAAGGTTCCGGCACGACGATCAGCAGCACCCGGTCGACCGGCACGCAGGATCCCGCGACCCCCGGCCCGTCGACCCCGGCCGAGGACCCGACGACGGTGCCCACGCAGGACCCCACGCCCACCCCGTCGACCACGCCGACCGACGAGCCGACCACCACCCCGACGGACGACGCCACCGAGGAGCCGACCACCGACCCGACCGATCCCGCGACGGACCCCGGGACGGACCCGCAGGACGAGACCGGCGGTGACGACGCGGGGACCGGCACGGGCGCCGGCGCGAGCGGCGGGACCGAGACGGGGGCCGGGACCGGGACGGGCGCGGAGGCCGAACCCACGCCCGCGCCGTCGACCCCGGCCGCGTCGTAGGCCGTCGGCAGACCGACGGCGGGTCGGTGCGCCTGGCCGGACTCGAGCCGGCGACACGTAGGCCCGGGCGGAAGGTCCGCCCCGAGGGCCGACCGGCACCCCTGCGCGCCGCGCGGCCGATGGTGGGCCGCCGCGCCGATCGGCTCTCATCGCGTCCCGGCACACCGAGGACCCCGCACCCACGGTGCGAGGCCCTCGGCCGACGGGAGGAGACGGCTCAGGCCGCGCCGTCCCTCTGGCTCTCCTTCCGGCGCAGGGTGCGCGCACCGAACCCGGCCAGTCCGAGGAGCCCGGTGACCGCCGCGGCACCCGGCGCGACGAGCGGGACACCGTTCTCGTCCTCGGTCACCGTCACCGTCACCGTGGCCTCGACCTCGACCCCGTCGGGACC
>CAZFUQ010000026.1:16251-26512 GCA_964521905.1 uncultured Cellulosimicrobium sp.
CGTCGGGGCCGATGGTCAGGCTTCCGCCGCTCCAGAGAGGCTGCGCGTCGCCTTCGTACTCCAGCTGATAGGGGGCACCCGTGCCCCACCAGGGACCACCGATGTCGATCGCGTCCAGAGGTTCGGGGGCGGCGACCGCAGCACCGGACCCGAAGCCGAGCGCCACGCCCGCGCCGAGGGCGACCAGTCCGGCTCGGGCCAGGTGCGTACGCCTCCTGCTGCGTCCGTCCGGGCCCGGAGCCGCTGCCTGCCCCATTCGTGCCTCTCTCATGAGAGTTCTCCGATCCGCCGAGCATCTGCTCGTCTGCTTCCTGGGAGTGCGCGACCGGACGGTCGTGCACGTAGGACCAGACGGCGTCGTTGCACGCATCCGGTAGGTGACGGGGTAGGTGATGCGAGGAGTGACCGGGTGAAGTCATCGGACACCTGGGTGAAAGGACGGATGAAAAGGGCGAAACGTCTCACGGTCGCCGTCGGGGGAAGTCCGGACCACGGCGAAAGAGGACGAGAGCGTGCCCGCACACACCAGGAGTCCGGCTTCGAGGCAGACGGGGCACGTCTCCCGGCCGAGGTTGTCGGCGCTGCTCGACGCGACACGACACCTCACCGTCGTGCGCGGACCGGTCGGCGCCGGAAAGTCGACCCTCGTGCGCGGATGGGTCCCCGCATCCGGTGGCACCGTCGCCCACGTCGAGGTGGCCCGGCTCGCCGACGTCTCGGAGCTGTGGCGCGCGACCTGCGCGGCGCTCGGGGCAGGGCCGTGCACCGCGGCTGCCGAGGAGGACTGCACGGTGGGGTGCGCGATCCGGACCGGGCGAGCCCTGGATGCGCCCACCACCCTCGTGCTCGACGACTTCGACCTGCTCGCCGACCCGGCCGTCGAGGACGACCTCGCCGCGCTCCTCGACGAGACGCCGCGTCTTCGAGTCGTCGTCACGGGCCGCACCGCGACCGGGCTCGAGGGGCCGCCCCACGACTCACGGCTGGACGTGCAGCTCGTCGGCCCGGACGTGCTCGCCCCGACACGGGAAGAGGCCGCGTCGTTGCTCGCCGCCGCCGGGGCACCCACGATCTCGGCCACTGCGCTCGACGCCGTGCTGGAGGCGGCGGACGGCACGCTGCTGGGCCTGCGCGTGCTCGGGCTCGCCGCCACCAGCGGGGAGATCGACCTCGGGCGCGCAGCCGCCAGCGTGATGCGCGCGACGGTCGCCGCCGTGCACAACCGAGCGCTCTTCGCCCGCCCGGACGGGGCGGGGCTGGCGACGGCGGCGATCCCGCTCGCCGCCCTCGACCGCATCCCGGCCGGTCTCGTCGTCGACCTCGTCGACCCCGACCACGCCGAGTCGATCCTCGAGGACCTCGCCCGGCTCGGTGCGGGCCGGTGGACGGGTCCGGACCGCACCGTGCTGCGCCTCGACACCCTGGTGCGCGACGGCCTCCGCCCGGGGTTCGACGCCCTCCCCCGGGAGCGTCGCACGTACCCGCGCACTGCCGCGGCACGCTACGCGCTGCGGCACGACGACCCGATGACGGCGCTCACGCTCGCGGTGGAGGCCGACGACCTGGAGCTCGCCTCTCGCGTCGCCATGCTCCACTGGCGCGCTCTCTCGTCAGCGCACCGCGACGCGACGATCCAGGTCGTCGAGCAGGTCGACGAGCACCACTTCCCTCGGTACCCGCTCCTCGAGGTCCTGCTCGCGCTCGCGCTCAACGAGACGTCGACCCGACAGGAGCGAAGCATCGAGCTCTTCGCGTCCTCGATCGCCCACCTCCAGGCACGGCGTCCGCTCGCGGAGCTCGGCGAGGCCGTGATGATCGACGGATACCTCAGCGGCGTCCTGCGTCAGTCGGGCCGCAGCGACGAGGCCGTCGCCGCAGCCCTGCGCGCCGACCGCGGCGTGCAGAGGATCCCGACCGGGACGTCGCCCGACCTCGACTCCGTGCGCAGCCAGATCGACGAGCAGAACTCGATGACCCTCTACGCCTCGGGGCTGGCGGTCCGCTCGCTCGACGTCCTGAGAAGGGCCTTCGCACGAGACGGCGAGAGATCGACAGCCTGGCAGAGCCTCACCCTGCTCGCCGGGATCAGCGCAGCGGAAGGCGACCAGCACGCGGCCGACGAGTACGTCGAGACGATCCGCACGCTGCCGTGGGCGCCCCTCGCAGGGAGTCCCTACGTCCGCGCGTTCGGGCTCCTCCCCAGCGTGTACGCCGCTCTGGAACGGCACGACGTCGCCGTCGCGCAAGAGCTGCTCGACGAGATCGACGACCAGGCCGGCGCCAACGAGCACTGGGTCGTCTTCGCCCACGCCCAGGCCTACACCGACATCGCCGCCGGCCGCGCCCACGTCGGCCTCTCCCGGCTGGCGCGCAAGAGGGCTGCCATGGGATCCAGGCCCCTCACGCCCTTCCGCCGGTCACGCGTCGCGGCGCTCCACGCGATGCTCGCCCTCGGCGCGGGCCAGGGCGACCGCGCGCTGGCCGCGGTCCGCGACGCCGACACGGCCGACCTCGCCGTCCGCGTCGTCCTCGCCCGGACCCGCTACGGTCTCGGCGAGCACGAGACGGCCCTCACTCTCCTCGCCGACCCGACCGGCCTCGACGAGGCCGGTCCCCGCCTCCTCGCACAACGGCTGCTGCTGCTCGCGGGCCTCTGCACGCACCTCGGCCACCCCGACGCCGCAGTCGCCCGAGCGCAGGACGCCGCAGGCGTGCTGGATGCCGGAGGGATCCGCCTCCCTCTCCTCGTCCTCCCCGCCGTCGAACGCGACCACCTGGTGACCCTGCTCGACGACGCGGGTGACCTCACATCGGCGGCGGTGCTGCGCGACGCGCCACTGGACCACGACGTACTGCCACCCGTGGTCGAGACCTCCGACCTCTCCGACCGCGAGGCCCTGGTGCTCACCGGGCTCGCGCGGGGACACAGCACGACCTCGCTCGCCGCCGAGCTCTACGTCTCCACCAACACCGTCCGCACCCAGGTCAAGAGCATCTACCGCAAGCTCGGAGCGACGACACGACAGGAGGCTCTCGCCGCCGCTCTGGCGCGCGGCCTCCTTCCCTGAGCGCGGTCCCGCTCACCACCCCGCAAGCAGGTAGGCACGCTCGAACTGCGCCTGCGGGTGCAGGTACGTCTCGGTCTCCTCAACCAGGCGGAGCGGGTGAGGGGCGGGAGCGTCACGCCCTACCCGCCGCAGCGGCAGCGGCTCGAGCTGCGGCGTCCCTCTTCCACCGACGGCTGTCTGCACCAGATCAGCGACGACGACTCCACGCTGACCAGCCGTGAGAGGCTCTGCCCGCTCGGGAGTGTCCCGAAGCCAGGCCCGAGGCGCACGGGACTCCGCCCGACGAGCAGGGTCAGCCGGGGAGCGAGGTCCACGACGCAGTGCGAGATACCCCTGAGATCGCTCACCTCGACACGCTCCACGTGGACCGCGGCGACCTCGGCATACCGCTCGTCTGCAGCCGGCGCACGCCGATGGTGGTCGACCTGTCCCTCCCTGGTCGGTGGAGCTTCTGGAGCGGAAGCGTCGTGCTCTTGTGAGCTGGAACTGCGGTTCTGATCGGTGCGCCTGGGCAGATTCGAACTGCCGACACCCGCTTTAGGAGAGCGGTGCTCTATCCCCTGAGCTACAGGCGCGTGGCCCCGGGGCAGGGCCGCAGCACAGCCTAGCCGCCGCGGGCGGTCCGGCGCGAAGCGCGCCGCGCCGCGCTCGCGCCGAGCACACGCGAGGATGGGCGGCATGCCTACCGGATCCGACGCCCCTCGCCGCATCCTCCTCGACTGCGACCCCGGCCACGACGACGCGATCGCGATGCTCCTCGCGCACGGCAACCCCGCGGTCGAGCTGGTCGCCGTGACGACCGTCGCGGGGAACCAGACGCTGGAGAAGGTCACGCGCAACGCGCTCGCGATCGCGGAGGTCGCGGGCATCGACGTACCGGTCGCGGCGGGGTGCGACCGACCGCTCGTCCGCCCCCGGACGGTCGCGCCCGACATCCACGGCGAGACCGGGATGGACGGGCCGGTCCTGCCCGCGCCACGCCGCGCCGTCGACCGCCGGCATGCGGTGGACCTCATCGTCGACACCGTCATGGGCGCCGAGCCGGGCGAGATCACGCTCGTGCCGACCGGACCGCTGACGAACGTCGCGATGGCCGCGCGCAGGGAACCGCGCATCGTGCCGCGCGTGCGGGAGGTCGTACTGATGGGCGGTGGCTACCACGTGGGCAACCGGACGCCGGTCGCCGAGTTCAACGTCGTCGTCGACCCGGAGGCGGCGCACGTCGTGCTGAACGAGGCGTGGCCCGTGACGATGGTCGGCCTCGACCTCACGCACCAGGCGGTCGCGACGCCGGACGTCCGCGAGCGGATCGCGGCGCTCGGCGGCGCACCCGCGCGGTTCGTCGGGGACCTGCTCGACTTCTACGGCTCGACGTACGAGTCGGTCCAGGGCTTCCTCCACCCGCCGGTGCACGACCCGTGCGCCGTCGCGTACGTGATCGACCCGGAGGTCATGACGACGCGCCGCGCGCCGCTGGACGTCGAGCTCGCCGGTGTCCTGACGACCGGCATGACGGTCGCCGACCTGCGCGGCGAGGAGCCCGGACCCGACGAGTGCCGCACCCAGGTCGCCGTGACGCTCGACCACGCCCGGTTCTGGGACCTGGTGGTCGGTTCCCTGGCACGCCTCGGCGACCCGGCCTGAGCCTGCGCCCGGCGAGCCTCGGCGGCCCCGGTCTGCTCCGGCGGCCGGGCACGTGCCCGGCCGCCGGAGCGGGCTCACGGCCTGAGCACGGCCCGGAGGAACTCCTGCGTGCGCTCGTGCCTCGGCGCGGTGAACATCGTCTCGGGGTCGGCCTCCTCGACGATGCGACCGTGGTCGAACATGAGGACGCGGTTCGACACGTCCCGTGCGAACTGCATCTCGTGCGTGACGATGAGCATCGTGATGTCGGTGGTCTCCGCGACCTCGCGGAGCACGCCGAGCACGTCGGCGACGATCTCCGGGTCGAGGGCCGACGTCACCTCGTCGAGCAGCAGGATCTCGGGATCCATGGCGAGGGCACGGGCGATGGCGACCCGCTGCTGCTGGCCGCCGGACAGCTGCGTGCAGCGTGCGTCGCGCTTGTCCGCGAGGCCGACCTGGTCGAGCAGCTCCTCCGCCCGGGCCGTCGCCTGCGCGCGGCTGAGCCCGAGCACGTGCATCGGCGCCTCGACGACGTTCTCCAGGACGGACATGTTGGGGAAGAGGTTGAACTGCTGGAACACCATCCCGACCCGGCGGCGCACCTCCCGCCGCCGCTTCTCCGGGATCGCGACACGACGGTCCCCGCGCATCTCGTGCGTGTAGGGGTCGCCGTCGACGAGGAGGAACCCGCCGTCCGCCTCCTCGAGCGTCATGAGGAGGCGCAGGATCGTCGTCTTGCCCGACCCGGACGGGCCGATGAGGGTGACGCGGTCCCCGCGCTCGACGCCGAAGCTCAGCCCGTCGAGGACCACGTTGTCGCCGAACCTCTTGACGACGTCGCGGAACTCGATGGCAGGTCCGGTACCCGGCGTGGTGGTCATGGTCGTGCTCCCAGCGGTGAGGGTCTCAGGCAAGGCGGGTCTCCATCCGTCGCACCAGCAGCGAGGTCGGGTAGCTCACCAGGAGGAAGAGCAGGCCCACCATCGTCAGCGGTTCGATGTACGAGAAGGTGTTGGCGCCGAACTTCTGCGCCTCGGTGAACATCTCCACGACCGAGATGACGAAGAGGAACGGGGTCTCCTTGAACATCGAGATCGCGTAGTTGCCGAGCCCGGGGAGCGTGTTGCGGATCGCCTGGGGCAGCACGACGCCGGTCCACGTGCGCGAGCGCGGCAGGTTGAGCGCGGTCGCGGCCTCCCACTGCCCGCGCGGCACCGCCTCGATCCCGGCGCGGTACACCTCGGACATGTACGTCGCGTAGTGCACGCCCAGCACACCGCACCCGATCGCGAGCGACGGCACGGACGGGAGCAGGAGCCACGCGAACACGAGCTGCACGGGCAGCGGCGTCATGCGGACGAAGTCCACGACGACGCGCAGCGGGACCGTGAACCAGCGGGGCGCGGTCCGCATCGCGAGGGCCACGGCCAGCCCCAGGACCGACGCGACGACCATGCCGATCACGGTCGCCAGGACCGTGATCCGCAGCCCGTCGAGCAGGTGCGGCAGGACCTCCCAGGCGCGGTCCCAGCGCCAGATGACGTCGTCGTTCATACGGCGACCCCCTTCCTCGCGGCCTCGGGTCGGACGTCGGGCGCGACCCGCAGTGCGGCGCGGACCGTCGGGCGCCTCGTCCCGCGACCGAGCCGGCGCTTGGCCCTCTCCTCGAGCACGTTCATGCCCCAGGTGAGCAGGTAGGCGATCACGAAGTAGACGAGCAGGCCGACCGTGTAGCTGAAGAACACGTCGCTCGTGGCGCGCCGCAGCTGGTCCGTCCAGTAGTTGAGGTCGTGCAGCGTGATGTAGTACGCGAGCGCCGACCCCTTGAGCAGCTGGATGAGCAGGTTCGTGAGCATCGGGATCATGAGCGCCCACGCCTGCGGCAGGATGACGCGCCGCACGCGGTGGAACCAGCCCAGGTTGAGCGCGGTGCACGCCTCCCACTGGCCCTTCGGCACGGAGTCGACCGAGCCGCGCACGACCTCGGCCCCGTACGCGCCGTAGTTGAGGCCGAGCGCGACGATGCCGACCGCGAGGGCCTGCATCTCGTACCCGAACACGGGCAGCACGTAGAAGATCCAGAAGAGCTGGACCACGAGGGACGTGCCCCGGAAGAACTCCACGATCACCCGGGACGGCCCGCGCACCCACAGGGTCCGGGTGCGCGAGCCGAAGCCGAGCAGGAAGGCCACGACGACGGCGAGCAGCGCGCCGCCGATCGTCAGCTCCATCGTGACGACGAGGGCCTCTCCGAGACGGGGCAGCCGGTCGATCAGTGTCTGGACGTCGTCGGACATCGGGTCAGGAGTCCAGCCCCAGCTCCGGGCCGATCTCGTCCGCGATCGCCTCGAGGTCCCCCTCGCACAGCATCTCGGTCGTCAGGCCCGACGGCGGGCGCTCGGCCTCGGTGAAGCCGAACGGCCCGAGCACCTCGGCGAAGCGGTCCGGGTCGGACAGGATCTCGTGCGCCTTCTCGTTGTACGCGTCGAGGAGCTCGGTGTCGCCCGCGCGGAACACGGTGGAGCCGGCGCCGATCTGCGGCACGCCGTCGACGACGGCGACGAAGGCGTCGGTGGCCTCGACCGGTGCGTCGGTGCCGTCCGCGAGCGCACGCAGCGAGATGCCGGTGAGCGCGAACGCGTCGGCGCGGCCCGCCACGACCGCGTCGAGGCCCGCCTGCGGGCTCCCGACGTCGAGCGTCGTGACGTCGGTCTTCTCGGCGTACCCGGCCTCGATCGCGCCGGACATGACGGCGAGCGTGATGTCGGCGTCGACGGCGGACTGCCAGTCCGTGAGGTCCGCGGGGTTGCCCTCGGGGACGAGGAACGCCGTGGTGTACATGATCTCGGGCTCGCTGAACGCGGCCTGCTCGCAGCGCTCGGGGAGGATCGACATGCCGGCGCTGATCGAGTCGACGCGCCCCGCGGTGAGGTTGGGGATGAGCGAGCCCCACTCGGTGAGCGTGCCCTCGACGGTGTCGATGCCGAGCTCGGCGTACACCGCCTCGTTGAGCGCGACGGCGGCGCCCGTGAGCTCCCCCGACGCGTCCTCGTAGCTGTAGGGCTCCTCGCCGGCGAAGCCGAGCGTGACGGTCCCCGCGTCCTGGAGCTCGGCCAGCAGGTTGCCGCCCTCGCCGTCGGACGACGCTCCTCCGCCGGAGCCGTCGACGCTGGAGCAGGCGGCGGTGAGGGTGAGGAGACCGACGGCGCTCGCTGCCAGGAGCGTGCGGCGGCGGGTGCCGGTGGTTCGCGTGAGAGTCATGGTTCCCTTCGTGCCCGTCGACGGCTCGGCCATGGACGGTCATGGGTGTGCGGACGATCCGACACGCTAACGTCCTGTCGACCGTTCGACAATCTGATGCTCGTACTGTCGGATTGTCTACAATCATCGTGGGCGCGCGCCCGCGGCACCCGCCCGACGGGAGGTACCCGCCGTGAAGGAGCCTTCTGACCAGCGCGGACGCGCTCTGCGTCCAGGATCTGCGCGCGCCTCGACGGTCGCGCGGTCGAGCACCGCGCGCCGCCCCCGGACGGGGGATGATGTGATACCGGATCGTGACCTCGAGCCACGACCGAACGACGACGGCAGGTGTCCGGCAGGGACGGACGACCTCAGGGAAGGAGAGCCGATGAGCCCGACCTCGCGCGCACCGCTCGGCACCGCACCGTTCCTCTCACCGGTGACGCGGCCGTCGACGGTCGACCTCATCGTGCGCGAGCTGCGCGACGCGATCTACTCGGGCGCGCTGCGCGTCGGCACCCCGATCCGCGAGGTCGAGATCGCCGGCCAGCTCGGTGTGAGCCGCGGGCCGTTCCGGGAGGCCGCGCAGCGCCTGGTCCAGGAGGGCCTGCTCGCGTCGACGCCCGGCCGCGGGCTCAGCGTCGTGACGATCGGCCGTGACCGGATCCCGGCGCTGTACGCCGCACGCACGGCGGTCGAGACGACCGCGGCCCGGCTCGCGGTCGCGCGCGCCACGGACGTCGAGGTCGCGGCGGTCCGCTCCGCCTACGACGCCCTCGTCGACGCCGGCCGCTCCGAGGACGCCCGCCGGATCGGCGACGCCGACCTGAGCCTGCACTGGACGCTCGTCGCGGCGGGCGGCAACCCGTGGCTCCTGCGCTGGATGACGACGCTCATCGTCGAGGTGCGGATCGCGAGCCTCAGCGTGAGCGACGACTACGCCGTGCGCGCGGACTCGGCGGACTCCCACACGCCGCTCGTCGAGAGGCTCGAGCAGCGGGACGCCGACGGGCTCGTCGCCGCGATCACGGAGAACCTCACGGCGGCCGTCGAGCGACTCACGGCACCGCAGGACGCGGACGTCGAGACCATCGAGGAGCCGTTCCCCACCCCGCCGCCGCGCCTCGAGCCCATCGAGCCGGGCGCGCTCTGAGCCTCGCCGAGACGCTCAGGGACGGGTCGCGACGACGAAGCGGTACCGGACGCCCGTGGCGGACGTCCGCCACTCCCCCGGATCGCTCGACCAGCCCGACGGCACCGGCGGTGCGTACGTGTCCCCCTCGACGACCACGTCGATCTCGGTGACGACGCACCGGTCCGCGTCCGCGACCGTGGCGGCGTAGAGCTGCGCGCCGCCCATCACCCAGACCTCGCCCGACCCGGTGGCGCGCGCCTCTGCGCGGGCGACCGCGAGCGCCTCGGCGACCGACCCGGCCACGCGCACGGGCGACGTCCCGCCGGGCGACCACCCGGCCTGCCGGGTCACGACGACGTTCGCTCGCCCGGGCAGGGGCCGGAACCGGAGCGGGAGCGAGTCCCACGTGCGGCGGCCCATGACCACGGGGTGCCCCGACGTCACGCGCTTGAAGTGCGCGAGGTCCTCGGGCAGGTGCCAGGGCATGGTGCCGCCCGCGCCGATGACGGGACGCCCCGCGGCGTCGCGCGCCTGCGCCCAGACCAGTCCGAGCGTCGGGTCTTCGGGCGCGCCGGGGCCCGTCGTCTGCTCCACCTCGACCGCCGCGTCAGACCGCGATCGGGGCCTTGATCGTCGGGTGGTGCTGGTACCCGACGATCTCGATGTCCTCGTACTCGTACGCGTCGATCGAGTCGCGCGGCGCGAGGCGCAGGGTCGGGTACGGGTAGGGCGCGCGCGTGAGCTGCTCGCGCACCTGCTCGACGTGGTTGTCGTAGATGTGCACGTCCCCGCCGGTCCACACGAAGTCGCCGACCTCGAGGCCCGTCTGCGCCGCGACCATGTGGACGAGCAGCGCGTACGACGCGATGTTGAACGGCACGCCGAGGAACAGGTCCGCCGAGCGCTGGTAGAGCTGGCACGACAGCTTCCCGTCGGCGACGTAGAACTGGAAGAACGCGTGGCACGGCGGGAGCGCCATGTTCTCCAGCTCCGCGACGTTCCACGCCGAGACGATGTGCCGGCGCGAGTCGGGGTTGGAGCGGATCTGCTCGATCACCTGGGCGACCTGGTCGACGTGGCGACCGTCCGGCGTCGGCCACGAGCGCCACTGGACGCCGTAGACCGGGCCGAGCTCGCCGTCGGCGTCGGCCCACTCGTCCCAGATGCGCACGCCGTGCTCCTGGAGCCAGCG